>NZ_KB892169.1:0-465075 GCF_000373685.1 Streptomyces sp. PsTaAH-124 | reverse complement strand
CCAGAAAATTAATTCAGCCGGTTGACACGCACGAGAGCGGAACCAGAGGAAGGAATGTTCCCCCGGTTCACAGCGTCCTCGCTGTGTTTTCTTCAAAGGAACCTCGTCCCGACCATGACGGCCGGAGACGGGGTATCAACATATCTGGCGTTGACTTTTGGCACGCTGTTGAGTTCTCAAGGAACGGACGCTTCCTTTGTACTCACCCTCTCGGGCTTTCCTCCGGGCGCTTCCCTTCGGTCTTGCGTTTCCGACTCTATCAGATCTTTTTCCGATCCGATTCCCAGTCGGGGGGTTCGCCTCGGGCTTTCCGGCTTTCGCCGTCCGGCCTTTCGACATTCACTACGTTAGCCGATTCCCGTCCCGATTCATAATCGGGTCCGACGGGTTCGAATTCGGGCATGCGGGCACACCAGAATCGACCCCGGCGAAGGGGTGCGAGCTAGATAGTGGGTTGGCCGCTCCGGCTGCTGGCAAACGCCGTACCCGGTTCAGCGGCTCGGGATACATTACGCACCTTCCCGAGACGAGTCAACTTCGGCGCTTCTTGGGCACGTGGGCGCGGTACGGGCTCACCGTCGGGTCGTCGGCGACCCAGTAGCGCCAGGGGTGGGCGTCGCCGTCGCCGCCCTCGCCGGCGACGCCGGTGCGCGGGCCGCTGCGGACCTGGCCGGGGGGTGTCGGTGTGCCGAGAGTCTGCGGGTGCGGGCGAGTTCGGCGCCTTCCGTGATCTCGCCGGCCCGCAGCAGGACCCCGCTCGCCTGTCCTTCCGGTCCGCAAACCAGGTTCATGCAGTGCCACATGCCATAGGTAACTCACCAGGCATGTACGTCCTTGGGCCCGGCAGCATCGGCAAAGCAGACGACAAGCAGGAGACAGGCAGTGCGAGCGATCATCTACGCCAGGCTCAGCCCCACCCCGAGGGGCGAGGAGTCCAAGGGTGGGAACCTGTCACAACAGGTCGAGCTGAGTCAGGCGCTGTGCGACCGGAAGGGCTGGTCGGTCGTAGCCACGATCGTCGAGAAGGACACCTCGGCTTCGACGAAACGGGGAACCAAGCGGAGCGCGGAGTGGGAACGCGTCAAGGCTCTGGTGGAGGACGGCAAGGCGGACGCCATCGTGTCCCGCCACTACGACCGTATGTACCGCACCCCCTGGGACCTTGAGGATCTGGTGGACCTGGCCGAGGCGACCGGCGTCACTCTGGCCGCCGCACAGGCGCAGGGAGTGCTCGACCTGTCCACCCCGTCCGGGCGTCTCGCTGCTCGCATCGGCGCTGTGGTGGCTCGCAACGAGACCGAGATGCGAGTGGAGCGTCAGGTACTCGGACACCAGCGGCGCCGGGAGTCGGGGAGGCCCTTCTGGAGTACTCGCCCCTTCGGCTTCGAGCGGGACGGCAGGCACCGGGAAGCAGAGGCGGAAGCCCTGCGGCAGGCGTACCGGAACGTCCTGGCCGGCGTCACCCTCTGGTCCATCGCGAAGGACTGGAACACGCGTGGGCTGCTCTCGCCGCACGGGAAGGAGTGGCGCAGCTCGAACCTTCGGATGGTCCTCCTGAAGCCGAGGAACGCGGGAATCCAGACGTACTCGCAGTGGGTCGAGAAGCCGGACGGGACGCACGTGCGGCGGACCGAGGAGACCGGCGCGGGCAACTGGGAGGCGATCGTCTCCGAGGGCATATTCCGGGCCCTGGTCCGCTACCTGAGCGACCCGGAGCGCAAGACGGGCGGCGGCGGCAAGCGCAAGGCCCTGCTGTCCGGCGTGGTCCGCTGCTCGAAGTGTCAGGCCGTCGTCACTCAGGGGTGGAGCAAGAAGAACGCGGCAGGCGAGCGGTACCGCATCTACACCTGTTCGGGTGGCCGGTGCATCACCTGCCCCGCGGACCCGCTCGACTCCTTCGTAGTCAGGAAGGTCATCGACAGGGCCGAGGAGTGGAACGCGGCACCGGCCACGGATGCCGCAGACGAGAAGCGGGAGGCCGAGTTGCTGGCCGGGGAGACGGCCGCATCCGAGAGGCGCACCGCCCTGGCGGAGATGTTCGCCGTCGGGGACATCGACGCGTCGACCCTGCGGACGGGCATCGGCAGGTGTGACGCCGACCTGACCAAGATTCGCGCAGAGCTGGCAGACCTGGCATCGCAGCGGGTACGAGTCGACCTGGGCGACGTCGAGTACCTCTGGGAGGAACTGGACTACGAGGACCCCGACCGCATCGACCACGTGCGGACCGTCGTCATGCAGGTCTGCGGGCGAGTCGAGCTGATGCCGCGCGGTCGAGGGGTCCGGTCCTTCAAGGGCGAGCACTGCCGGATCACGTTCCGGAACCCCTGAGATCCGCGCGGAGGGCCGAGCCGGACGTCGCGCCGAGTGACGACGGGCCCTGTCTGACGAGAGTCGGGCGGGACCCGTCGTCATACCCGGCGGGAAGGAGTCGTACATCCCTCGGAGCCTCTGTGCGCACCTCTCGCTGCCCAGTTCGAGTGCACGTCCTGACTCGGCCGCTCTCCGAGTACCTGCGCTTCGAGTTCTCCCGGTACTACGCCCCGCACGTGCTCGCCGGGGAGGACATCCGCATCCTTGACGTGACCGAGCGCGAGAACCCGTTGCCGGAAGTTGGGGACTTCTGGAGGTTCGACCGCTCGACGGTCGTCCTGATGCACTACGAGGTCGACGGCACACAGATCAGCCGGGAGCTGTACGAGGGTGACCCTGCGCCGTTCGTCGAGTGGCAGCGCATCGCCGTTTCCGAGTCGGTTCCCTTCCTGGAGTACGCGGAGCGCGTGGCGGAGTGACGTTCGAAGCTGAGCAGCTTGGCGACTCCGGCACCGAACTCGCCTCTCCCTGCGAGCGCTGGATGCTCCCCCGGCACTGGTCGCCGAGGCGGAGCTGAAGTCGCTCGAAGCCTCCTCTACGCGCATGCGCTGCTTCCTGCTCTCGATGGTTACCGGACTGCTCGCAACACCGGAGTACGTGCGGGCAAGCCTCGCCCACTCGACGGCGGATACGAGCAAGGCCGTGGCGGGGAAGCTGAGACGGCAAGCCGTGCTCTACGACGCCTCGAAGCGGTTCACGTTCGTTCTGACCGAGCGGGCGGTTCGCTGGCCGGTCGTCTCCTCGCTGGCACTCGCCGAGCAGATGGACCGGCTCGCGCCCCTGTCCTACCTTCCGAACGTCCAGATCGGGGTGATCCCCCCGGATGTCCCTCCTCGTTGGGGATGTGGCTCGCGCGAGTGCCGTGGTCGAACTGCACCTTCGACAGCTCATGCAGGCGCTGATCGACTCGAAGTATGCGGAGGTGACGGCAGCGGGGCTGGCGGCCAACGAGCTCATCGAAACGTGTGCAGCCCTGACCAAGATCAATAGGGAGATAACAGAGGCGCAGCGAGTGCCTGACTCACCTCTCGGCGTTGAAGCCCCTCTACACCCGCCGGAATCAGTTGATCCATGGCTTGTGGGCACCTGCGGGGATGCGGACAGACCAGGATGAGCCAGCCCCTACTCCGCACCGACTCGCCGGCGGGCCGTCAGCGAGGCGCACAGCGGCTCAGGCTCCGGCGGACGGTTTTGCTCTGGGGCTCAGTCGGTACGCCGACACCGTCGGATCACCGGCCAGGTAGAACCGGTGTTGCCAGTCATGAGCCTTGCTCACGCCTACCCGAGGGCCAACCTTGATGAGCGCGGCAGGTGCCGACTCGCCCTCGGCCAGCACGACCGAGGTACCTGTCAGGAGGTCTGCGCCGTTGTGCTCCGCCCTGATGCCGAGTGCCTGGCAGAAGTTCCCCGGGCCTCGGGCGAGCCGTGCGCCCTCCACCTTCTCCCCTCGCCGCTGGCGGGCCAGGTCCTCCCCCCCGATGACCCTGCCCGCCCGGATGAGGACGGCCGAGGCGGTGCCGTCCGTCCCGGTGACGACGTTGGCGCACCAGTGCAGGCCGTGGGAGCGGTAGACGTACAGGTGTCCTGCGGGTCCGAACATGACCGCGTTACGGGGTGTCCGGCCCCGGTAGGCGTGGGAAGCCGGGTCCGCCGCGCCGGAGTACGCCTCGGTCTCCGTGATGGCGATGCTCACGGTTCCCTCCGGGGTCTTGCAGGTGAGTACACTCCCGAGCAGCTTGGGGGCGACTTCTTCGGCAGGGTGGGCGAGAAGGTCGACGTTCATGCTGACCGCCTTGACATGCCGTAGGTGAAGTAGACGTACACGTGACTGGGCGGGCCGAACATCACGGCGTTGCGGGGCGTACGGCCGCGGTAGGCGCGGGATCCGGGGTCGTTCGGGCCGTCGGGGGCCGTCCGGACCAGGGTCCGCCCCAGGAGGTCGGGGGCGACCTCCAGGACGGGACGGTCGAAGAACTCTCTGGGCAGCGGCGTACGGTCCGGGGGCGCGATCATGGCTTCCGAGCGTAGTCCAGACGGGTGGGTCTCAAGGACTGGTCAAAGATCTCTCCCCTTGCCAGGGTGTGGACGCGGAACCGGTCGGGGCCGCGTCGCGTATGTAGGGATCAGGGATCCACGCCGTGGGGCCGGAGATCCACACGTATAAGGAGAGTCATGGCGTTCAGGAAGCTGCTCGCGAGCCTCGGAGCCGGCGGGGCGTCCGTCGAGACCGAACTGCACGAGGTCAACGTCGTGCCGGGCGGTGTCGTCCAGGGCGAGGTGCGGATCCAGGGCGGGTCCGTGAACCAGGCGATCGAGGGTCTTTCGGTCGGGCTCCAGGCCAGGGTCGAGGTGGAGAGCAGCGACGAGGAGTACAAGCAGAACATCGAGTTCACCAAGGTGCGGCTCGGTGGGGCCTTCGAGCTCCAGGCCGGTGCCGTGCACACGGTGCCCTTCGGTCTGGAGATCCCCTGGGAGACGCCGGTCACGATGATCGACGGGCAGGCGCTGCGCGGCATGAACATCGGGGTGACGACGGAGCTGGCGATCGCCCGCGCGGTGGACTCCGGTGACCTCGACCCGATCAATGTGCACCCGATGCCGGCGCAGCAGGCGATCCTGGACGCGTTCATCCAGCTGGGCTTCCGGTTCAAGCACGCGGACATGGAGCGCGGTCACATCCGCGGGACACGGCAGCGGCTGCCGTTCTACCAGGAGATCGAGTTCTACCCGCCGTCGGAGTACCGGGGTCTGAACGAGGTGGAGCTGAGCTTCGTAGCCGACGAGCAGGCGATGGACGTGGTGCTGGAGATGGACAAGAAGCCCGGTCTGTTCAGCGAGGGCAGCGACACCTACCGCTCGTTCCAGGTGAGTCTGCACGACTACCGGCAGACCGATTGGGCGGCGTATCTGCACCAGTGGATCGCCGAGGTCGGCAGCAAGCGGAGCTGGTTCTGACAAGGCCCTAAGGTCGGTACCGACAGCCGGAACGATCAGAACGACCAGGAGGTACCGAGGTGCCCGAGCTGAAGCGGCGGCCACTCCCCCACGACTTCCATCCGCCCGTGCCGTCGTTCACGGTCACGAGTGACGACGTGCGGGAGGGTGCGAGGCTCAAGGACGCCCAGGTCCAGTCGGCGGGGAACACCTCGCCGCAGCTGCGCTGGGAAGGTTTCCCGGCCGGGACCAAGAGCTTCGCCGTCACCTGCTACGACCCGGACGCGCCGACGGGCAGCGGGTTCTGGCACTGGGTGGTGTTCGACATCCCGGCCTCGGTGACGGAGCTGCCGGCGGGCGCGGGCGGCGGGAAGTTCGAGGGCCTGCCCGAGGGCGCGGTGCACGCGCGCAACGACTACGGGTCGAAGGACTTCGGCGGTGCCGCGCCGCCGCCCGGGGACGGGCCGCACCGGTACGTCTTCACGGTGTACGCCGTCGATCAGGACAAGCTCGGTCCGGACGTCGCCGCCTCGCCCGCCGTGGTGGGCTTCAACCTGCGGTTCCACACGCTGGCGCGGGCGCAGCTGATCGGTGAGTACGAGGTGCCCGCCGAAAGCTGAGCCCCCCGCCGCGCGTTTTCGCGTTCACGGAACGTTTGCCCGCCTCTGGTCTTGGAAGTGATCGGAGGCGGGCATTTTTATTGCGTTGTCCATCCCGACGCGCCCGTAGAGAGTTGAGCCGGGCCCGCCGGGGGGTGGGCAGGTGCACACGGGAGGTGGGCCGGATGCGGGACACGCTGGTGCTGAACGCGAGCTTCGAGCCGCTGTCGACGGTGACGTTGAACCGAGCCGTGGTGCTGGTGCTCCAGGACAAGGCCGTCGTCGAGCAGGCCCACCCCGAACTGCGGATGCGCGGGGCCGCGGTGGACATCCCCGCACCCCGGGTGATCCGGCTGTGCCGGTACGTACGGGTGCCCTTCCGAAGACAAGCACCGTGGTCGAGGCGGGGCGTCCTGGTGCGCGACCGGCACCGGTGCGCGTACTGCGGCCGGCGGGCGACGACCGTGGACCACGTCATACCGCGGTCGCACGGCGGGCAGGACACCTGGCTGAACACGGTGGCCTCGTGCGCGGAGGACAACCACCGCAAGGCGGACCGGACTCCGCAGCAGGCGGGGATGCCGTTGCTGCGGGAGCCGTTCGAGCCGACGCCGGCGGACGCGATGCTGTTCGCGCTGGGCGCGGACGACCGTGCGGCGCTGCCGGACTGGCTGGGCCGCGCGGCCGCCTGACGTCCTCCCGCCGTCGGCCGCGGGCTGCGGGCACCCGTCTCCGGGTGCCCGTTCTCCGCTGCCCCGGAGTCCTGGCGGCCCGGCGCCTCAGTCGATGAAGGGCTTCTCGCGGCGTTCGGCGGGGGCGTTCCTGCCGTCGTTCTGGGCCGGTACGGTGCTGCCGCCGCCGTTTCCGCCGCCTGAATTGCCGCCCAGGGAGCCGAAGTTGCCCATGGCGCCGGAGAGCCCCTTGAGGGCGTCGCCGATCTCGCTGGGGACGATCCAGAGCTTGTTGGCGTCGCCCTCGGCGATCTTCGGCAGCATCTGGAGGTACTGGTAGGAGAGGAGCTTCTGGTCCGGGTCTCCGGCGTGGATGGCCTCGAAGACCGTACGGACGGCCTGGGCCTCGCCCTCGGCGCGCAGCGCGGCGGCCTTGGCCTCACCTTCGGCACGCAGGATCTGGGACTGCTTCTCGCCCTCGGCGCGCAGGATCTCGGACTGCCGCACACCTTCGGCCTGGAGGATGGCGGCGCGCTTGTCACGGTCGGCGCGCATCTGCTTCTCCATCGAGTCCTGGATGGAGGTGGGCGGCTCGATGGCCTTCAGCTCGACGCGGTTGACGCGGATGCCCCACTTGCCGGTGGCCTCGTCGAGGACGCCGCGCAGGGCCGCGTTGATCTCCTCGCGGGAGGTGAGGGTGCGCTCCAGGTCCATGCCGCCGATGATGTTGCGCAGGGTGGTGACGGTGAGCTGCTCGATCGCCTGGATGTAGCTGGCGACCTCGTAGGTCGCGGCGCGGGCGTCGGTCACCTGGTAGTAGATGACGGTGTCGATGTTGACGACCAGGTTGTCCTGGGTGATCACCGGCTGCGGCGGGAACGGCACGACCTGCTCGCGCAGGTCGATGCGGTTGCGGATGGTGTCGATGAACGGGACGACGATGTTGAGGCCCGCGTTCAGTGTCCGCGTGTAGCGGCCGAAGCGCTCCACGATGGCCGCGCTGGCCTGTGGGATGACCTGGATGGTCTTGATCAGGGCGATGAAGACCAACACCACCAGAATGATCAGGACGATGATGACCGGTTCCATCGTGGGTTCCCTGTCCCCTCTCCGCCTCGGCGCTCTAGGAAGATCTTATGGGCTCTGCGGCTGTTGAAGATCTTGCTGGTCGAGTCTGACAGACCGTCGTCCGCCTCGTGGGGTGTTCGGCGCAGGTCACATGACGATGGCGGTGGCTCCCTCGATCTCGACCACGTCGACCTCGGTCCCGGGCTCGTAGCTGCGGCCGGGGTCGAGCGCCCGCGCGGACCAGGTCTCACCGGCGAGCTTGATCCGTCCGCCGGCGCCGTCGACGCGTTCGAGCACGAGGGCCTGCCTGCCCTTCAACGCGTCGATTCCGGTGGCGAGTCGGGGGCTCTGCCTGCTGTGCCGGGCCGCGATGGGGCGTACGACGGCGATGAGGGCGACGGAGACGGCGAGGAAGGCGAGGACCTGGACGACGGTCCCGAAACCGAGTCCCGCGGCGACCGCGGCGGCGACGGCGCCGACCGCGAGCATGCCGAACTCGGGCATGGCGGTCACCACGAGCGGGATTCCGAGCGCCGCCGCGCCGACGAGCCACCACACCCATGCGTCGATGTCGTTCACATGGTCATGGTAGGACCGCGGGTCGCGTGACCGACAGGGCGCACGGGGGGTGGCTCGGTGCAGGGTTCGGGAGAGGTGGTCGTCAACCGGGGCCGAGGGGGCGGCCGTCGACGGCGGCGGGAGAGCGAGTCGGCTGCGCGGGTGGGGAGTTCGGCGCGGGTCAGGAGAGCGGGAGGCCCTGGGCGGTCCAGCGGTCGCCGACCTGCTCGACGACGAGCGGGAGGCCGAAGCAGCGGGAGAGGTTGCGGGAGGTCAGCTCCAGCTCCAGCGGTCCGGCGGCGAGCACCTTGCCCTGGTTGATCATCAGGACGTGGGTGAAGCCGGGCGCGATCTCCTCGACATGGTGGGTGACCATGATCATGGAGGGGGCGATCGGGTCGCGGGCCAGCCGGCCGAGCCGGCGGACCAGGTCCTCGCGGCCGCCGAGGTCGAGTCCGGCGGCGGGCTCGTCCAGGAGCAGCAGTTCGGGGTCGGTCATGAGGGCGCGGGCGATCAGGGTGCGCTTGCGCTCGCCCTCGGAGAGGGTGCCGAAGCGCCGGTCGAGGTAGTCGGTCATGCCGAGGCGGTCGAGGAAGGCGCGGGCGCGCTGCTCGTCGACGTCCTCGTACTCCTCCTGCCAGCCGGCGGTCATGCCGTAGGCGGCGGTCAGCACGGTCTGGAGGACGGTCTGGCGCTTGGGGAGCTTCTCGGCCATGGCGATACCGGCGACGCCGATGCGGGGGCGCAGTTCGAAGACGTCGGTGCCGGGCCTGCCGAGGGTCTCGCCGAGGATGGTGGCGGTGCCCTTGCTGGGGTAGAGGTAGCTGGAGGCGACGTTCAGGAGGGTGGTCTTGCCGGCGCCGTTCGGGCCGAGGATGACCCAGCGCTCGCCTTCCTTGACCGACCAGGAGACCTGGTCCACCAGAGCCCGGCCCTCGCGGACCACGGATACGTCCTGAAGCTCCAGAACATCGCTCATGAGCGCGTTGTCTCCCCTTGCAGTGTGCCGCCGGTCTCGGCTGTCGCGTACGCCTGTGGCTCGGTCCGCCGCGCCGGTGGGCGCAGCCCCCACCGAATCTACGCCACCGGCCGGGCGGGCTGTTCCATCGGTCCGGTCCTTAGGGTGGACGCATGCTCTCGGAACCGCGTTCAGGACGCCTCGCAGCTTGGGGAAATGCCCTTCTTGCCGGACTTGTCGCGCCGGACGACGCCGTGCTCGCCGTGGTGGGTGAGGACGCCGTCCACCGGGTGGCGGGGCTGCCCGGCGAGTCGGGGCCGGTCGGGCTCACGCTCGCGCTGGGGCGGCTGCGCGCGCTCGGGGCGGGTGCCCTGCAAGTGGCGCTGCCGGTGCCGGGTCATCCGCTGGGGCTGAGCGGTCCGCCGGAGTTCAACGCGCGGGCGCTGGAGGCCGGTGAGGCGGTGGTGTGCCACGGTGCCGCGCTCGGGCTGGTGCCCGAGGTGCACGAGGCGGGGCCGGCGGGTGATGTGCACGCCGAGGTGGTCTGGCATGTGCTGCCGGTGCGGGAGGCGCCGCCCGCCGACGTGCCGTCGCTGGGCGAGGCCGAGCGGGAGCTGGCCGAGGCGCTGCGGGAGGCGACCGAGGTGCTGTCGCGACTGGACGTCGCCGGGTCGGGGCCGGTGGCCGAAGCGGCGCTCGACGCCTACCGGGCGCGGGCCGAGCGGGGCCGCGAGGTGCTCGCGCCCGGGTACCCGCCGCGGGCGGTGCGGGTGCTGGAGCTGGCGCAGCGGGTGGGGCTGCTGGTGTCGCTGGCGTACGGCAACGGGCACGGAGGGGCGGTGAGCGCGTCGGAGATGGCCGCGCGGAGGGCCGCGCTGCGGCCGGTGGAGCGTACGGCGCGGCGGGCGCAGGTGGCGGCGTACAACTCCGTGATCGAGGAGCGGGAGAAGCGGGAGAGGGGCACCCGGTAGAAGCGGTGGGGGTGGTGCGCGGGGTGTGCTGAGCCGACCGGCCCCCCGGGGCGGACCCGGGAGGCCGTGGGCATCGGTGTGGCGCCGTTCTCAGCGGTTGAGGCCGAGGTTGCCGAAGGCCGGGTTCAGTACGCCGATGACGTTGACGCTGTTGCCGACGGCGTTGACCGGGACGGCGACGGGCACCTGGATGGTGTTGCCCGAGACGACGCCCGGGGAGCCCTTGGCGGCACCGGCCGCCGCGGCGCCGTCGGCGGCGGAGGCCATTCCGGCACCGGCGGCGATGAGTCCGCCGGCCACCATCGTCACGGCCGCTGCCTTCTTCAGGTTCTTCACGTTCCAAGCCCTTCTGGTGTCCGCCGCGGCAGTCGCCGCGGCACGCACTGGAGAACGGCCGGGGCGCCTGGAGGTTGCGCCATCCGGGGGACATTCCCACGACGGTATGAATCTCAGTCCGGAACGGAACGCTCCGTTGCCATGCGCCAGGTGCCATGTGCTGTGCGCCAGGTGCCGTGCGCGGCGCCGGTGCGCGGTGCGCCGTGCCGGTGCGCGGTGCGCCGTGCCGGTGCGCGGCGCGCCGTGCCGGTGCGCGGCGCGGCCGGGTCAGCCCGCCGCCCCGTGGCGTACGGCCCACAGCGCGGCCTGGGTGCGGTCCGCCAGGTCGAGCTTCATCAGGATGTTGGACACGTGGGTCTTGACGGTCTTCTCGGAGAGGACCAGGGCGCGGGCGATCTCGCGGTTGGAGCGGCCGTCCGCTATGAGGCCCAGCACCTCGCGCTCCCGGTCGGTGAGGGAGGTGCCGCGGCCCTGGCCGAGGCCGGTGTCCTCCTGGGACAGCAGGGCGCCTGCGACCTCGGGCTGGAGCAGGATGTGACCGGCGTGCACGGATCTGATGGCGCCGGCCAGCGCGTCGGGGTCCACGTCCTTGTACACATACCCGGCGGCGCCCGCGCGCAGGGCCGGGACCACGGTGCGCTGCTCGGTGAAGCTGGTGACGATGAGCACGCGCGCGGGGTTGCCCAGCTCGCGCAGCCTGCGCAGCGCCTCGACACCGTCCATGACGGGCATCTTGACGTCCATGAGAACCACGTCGGGTCTCAGCTCCTCGGCCCGCTGCACCCCCTCGGCGCCGTCGGCCGCCTCGCCGACCACCTCGATGTCGTCCTGCACCTCCAGGAAGGTGCGCAGGCCCCGGCGGACCACCTGGTGGTCGTCGACGACCAGCACCTTGATTGCGTCAGCCACCCGGGGCCTCCATCTCGATCGTGGTGCCCTTGCCGGGCGCCGATTCCACCGTGAGCGTGCCGCCGGTGCCACTCGCCCGGTCCCGCATGGAGACCAGGCCGAGATGGCGGCCGGCGCGGCGCACCGTGCGCGGGTCGAAGCCGGTGCCGTCGTCGGTGACGCGCAGGACGGCGCCGGGGCCGCGGCGGTCCAGGGTGACGTCGACGTGCGCGGCGCCGGAGTGGCGCAGCGCGTTGTGCAGGGCCTCCTGGGCGACGCGGAGCACGGCCTCCTCCTGGGCGGCCGGCAGCGCGCGGAAGCCGCGGGCGGTGAAGGTGACACGGGCGCTGTGCGCGCGGTCGAGGACCTGGATCTGGGTGCGCAGGGTGGCGACCAGGCCGTCCTCGTCGAGGGCGGCCGGGCGCAGCTCGACCACGGCGGCGCGCAGCTCGTCGGCGGCCTCCGCGGCGAGCACGGCCACCTGCTGGAGCTCGCCCTTGGCGCGCACCGGGTCGCGGTCGACGAGGGCGGCGGCGGCCTGGGCGGTCAGGCGCAGGGAGAACAGCTTCTGGCTGACCGCGTCGTGCAGCTCGTGGGCGAGGCGGGAGCGCTCCTCGGCGATGGTGAGCTCGCGGCTGCGCTCGTAGAGGCGGGCGTTGGTGAGGGCGATGGCGGCGTGCTGGGCGAGGAGGGCGAGCAGTTCCTCGTCCTCCTCCGTGAAACCGCAGCCGCCGGCCGGTCTGGGGCAGCGCTTGTTGGCCAGGAACAGGGCCCCGATGACCTCGTCGCCGTCACGGATGGGCAGGCCCAGGAAGTCGGACATCTCCGGGTGGGCAGCCGGCCAGCCCCCGAAGCGCGGGTCGGTGCGCACGTCCGCCAGGCGCTCGGACTCCGTCTGGTGCAGCATCGCGGCGAGGATGCCGTGCTGGCGCGGGAGCGGGCCGATGGCCCGCCACTGCTCCTCGCTGACGCCGTCGACCACGAACTGGGCGAAGCCGCCGTGGTCGTCCGGGACGCCGAGCGCGGCGTACTGCGCGTCGAGCAGCTCGCGGGCCGAGGCGACGATCGTCTTCAGGACGTCGCGCACCTCCAGGTGCCTGCTCATGGCCAGCAGCGCGGCACTCACCGCACCGAGGCCGGACCGGGGGCCTTGACTCATGACCTCACGGTACCGGCGCGGTGTGACAGGGGGATGGGACCTGGGGACGCCCCCGCAGGGCCGCCGGACCTAGGTCTGGGGACGGGGACGCGGCCGGGGGCGAGCGCGGGCCGGCGGCAGGGAGGGGACACCGGAGGCAGAGAGGGGACAGAGGTGGGGCGGAGCCGTGTGTCGTCGTACGCGGCCGTGCGTGGGTCGTGCGGAGGCCGTACGCGGGCACGCCTGTGGCACCACGTCGGCCGCGCTCGTCTCCTCCTTGCGGAGGAGGCCGTTCACGCATTGCGTTGCGACGGCAACGAACGGTGAGAATGGCCCTCCTCCGATGTGAGGACGCACATAGGGCGCACATCACGTACGAAGGGGCATAGGAGAGGACCGTCCCTCGATGAACGGGACAGGCATCCCAGTCTGTCCCGTTTTGTCGCTTCCTGATCCACTACCCGGCTTCGTACGTCACACCTTTGCCCTCGGATTTTGCGGCAGCTAAGAATGGCTCTCGTCGCTCAGCGCCGCGGGTTTCCGTTCGCGGCGTTCGTGTGGGTAGGACCCCCTCCCGCAGTCCGGAGAGCGACCTCCGCGCTACTCGAAGAGGTCCGTTTCACCATGCCTGCAAACTTCCGCATCCCCCGATCCAGTCGTGCCCTGACCCGAACCCACAAGGCCGCCGTCGCCGGTGTCGCCACCCTCGGTGCCGCCGCGATCGCCTTCACCGCCGTCCCCGGCGGCGCCCACACCACCGCGTCCGCCGACACCGTCGCGGCCCCGGTGCAGATCGGCTCGCAGCCGGTCAAGGACGTCAAGGCCAGCGTCACCGACCAGCTCGCCGGTACCAGCGTCAAGATCCAGGCCATCGAGGCCAAGAAGCAGGCCGCCGCGCAGCACAAGGCCCGTACCGCCGCCGCGCAGCACAAGGCCGAGGCCGCGGCCCGCCACAAGGCGCAGGCCGCCCACAAGGCCGCGAAGGCCGCCTCCCGGTCCGCCGAGCGTCCCCGCATGGAGACGGTCGCGGCGGCCACCAGCTACGGCAACAACCTCGACGGCTGGATCCGCAAGTCGCTGTCGATCATGCGCCAGCACAACATCCCCGGCTCCTACAGCGGCCTGCACCGCAACATCATGCGGGAGTCCTCGGGCAACCCGACGGCCATGAACGGCTGGGACATCAACGCCCGCAACGGCATACCCTCCAAGGGTCTGCTCCAGGTCATCCAGCCGACCTTCAACGCCTACCACGTGCCCGGCACGTCGGCGAACATCTACGACCCGGTCGCCAACATCACCGCCGCGGCCAACTACGCCGCCCACCGCTACGGCTCGATCGACAACGTCAACAGCGCGTACTGACCCCAGGGGGTCGGCGCGGACCTCTGACGGCACGACGCGGAAGGGCGGCACCCGGTACGGGTGCCGCCCTTCGCCGCTCTTCGCACGGTGCGCCGCGGTCCCCGCGGCCCGTGTCACCGCCCGCGTCTCACCGCGCGCGGGACGCGCCGGCCGTCACTTGCGCATGACCTCCGGCTCGTGGCGGCGCAGGAAGCGCGCCACCAGGAAGCCGCAGACCACACCGAGCGCGATCAGCGCGGCCATGTCGAGGCTCCAGGCCGAGACCGTGTGGTCCCACAGCGGGTCGGTGCTGGTCGGGTCGTCGACGTTCGGGGCGATGTTGTTGAGATCCAGCGTGGTGCCGGCGCCCGCCACCGCCCAGCGCGAGGGCATCAGGTACGAGAACTCGTTGACGCCGAGCGTGCCGTGCAGCGTGAACAGGCAGCCGGTGAACACGACCTGGATGATCGCGAACATCACCAGCAGCGGCATCGTCTTCTCGGCGGTCTTCACCAGCGAGGAGATGACCAGGCCCACCATCATCGAGGTGAAGCCGAGCGCCATGATCGGCAGGCACAGCTCGAAGAGCGTGGCGCTGCCCAGGACCAGGCCCTTGCCGGGGATCTCCCGGCTGGAGAAGCCGATCAGGCCGACCATCAGCCCCTGGAGCACGGTGATCAGGCCGAGCACGACGACCTTCGACATCAGATACGCAGACCGGGACAGGCCGGTGGCCCGCTCCCGTTCGTAGATCACCCGTTCCTTGATCAGCTCGCGCACCGAGTTCGCCGCGCCCGCGAAGCACGCGCCGACCGCGAGGATCAGCAGGACCGTGGTCGCGGTGCCGTTCGGGGTGGGCAGATGCGTCCGCGAGTTGATCGGGTTGACCAGCAGGCCCTTCTCGTGGTCGATCAGCAGGCTGACCGCGCCGAGCACCGCCGGAAGGATCACCGTCAGCGCCAGGAACCCCTTGTCGGAGACGATCACCGACACATACCGCCGGATCAGGGTCAGCAGCTGCGAACCCCACGCCTGCGGCTTGGGCGGCCTGATGGCCTGCGGCGGCGGGACGGCCGCCGACTGCGGCGCGACCGCGTCGATGTCCGCGGCGTACATCTGGTAGTGCTGCGAGCCCTTCCAGCGGCCCGCCCAGTCGTAGTCGCGGTAGTTCTCGAACGCGGAGAAGACGTCGGCCCAGCTCTCGTAGCCGAAGAAGTTCAGCGCCTCCTCGGGCGGACCGAAGTAGGCGACGCTGCCGCCCGGCGCCATCACCAGGAGCTTGTCGCAGATGGCCAGCTCGGCCACCGAGTGGGTGACGACCAGGACGGTGCGGCCGTCGTCGGCGAGGCCGCGCAGCAGCGTCATCACATCGCGGTCCATGCCCGGGTCGAGGCCGGAGGTCGGCTCGTCCAGGAAGATCAGCGACGGCTTGGTCAGCAGCTCCAGGGCGACCGAGACGCGCTTGCGCTGGCCGCCGGAGAGCGAGGTGACCTTCTTGTCCTTGTGCGGGTCGAGCTTCAGCTCGCGCAGCACCTCGTCGATCCGGGCGTCGCGCTCGGCGCCCGTGGTGTCGGCCGGGAAGCGCAGCTTGGCCGCGTACTTCAGGGCCTTCTTGACGGTCAGCTCCTTGTGCAGGATGTCGTCCTGCGGGACCAGACCGATGCGCTGGCGCAGCTCGGCGAACTGCTTGTACAGGTTCCGGTTGTCGTAGAGGACCTCGCCCTGGTCGGCCGGGCGGTAGCCGGTGAGCGCCTTGAGCAGGGTCGACTTGCCGGAGCCGGACGGGCCGATGACCGCGATCAGCGACTTCTCCGGGACACCGAAGGAGACGTCCTTGAGGATCTGCTTGCCGCCGTCGACCGTGACGGTCAGATGACGGGCGGAGAAGGACACCTCACCGGTGTCGACGAACTCCTCCAGGCGGTCGCCGACGATCCGGAACGTCGAGTGGCCGACACCGACGATGTCGGTCGGGCCGAGCGTCGCCGAGCCACCCTTGGTGATCGGCTGGCCGTTGACGTACGTGCCGTTGTGCGAGCCCAGGTCGCGGATCTCCATGCGGCCGTCGGGCGTTGCGTGGAACTCCGCGTGGTTGCGGGAGACCTGGAGGTCGGAGACGACCAGGTCGTTCTCCAGGGCACGGCCGATGCGCATCACACGGCCCAGGGAGAACTGGTGGAACGTGGTGGGGCTGCGGTCGCCGTGGGCCGGCGGCGCCCCCGCGCCACCACCGGGGCCCTGCTGCGGCACCGGCTGCTGCGGGATCGCCGCCGCCTGCGGTGCCTGGGCCTGGGCCTGTTGCCAGCCGGCCTGCGGGTCCGGCTGGGCGGCCGGCGGCTGCTGCGCCTGCTGCCCGGCCCAGCCCGCACCGGCGCCCTGCGCGGCGTAGGGCTGCGCCTGCGGTGCGGCGGCGGCCACCGCCGCGGCCGAGAGGTTCAGGCACGGGCCGTCGGTGGCGTTGCCGAGGTGGACGGCCGAACCCGGGCCGATCTCCGTCTGCTGGACGCGCTGCCCCCGCAGGAACGTGCCGTTGGTGCTGCCGTGGTCCTCGATCAGCCAACTGCGGCCGTTGTGCCTGACCGTGGCGTGGCGCCAGGAGACCCTGGCGTCGTCGAATGCGATGTCACCCTGCGGATCACGGCCGAGGGTGTAGGTCCGGGACGGATCGAGCGTCCAGGTCCGTCCATTTGTTTCCAGTACGAGTTCCGGCACTCCAAGCCCCACTGAGTTGTCCCCCGAATTGCCCCCGTCGCGGGGAGTCTAGGGATGTCGAACATCGTGCTGAACTATTCCAGGCTCCGCCCTCTGACCGAAAGCCGGGCCTTGTCATGAGTAGGTAACGCAGGCAACCGGTCGGTGACGCACGTCCGGTGGAAACGCGGACGGAGTGTGGCATTCACCCCGAGGCAGACATGCGGTGGCAGCCGCCCGTGCCGAGCGGCGGGCGGTCCGCCGGACGCGACGGACGGTCCGTCCGAAGCACGGCCACGAGGCCGGGGGGCACGGTCCGGGTGCGGGGCGGAGCGGGCGCCGTGCCGTCGCGGGCGGGGGCGTCGCCGGTCGCCGCCGCCCGCGTGAGCTGGGCGGTCAGGGGGGCGGGGGGTGCGGGCGCGTCCGGTCCCCGGCGGTGGGGACGGGCTCGGACGGAGCCTCCGGGACGGTCGCCGCGGCGGTCGCGGGGGCGCCGGGGCGGCGGTGGCGGGCGGCACGGCCGGGGCGGGCGGAGCGTGAGGGCGCGGTCGGGGCGGACGGGTGCGGCTCCCGTCCCGGGGGCCCGTACGCACCCGGTGCGGCGGCGGGCCGCCCTGCCCGCCGGGGCCGTCGGTGCGCACTCCGCCGTCGAGATCGCGCCACGGGACGGACGGCGGGCGGCCATGGCACCGGGTGCCCCGAGGGGGCGTACCGCGAGGACGCGCCGCCCCGCCCCCTCCGCGGTGGCCCGCCGGACGCTCCGGAGGAGTGACACGCCGTGGGTCCCGGTGCCGTGGCCGGATCGTCGGGCGGCGGTCATCCGGCCGACCCCCAGTGTTCGCTGTCCGCCAGGCGGACCTGAGGGGCAGAAGGCACTGGGTGCCGGATACGGTGGAAGGCACCATGAGTGCTTCGCAGAGTTCCGATGACCTCACCCTTCTCGTCAAGATCTTCGGGAAGGACAGGCCCGGCATCACGGCCGGCCTCTTCGACACCCTCGCGGCCTACTCCGTCGACGTGGTCGACATCGAGCAGGTCGTCACCCGCGGCCGGATGGTGCTGTGCGCGCTCGTCACCCAGCCGCCCGCCGGTCTTGAGGGCGACCTGCGCGCCACGGTGCACAGCTGGGCCGAGTCCATGAGGATGCAGGCGGAGATCATCTCCGGTCGCGGCGACAACCGGCCGCGCGGCCTGGGGCGCTCGCTGGTCACCGTGCTCGGCCATCCGCTCACCGCCGAGGCCACCGCCCAGATCGCGGCGCGCATCACCAAGACCGGCGGCAACATCGACCGTGTCTTCCGGCTCGCCAAGTACCCGGTGACGGCCGTGGAGTTCGCGGTGTCCGGGGTGGAGACGGAGCCGCTGCGCACCGCGCTGGCGACGGACGCGGCGGCCCTTGGCGTCGATGTCGCGGTCGTCGCGGCGGGCCTGCACCGGCGGGCGCAGCGCCTGGTCGTCATGGACGTGGACTCGACCCTCATCCAGGACGAGGTGATCGAGCTGTTCGCCGCGCACGCGGGGTGCGAGGACGAGGTCGCCGAGGTGACGGCCGCCGCGATGCGCGGGGAGCTGGACTTCGAGCAGTCGCTGCACGCCCGGGTGGCGCTGCTGGCGGGGCTGGACGCCTCGGTGGTGGAGAAGGTGCGCAGCGAGGTGCGGCTGACGCCGGGCGCGCGGACGCTGATCCGTACGCTGAAGCGCCTCGGCTACCAGGTCGGCGTGGTCTCGGGCGGCTTCACCCAGGTCACGGACGATCTGAAGGACCGGCTCGGGCTGGACTTCGCACAGGCCAACACGCTGGAGATAGTCGACGGGAAGCTCACGGGCCGGGTCACGGGCGAGATCGTCGACCGGGCGGGCAAGGCGCGGCTGCTGCGCCGGTTCGCCGCCGAGGCGGGTGTTCCGCTGGCGCAGACCGTGGCGATCGGTGACGGCGCCAACGACCTGGACATGCTGAACGCGGCGGGCCTCGGGGTCGCCTTCAACGCCAAGCCGGTGGTGCGCGAGGCCGCGTACACCGCGGTGAACGTGCCGTTCCTCGACACGGTCCTGTATCTGCTCGGCGTGACTCGCGAAGAGGTCGAGGCGGCGGACGCGCACGAGGAGCGCTGAGCGGTCCGCCGTCCGTGCGCCCACCGCTGGGCGCACGGACGGACACCCTGCGGTCACCTGGTCCGGGGGCGCGCCAGGAGCCTGCTGTGCGCGTCCGCCGGGCGGGGTACGTCGGCCCGAGGCCGGGCGCGGGGGCCTGACCTGGGCCTGGGGGCCATGCCCGCGCGCCCGCGCATGTCATGCCCTTGCCCGTGCGGGCCCGGTCCGGGCCCGCACGGGGATCATTCTCGCGCAGGCCCCGGCAGGGCCCGTGCCGGTGGGATCCGCACGCGCGGGCTGGGGCCGGTCGACCCGGCCGGGTCGCGCCCGTACGAGCCGCACGGCACCAGGCCGGGCCCTCGTCGACCGTGCCGGATCGAGCCGGCGCCGGTCGTCCCCGAGCCGAACATGGCCCGCGTCGGGCCGTCCCTGGACCGGGCCGCTGCCGGGCCTACGGTGTCGGGTCTCCCCCGTACGAGCCGCACGAACCGTGCGGCACCAGGTCAGGCCCATGCTCGCCGGGCAGAGTCTGGTCCGCGCCGGTCACCCCTCCGTCGAACAGGGCCCGCGCCTCTCGTCCCGTGCCGAGCCAGTCCCATGCTCGTCGTACCGGGCCGTGCCCGTGCCCGAGCGGGCCGGGCACGGGCTACGGCCGTACGCGGCCCCCGCCCGCGCCACCGATCCCGTACCCGTGCGGGCCGGGGCGGGCTACTCCGATGGTGCCCAGTAGTCGGTCAGCGTGGCCACGCCCGGTTCCAGGCTCTTCCAGGAGCCGTCGAAGGTGACGACGGCGAAGGCGGCGGCCGGGAAGCCGCGGCGGCCCATCCGCTCGCGGGCGTCGTCCTCGGCCGTGCCGGAGAGGATCTCGGCCAGTCCCTGGACGCCCGGGTTGTGGCCGATCAGGACGGCGTTGCGCACATCGTCAGGGGTCTCGTTGAGCACGGCGATCAGCTCGCCGGGCGAGGCATCGTAGATCCGCTCCTCGTAGACGGTCTTCGGTCGGTCCGGCAGCTCGTGGACGGCGAGCTTCCAGGTCTCCCGGGTCCGGACCGCGGTCGAGCACAGGGCCAGGTCGAACGGGACACCGGCGTCGGCCAGTCTGCGGCCGGCCACCGCGGCGTCCTTGCGGCCCCGCTCGGCGAGCGGTCGCTCGTGGTCGGTCACCTGCGGCCAGTCGGCTTTCGCATGGCGGAAGAGGACGATCCTGCGGGGTTCTGCGGCGCTCATGACTCCCAGCTTCGCACGAAACAGGCCATGGGGCGCAGGGAGTTGACAGGGGCGCCGCGCTGTGGGCGGGCCGGGGACCTGCGCGGACCGTGCCGGTCGGGGGTGTACGGCTCAGTGGCCGAGGAGGTGCTGGGCGTGCTCCAGCAGCTGGGTGATCGCGGGCTCGCCGGTTGCCGCATGGGCGTTCGACGGGTTCGATATCAGGACGAGCAGGGCGACGAAGGCGAGCGCCGGCAGGGCCAGGGCCCACCACGGCAACCGGATGCCGACGCCACCCGAGGTCGCCGGGTGGGGCCGGGTCTGCGTACGGGCCGACATGCTTGCCTCCGCTGGTCTTCGGGTGCTCCGCGGACCGCTGTCCCGCGGCCACACCACGAAGGTACGGAAACGGCGGGCCCCGGCCCATCCGGCATCCCACCCACTTGACCCTGACCCGTACCCCCTAGGGGACGGGGGGATAGCCCTACCCCGGGCACCGGCCCTGCCCCCGGGCACCGGTCTGCTTCCGGGCCGCCGCGAGGGGCGCCGGTGAGCACCGGGTGGGTGCCGGGTGCGTGCTGCCGGGTGTCAGGGAGCGACGACGGTCGCGACGATGGCGATGATCACGAAGATGGCGAAGAACGACCCGAAGACCAGCAGCATCTTCTTCTGGCTGTTCTTCGGGTTCGGGTCGAGCACAGGCTGCATGGCCCCAGTCTCGCACTCCCGCCCCGCGGAAGTGCGCCGGGGGGCGGCTCAGCGCGCCGCCTCCTCCTCGACCGTACGGTCGCGGCCCGCCAGCCAGCCCACCACCATCTGCGGGATCATCAGGCCGCTCATCAGCGCGATGGGCAGGCCCCAGCCGCCGCTGCTCTGGTTCAGCACACCGACGAGCAGCGGCCCGGGGATGGAGATCAGGTAGCCGGTGCTCTGGGCGAACGCCGACAGCTGGGCCACGCCCGCGCCGGTCCGGGCACGCATACCGACCATGGTGAGCGCGAGCGGGAAGGCGCAGTTGGAGACGCCGAGCAGGATGGCCCAGGCCCAGGATCCGCCGGACGGGGCGAAGTACAGGCCCGCGTATCCGGCGAGGCCGCACAGGCCGAGCACGAGGACGATGGGGCCCTGGTGGGGCAGCCGGGTGGCCACGCGCGGGATGACGAAGGCCAGCGGTACGCCCATCACCATGGTCACGGCGAGCAGCAGTCCGGCGGTGCCCGCGGACACCCCCGCGTCGCGGAAGATCTGCGCCATCCAGCCCATCGTGATGTAGGCGGCGGTGGCCTGGAGGCCGAAGAAGACGGCCAGGGCCCAGGCGGTACGGCTCCGGGTGATGCGCAGGGCCGGCGGCGCGGGCCGCTCGATCGCGGACGTGCCGGACACGGACGTACCGGAATCGGACGTACCGGACACGGACGCGCCGGACGCGCCCCCGTCCGCCGGTTCCCGGTCCTGCCGTACGGCCTCCGGGGTGGCGGGGGCCGGGCCGCGGTCCCGGACCAGCGGCAGCCACGGGAGCACGGCGGCCAGGGCGAGCGCCGCCCACACCGCCAGGCCGGGCTGCCAGTCGCCGCCGAGCGCGTCGGTCAGCGGCACGGTCGCGGCGGCGGCGGTCGAGGTGCCCAGGGCGAGGGCCATCGAGTACAGGCCGGTCATGGAGCCGACCCGGTCGGGGAACCAGCGCTTGACGATGACCGGCATCAGGACGTTGCTGACGGCGATGCCCATCAGGGCGAGGGCGCTGGCGGCCAGGAATCCGGCGGTGCCGCCCGCGTAGGGGCGGATGAGCAGTCCGGCGCCGATGGCGGCCATGCCCGCGCAGACCACGGCGGCGGGTCCGAACCGGCGGGCGAGCCGGGGGGCCATGACACCGAAGACCGCGAAGCAGAGCGGGGGCACGGAGGTGAGCAGTCCGGCGACGCCGCCGCTCATGCCGAGGCCGTCGCGCACCTCTTCGAGGAGCGCGCCGAGGCTGGTGATGGCGGGGCGGAGGTTCAGCGCGGCCAGCACGATGCCGACGACGACCAGCCGGGTCGCCCACGCGCGCGGGGCGTGCTTCGCCGCGGTGTCGGCCGTCGTCCCGGGTGTCCGGGCGGCGGCGGGCACGGCCGGTGCCTGCCGCTCGGTCGGTGTCGTCGTCCGGGTTGATTCCTCACGTGCCATGAGGCCCATCATAGAATGATGGGATGATTAGCTGTCCAGTCCGTCCACAGCCCGGGGCGCCCGTCCCGGTCCCCGCGTGCGAAGGTGAGCCATGCCTCTGAGCCATCCCCGCCGCTCGGCCCTGTCCGAGCAGGTCATCGCCGCGCTGCGGAGCCAGATCACCTCCGGGGAGTGGCCGGTCGGCTCCCGCATCCCGACCGAGCCCGAACTGGTCGAGCAGCTCGGCGTGGCCCGCAACACCGTCCGTGAGGCGGTCCGGGCCCTCGCCCACAACGGTCTGCTGGACATCCGCCAGGGGTCCGGCACGTACGTGGTGGCCACCAGTGAGCTGGCGGGGGTGATGCAGCGCCGGTTCGCCGGGGCGGATCCCCGGCACTTCGCCGAGCTGCGCTCCACGCTGGAGTCTGCCGCGGCGAAGCTGGCCGCCGAGCGGCGCGGCGAGAAGGACCTCAAGCAGCTCGACGCCCTGCTGGTACGGCGCGAGGAGGCCTGGGAGAGTGGTGACGCGGAGGCGTTCGTGGCGGCGGACGCGACCTTCCACCTGGCGGTGGTGGCCGCCTCGCACAACGACGTCATGACGGCGATGTACGCCGACCTGGGCGAGGTCACGCGGGACGCGCTGCGCGCGGACGTGGGCGCGGAGCTGACGCCGCGGGCGTACATGGACCATGCCCGGCTGGTCGACGCGATCCGCGCGGGCGACGCGGAGGCCGCCGCCGCCGAGGCCGCGAGCTATCCGTTCCAGTGCGCCCCGGGCCGGTTCGGTCCGCCCGCGCACGCCTGATCCGCACCGCGCGGGCCACCCGCCGGACGGGCCGGGCGACGCGGAGGGGCCCGCACCCCTGGCGGGTGCGGGCCCCTCGACGTACAGCGGCCGTCGCGACCGGGAGACCGGGATCAGGCGCCGATGGCGTGCAGTCCGCCGTCCACGTGGACGATCTCGCCGGTGGTCTTCGGGAACCAGTCGCTCAGCAGGGCGACGATGCCGCGGCCGGCCGGCTCCGGGTCCTTCAGGTCCCACTCCAGCGGGGAGCGGGAGTCCCACACGGCGGCGAGGTCGCTGAAGCCCGGGATGGACTTGGCGGCCATGGAGCCGAGCGGCCCGGCGGAGACGAGGTTGCAGCGGATGTTCTGCTCGCCCAGGTCCCGCGCGATGTAGCGGCTGGTGGCCTCCAGGGCGGCCTTGGCCGGGCCCATCCAGTCGTACTGCGGCCAGGCGAACTGCGCGTCGAAGGTGAGGCCGACGACCGAGCCGCCGTTCTGCATCAGCGGCAGGCAGGCCATGGTCAGCGCCTTCAGGGAGTACGCCGAGACGTGCATGGCCGTGGCGACCGACTCGAACGGCGTGTTCAGGAAGTTGCCGCCGAGCGCGTCCTGCGGGGCGAAGCCGATGGAGTGCACGACGCCGTCCAGGCCGCCCAGCTCCTCGCCGACGAGGTCGGCCAGGCGCGCGAGGTGCTCCTCGTCGGTGACGTCCAGCTCGATGACCTTGGTGGGCTTCGGCAGCTTCTTGGCGATGCGCTCGGTCAGCGTGGGCCGCGGGAACGCGGTCAGGATGACCTCGGCGCCCTGCTCCTGGGCCAGCTTCGCGGCGTGGAAGGCGATGGACGCCTCCGTCAGCACACCGGTGATCAGGACGCGCTTGCCCTCGAGAATTCCGCTCATGGTGTTCAGTGACCCATTCCCAGTCCGCCGTCAACGGGGATGACGGCTCCAGTGATGTACGAGGCGTCGTCCGAGGCGAGGAAGCGCACCGCGGCGGCGATCTCCTCCGGCTGCGCGTACCGGCCGAGCGGCACCTGCGCCATGATGTTCTCGCGCTGCTCGTCATTGAGCGCCCGGGTCATGTCCGTGTCGACGAAACCGGGGGCGACGACGTTGAAGGTGATGTTGCGCGAGCCCAGCTCGCGGGCGAGGGAGCGCGCGAAGCCGACCAGGCCGGCCTTGGAGGCGGCGTAGTTGGCCTGCCCCGCGGAACCGAGCAGTCCGACGACCGAGGAGATCAGGACGACCCGGCCCTTCTTGGCGCGCAGCATGCCGCGGTTGGCGCGCTTGACGACCCGGAAGGTGCCCGTGAGGTTGGTGTCGACGACCGTGGCGAAGTCCTCCTCGGTCATGCGCATCAGGAGCTGGTCCTTGGTGACGCCCGCGTTGGCGACCAGGACCTCGACCGTGCCCTGCTGGGCCTCGATCTCCTTGTAGGCCTGCTCCACCTGCTCGGGGTCGGTGATGTCGCACTTGACCGCGAGGAAGCCGGCCGGCGGCTCCCCGGACCGGTACGTGATGGCTACGTTGTCACCGGCATCGGCGAACGCGCGGGCGATGGCGAGGCCGATGCCCCGGTTGCCTCCGGTGACGAGAACCGAGCGGCTCAACGGATCACCCTTTCCTAGCGGTCTCTATCGTTCCGACAGCACGCCCGCGCCCCGCCGACGACGGGCGGCGGCAGGCGATGACAGGCGGCTTCATCCGAAAACCTATCGGTAGGGCCGCTACGGCGGACAATCGGGCACCGACAGTGGCAGGGGGGCCGCGCTGTCGAGTCCCTACAGAAAGCGGCGGACTCGACCGGCAAACGTGTGGTCCGCGGTGCCGCCCGCGCGACATGATCGGTCCGACAGGCGACGAGAGCAGGGAGACCCCCCGTGCCACATACGATCGACGCGGCCTTCACCGCCCTTCCGCTGCGCGCGCTGGCCGACGCCGCCCTCGCACGCGCGCGTGCGCTGGGCGCGGAGCACGCGGACTTCCGGTTGGAGCGGGTGCGCAGCGCGTCCCGGCGGCTGCGGGACGCGCGGCCGGCCGGGGCGTCGGACACCACCGACCTGGGGTACGCGGTGCGGGTGGTGCACGGCGGGGCGTGGGGCTTCGCGTCCGGCGTGGACCTGACCATGGACGCCGCCGCGAAGGTCGCCTCGCAGGCGGTGGAGATGGCGAAGCTGTCCGCGCGGGTGATCGCCGCGGCCGGTTCCGAGGAGCGGGTGGAGCTGGCGGCCGAGCCCGTGCACGCCGAGCGGACCTGGGTGTCCTCGTACGAGATCGACCCCTTCGCGGTGCCGGACGAGGAGAAGTCGGCGCTGCTGGCCGACTGGAGCGCGCGGCTGCTCGCGGCGGACGGCGTGGACCATGTGGACGCCTCGCTGGTCGCCGTGCACGAGAACAAGTTCTACGCCGACACCGCGGGCACCGTGACCACGCAGCAGCGGGTGCGGCTGCATCCGCAGCTGACGGCCGTGTCGGTGGACGCCGCCAGCGGGGAGTTCGACTCGATGCGGACGCTGGCGCCGCCGGTGGGCCGCGGCTGGGAGTATCTGACCGGGACCGGCTGGGACTGGGCGGACGAGCTGGAGCGGATCCCCGCCCTGCTGGCCGAGAAGATGCGGGCGCCGAGCGTCGAGGCGGGCGTCTACGACCTGGTCGTCGATCCGTCCAACCTGTGGCTGACCATCCACGAGTCCGTCGGGCACGCCACCGAGCTGGACCGGGCGCTCGGCTACGAGGCCGCCTACGCCGGCACCTCCTTCGCCACCTTCGACCGGCTCGGCAAGCTGCGCTACGGCTCCGAGCTGATGAATGTCACCGGTGACCGCACCGCCGAGCACGGCCTGGCGACCGTCGGCTACGACGACGAGGGCGTCGCCGCGCAGTCCTGGGACCTGGTGAAGGACGGGACGCTGGTGGGCTACCAGCTGGACCGCAGGATCGCGCGGCTGACCGGGTTCGAGCGGTCCAACGGCTGCGCGTACGCCGACTCCCCCGGGCACGTCCCGGTGCAGCGCATGGCGAACGTGTCGCTGCGGCCGGACCCGGCGGGCATGTCGACGGAGGACCTGATCGGCGGGGTCGAGCGGGGCATCTACGTGGTCGGGGACCGGTCGTGGTCGATCGACATGCAGCGCTACAACTTCCAGTTCACCGGGCAGCGGTTCTTCCGGATCGAGAACGGGCGGCTGGCCGGGCAGCTGCGGGACGTGGCCTACCAGGCGACCACCACCGACTTCTGGGGGTCCATGGCCGCGGTGGGCGGCCCGCAGACGTACGTCCTGGGCGGCGCCTTCAACTGCGGCAAGGCCCAGCCGGGCCAGATCGCGGCCGTCTCCCACGGCTGCCCCTCGGCCCTCTTCAAGGGCGTCAACATCCTGAACACGACCCAGGAGGCCGGCCGATGAGCCCGCGTACGAGCAAGCCGCACGAGATCGTCGAGCGGGCCCTGGCCCTGTCCCGGGCCGACGGGTGCGTGGTCATCGCGGACGAGGAATCGAGCGCCAATCTGCGCTGGGCGGGCAACGCGCTCACCACGAACGGTGTCACGCGCGGGCGCACGCTCACCGTGGTCGCCACGGTCGACGGCCGGGAGGGCACCGCCTCGGGTGTCGTGTCCCGGTCGGCCGTCACCGCCGACGAGCTGGAGCCGCTGGTGCGGGCCGCCGAGGCCGCCGCCCGCGCGGCCGGGCCCGCCGAGGACGCGCAGCCGCTGGTCGCGGACGTGCCGGTGGCCGCCGACTTCACCGAGGCGCCCGCCGAGACCTCCTCGGCGGTGTTCGCGGACTTCGCGCCCGCCCTCGGGGAGTCGTTCGCCCGCGCGCGTGCCGGTGGCCGCGAGCTGTACGGCTTCGCCAGCCACGAGCTGGTGTCCACCTATCTGGGCACGTCCACGGGGCTGCGGCTGCGGCACGACCAGCCCAGCGGCACGCTGGAGCTGAACGCCAAGAGCCCGGACCGTACGCGCTCGGCCTGGACGGGCCGCGCCACCCGGGACTTCAAGGACGTCGACCCGGCGGCGCTCGACGCGGAGCTGGCCGTACGGCTCGGCTGGGCGAAGCGGCGCGTGGAGCTGCCCGCGGGGCGCTACGAGACGCTGCTGCCGCCGACCGCGGTCGCCGACCTGCTCATCTACCAGATCTGGTCCGCGTCGGGCCGGGACGCCGCCGAGGGGCGGACCGTGTTCTCCCGGCCCGGCGGCGGCACCCGGATCGGTGACCGGCTCAGCGAGCTGCCGCTGACCCTGCGCAGCGACCCGGCCGAGCCGGGCCTCCAGTGCGCGCCCTTCGTCGTCGCGCACTCCTCCGGCGGCGACCAGTCGGTGTTCGACAACGGGCTGCCGGTACGGCCGGTGCGCTGGATCGGCGACGGGCGCCTGGAGCACCTGCTCACCACCCGGCACAGCGCGGGCCTGACCGGGCTGCCCGTGGCGCCCTCGGCCGGGAACCTGATCCTGGACGGCGGCGGGGACCGCTCGCTGGAGGAGATGGTCGCCGGGACCGCGCGCGGCCTGCTGCTGACGTGCCTGTGGTACATCCGCGAGGTGGACCCGGCGACGCTGCTGCTGACGGGGCTGACCCGGGACGGCGTGTACCTGGTCGAGGACGGCGAGGTGACGGGCGAGGTCAACAACTTCCGGTTCAACGAGTCGCCGGTGGACCTGCTGGGCCGGGCGACGGAGGCCGGGCGCACCGGGCGGACGCTGCCGCGGGAGTGGGGCGACTGGTTCACCCGGGCCGCCATGCCGCCGCTGCGCGTCCCGGATTTCAACATGAGCTCTGTCAGCCAGGGCGTATAACCTCGTAGGCGGCTGTCACCCGACCGCCGGGGGTGCGGTGCACCGGCCGGCGGGGCACCGGCCGGGCAGCACCTCATCCACGAGCATCATCTGCACGAGCAGCACCTCATCTAGGAGACACGAGAACCGTGACGGACATCGTCGACGAGCTGAAGTGGCGTGGGCTGTTCGCCCTGTCCACCGACGAGGACGCTTTGCGCAAGGCGCTCGCGGACGGTCCCGTCACGTTCTATTGCGGCTTCGACCCGACCGCGCCGTCGCTGCACGTGGGGCATCTGGTGCAGGTGCTCACCGTGCGCAGGCTCCAGCAGGCCGGGCACCGGCCGCTGGCCCTGGTCGGCGGCGCGACCGGGCTGATCGGCGACCCCCGCCCGACCGCCGAGCGCACGCTGAACTCGCCGGAGACGGTGGCCGGCTGGGTGCAGAAGCTGCGCCGCCAGATCGAGCCGTTCCTGTCCTTCGAGGGCGAGAACGCCGCGGTCATGGTGAACAACCTGGACTGGACCGAGGGCCTGTCCGCGATCGAGTTCCTGCGGGACATCGGCAAGCACTTCCGGGTCAACAAGATGCTGACGAAGGACTCGGTGGCCCGCCGTCTGGAGTCCGACCAGGGCATCAGCTACACCGAGTTCAGCTACCAGCTCCTCCAGGGCATGGACTTCCTCCAGCTCTACCGGCGCCACGGCTGCACGCTCCAGCAGGGCGGCAGCGACCAGTGGGGCAACCTCACGGCGGGCCTGGACCTGATCCACCGGCTGGAGCCGGAGGCGAGCGTGCACGCGCTGGCGACGCCGCTGATGACCAAGGCGGACGGCACCAAGTTCGGCAAGACCGAGGGCGGCGCCGTCTGGCTGGACCCGGAGCTGACCACGCCGTACGCGTTCTACCAGTTCTGGCTGAACGTGGACGACCGGGACATCTCCAAGTACGCGCGGATCCTGTCCTTCCGCTCCCGGGCCGAGCTGGAGGAGCTGGAGCGGCAGACCGAGGAGCGGCCGCAGGCGCGGGCCGCGCAGCGGGCGCTGGCCGAGGAGCTGACGACGCTGGTGCACGGCGCCGACCAGACGGCCGCCGTGATCGCCGCGTCCAAGGCGCTGTTCGGCCAGGGCGAGCTGGCGGAGCTGGACGAGCGCACGCTCACCGCGGCGCTGTCCGAGGTGCCGCACATCGAGGTCGCCGAGCCGGGCCAGGTCGTCGACCTGTTCGCCGAGGTCGGCCTGGTGCCCAGCAAGTCGGCCGCCCGCCGCACGGTCAAGGAGGGCGGCGCCTACGTGAACAACGTGAAGGTCACCGCCGAGGACGCCGTGCC
This sequence comes from Streptomyces sp. PsTaAH-124, assembly GCF_000373685.1. Taxonomy (NCBI): domain Bacteria; kingdom Bacillati; phylum Actinomycetota; class Actinomycetes; order Kitasatosporales; family Streptomycetaceae; genus Streptomyces; species Streptomyces sp. PsTaAH-124. The sequence goes on along the minus strand of NZ_KB892169.1, from coordinate 436,217 downwards.
GTCCCGCGAGGACCTGCTGCACGGCCGGTGGCTGGTGCTGCGCCGGGGCAAGAAGAACCTGGCCGCGGTCGAGGTCACCGCGGGCTGACGCGGAAGCGTGCCGCGGGGGCGGTTCCCCGGACCACGGGTCCCGGGAACCGCCCCCGCGCGCGGCTCATGCCCGTTCGCGGCGCCGGTGCTTGTTGCCCCACAGCGCCATGTACAGCATGTCGCCGACGAAGACGATGATGATCGCGGCGATGAGCTGGAAGATGTGCCGGGTCCAGTCGATGCCGCGGGTGGACGCGACCCCGGCCGCCCGCGCGACCGCGTTGCCCGCGATGGCGCCGAGCATGCCGAAGATGGTGGTCAGCCAGAGCGGACTGTGCTGCTTTCCGGGGATGACCGCCTTGGCGATCAGGCCGAGCACGAAACCCACGATGATCGCCCACAACCAGGCCATGGCTGCCTCCTCGTCCCGCTCGACACGAGCATCACCGCCAGTGTCGGCCGGTCCACCCTGCGGCGCACCTCGGACGCCGCCGCCCGGGTCGTTCGCGCAGGCAGAAGGGCGCCCCGGCCTCGTCGGCGCGGTGCTCGCGGCGTACCGTGGACGTCGAGGAAGTGCGGGCCGGTGTCCCCGACCGGCCGGGAGCCGGAACGGGCCGGGGGACTGTCCGATGCGGGCGAATGGTGGAAGTGCGATGCGCAAGCAGCATGGCGGTGGCGGCGCCGAGGTGTTCCGGATCACGGGAGCCCGCACGGGCCTCCAGGAGGACGTCCGCGGCCGGCAGCGACGGTACGTCATCTCCATGGCGGTCCGTACGGTGGCGGTGCTGCTCGCGGTGGTGCTGTGGGACGTCCAGCGGTACGTGGCGATCGTGGCCCTGGTGCTCGGCGCGGCGCTGCCCTACATCGCCGTGGTGATCGCCAACGCCGGGCGGGAGAACGCGCCGGGGCTGCCGTCGACCTTCGTGACCACGCCGGTGAAGCCGATGATCTCGCCGCCGCGCACGGCGCAGGACGGAGCGCGGGACAGTGGTCAGGACGGCACGCGGAGCGGCGCCGGGGACGGGCCGGGCGGTGGCGCCCGGGACGGCGCGCACGGTGCCTTCGGAAGCGACGACTTGACGCAGTCCGCCGCCGGGGACACGGCGCGTGACCCGGCGGCGGGCGCGGCCGGATCCGCGCGGGAGCATCGCGACGGGCTGTGACCGGCGGCGTTCCCCGCCGGGACGGTCCGGCGGCGGGCCGTGTCAGGCGAACCTCAATAAATGCTCAAGATCAATCGTGTTGTTCCGGTCCCGGGCGACGGGTCTGCCGTGACATACTTCGTACGCGCTCCGCATCCCCCGTCGGAGCGACGGACCGACGCCGGGCAGCTCCCCCCGTGGCTGCTCGGCGTCGCCTTGTGTGCAGTGGTTGTGAGACGAACTGTGAGTGACGAGACCGCCCCGATCTGCTCCGCCAAGGGCTGCCGTGCCGCCGCCGTGTGGGTGCTGGCCTGGAACAATCCGAAGATCCACACGCCGGAGCGGCGCAAGACCTGGCTGGCGTGCGAGGAGCACCGGGAACATCTGTCGCAGTTCCTCGGGGTGCGCGGGTTCCTGAAGGACGTGGTCGCGCTGGCCGAGTGGCAGGCGGCGCACGAGGGCTGAGCCCTTCGGCTCCCCCGGGCTCCCCCTGGGCTCCTGCGGCCGCCGGGCTGTGCGGTCCGGCCCGGTCAGCCGCCGATCGCGGACATCGGCCGCTCCGGCTGGACGAACGACGGGTCGTCCAGGCCCGCGCCCGCCTTCTTGCCCCACATCGCCACCCGCCACAGACGGGCGATCTCCTCGTCGGGGGCGTCCGCGCGCAGGGCCGCGCGCAGATCGGTCTCCTCGGTGGCGAACAGACAGGTGCGTATCTGCCCGTCGGCGGTCAGACGGGTGCGGTCGCAGGCGGCGCAGAACGGGCGGGTGACGGAGGCGATGACCCCCACCCGGTGCGGGCCGCCGTCGACGGTCCAGCGCTCGGCGGGCGCCGCGCCGCGCGCGTCGGCGCCCTCGGCGGTCAGCTCGAAGCGGGTGCGCAGGGAGGCCAGGATGTCGGCCGCGGTGACCATGCCCTCGCGCTTCCAGCCGTGCTGGGCGTCCAGGGGCATCTGCTCGATGAACCGCAGTTCGTAGTCGTGCTCCATGGCCCAGGCCAGCAGGTCCGGGGCCTCGTCGGCGTTCAGCCCCGGCATCAGGACGGAGTTCACCTTCACCGGGGTCAGGCCCGCCTCGCGGGCGGCCAGCAGGCCGTCGAGGACGTCGCGGTGGCGGTCGCGGCGGGTGAGGGTCTTGAAGACATCCGGACGCAGGGTGTCCAGGGAGACGTTGACCCGGTCGAGGCCCGCCGCCTTCAGGGCCGCCGCGGTGCGCCGCAGGCCGATGCCGTTGGTGGTGAGGGACATCTGGGGGCGCGGTTCCAGGGCGGCGACGCGCTCCACGATGCCCACCAGGCCGGGGCGCAGCAGCGGCTCGCCGCCGGTGAAGCGGACCTCCTCGATGCCCAGGGAGGTGACCGCGATGCCGATGAGCCGGACGATCTCGTCGTCCGTGAGCAGATCGGGCTTGGCCAGCCACTGCAAGCCCTCCTCGGGCATGCAGTACGTGCAGCGGAGATTGCACCGGTCGGTCAGCGAGACCCTCAGGTCGGTGGCGACCCGGCCGTAGGTGTCGATGAGCACGTGGGCCCCCTCCCTCGTCGCGTGTCGGCGGACCGGCGGACCCTTCGGCGGCGGTGGCGTCGAGCTTTCCCGTCGGTCTCTTCTTCGTTCACCGAGCCTACGTGACGGGACCGACAGCGACACCGGGCCCGATCCCACGACGTGCGCGGCGGCCGTGTCGTAGGTCTCTACGATCTCCACGGCACGGCCGCCGGTCCCGGGCGCGGGCGCGGGTGCCGGTGCGCTCGTCCCGGTACGCGCGTGTCAGTGCGCTCGTCCCGGTACGCGCGTGTCAGTGCGCTCGTCCCGGTGCGGGCGTGTCAGTGCGCTCCGGTGCCGGTCAGGGACCTGACCTCCAGTTCCGCGTACTTGGCGGGGTCCGGCTTCTCCTTGGACAGCAGGGTGCCGGCCGCGCCGAGCAGGAAGCCGACCGGGATGGAGATGAGGCCCGGGTTCTCCAGCGGGAACCAGTGGAAGTCGACGTCCGGGAACATCGACGTGGGCTTGCCGGAGACCACCGGGGAGAACAGCACCAGGCCGACGGCGGTGACCAGGCCGCCGTAGATCGACCACAGGGCGCCCGCGGTGGTGAACCGCTTCCAGAACAGGCTGTAGAGGATCGTGGGCAGGTTGGCGGAGGCGGCCACCGCGAAGGCGAGGGCGACGAGGCCGGCCACGTTCAGGTCGCGGGCGAGGGCGCCCAGGACGATGGAGACCGCGCCGACGCCGACGGTCGCCCAGCGGGCGGCGCCCAGTTCCTGCTTCTCGGTGGCTTGGCCCTTCTTGATGACGTTGGCGTAGATGTCGTGGGCGAAGGAGGACGACGAGGCCAGGGTGAGGCCCGCGACGACGGCGAGGATCGTGGCGAAGGCGACCGCGGAGATGGAGGCCAGCAGGATGGCGCCCCAGTCGGAGTCGACTCCCCCGAGGTGCAGCGCGAGCAGCGGGGCCGCCGTGTTGCCCGCCTTGTTGGAGCCGATGATCTCGTCCGGTTTGATGAGCGCGGCGGCGCCGAAGCCGAGCGCGAGGGTCATCAGGTAGAAGACGCCGATCAGGCCGATCGCCCAGAGCACGGACTTGCGGGCGGCCTTGGCGGTGGGGACCGTGTAGAAGCGGATCAGGATGTGCGGCAGTCCAGCGGTGCCGAGCACCAGGGCGATGCCGAGCGAGAGGAAGTCCAGCTTGGTGGTGCCGCTCGCCCCGTACTTCAGTCCGGGCTCCAGGAAGGCGGCGCCCTTGCCGCTGTTGTCGGCGGCGCGGCCGAGCAGGTCGGAGATGTTGAAGTCGAACTTCAGCAGCACCAGGAAGGTCAGCAGGATCGCGCCCACCATGAGCAGCACGGCCTTGACCATCTGGACCCAGGTGGTGCCCTTCATGCCGCCGATGGTGACGTAGACGATCATCAGTACGCCGACCAGCGCGACGATGCCGATCTTCCCGGCGTCGCTGGTGATGCCGAGCAGCAGGGAGACCAGGACACCGGCGCCCGCCATCTGGGCCAGCAGGTAGAAGATCGAGACGACGATCGTGGAGGTGCCCGCCGCCGTGCGCACCGGGCGCTGGCGCATGCGGTACGCCAGGACGTCGCCCATGGTGTAGCGACCGGAGTTGCGCAACGGCTCGGCGACCAGGAGCAGCGCGACCAGCCAGGCGACCAGGAAGCCGATGGAGTACAGGAAGCCGTCGTAGCCGAAGAGGGCGATGGCGCCGGCGATGCCGAGGAAGGACGCGGCGGACATGTAGTCGCCGGAGACGGCGAGTCCGTTCTGGAAGCCGGTGAACTGCCGTCCGCCCGCGTAGAAGTCGGCGGCGTCCTTGGTCTGGCGGCCGGCCCACACGGTGATGACGAGGGTCGCGGCGACGAACACCGAGAACAGCGTGACGATCAGGGTCCGGTGCTCGCTCGCGGCGCCGCCCGCGGCCAGCAGGGTGTGGGCCGTGGGATATGTCGCGGGGCTCATGCGCCGCCCTCCATCCGGGACTTGATCTCCTGCGCCTGGGGGTCGAGCTTCGCCGCGGCGTGCCGCGCGTACCACCAGGCGATGAGGAACGTGGTGAGGAACTGGGCGAGTCCGAGGACGAGGGCGACGTTGATGTTGCCGAACAGGCGGGTGCCCATGAAGCCGCCCGCGTAGTTGGACAGCAGGACGTAGAGCAGGTACCAGGCGATGAAGGCGATGGTCAGCGGGAAGGCGAACGAGCGGTGGGAGCGGCGCAGTTCACCGAACTCGGCGCTCTGGGCCACCGTGGTGAACTCCTGGGCGGAGGGAAGGGGCGCCCCGGTCTTCGGGGGTGGCGGTGTCTCGGTGGCCACGTCTGTCTCCTCGGTGCGGATCTCGTGTGCGGATACGGAGGTTCGCGGATGGTGCGACGGGGGCTCGATCGTGCTCGGACCCCCTGTCCAAGGTCCACGGCGCCACGCGAGGTCCGGTTCAAGTCCTATGAGTTCTTCCGGCAAGTGGCCTTGGACAAGTCATGACCCGCTCATTGCTGGCCGGTGAGGTGGCGGGATAGTTTCGCCCTGCACCACCCGTCATGTACCTGCCCGAGCCGTACCCGTGGCTCGGGCGGTGCCGTGCCCGGAGATGTGGAGATCCCTTGGTCCGTCCGCGTTCCGGACGCCGGCCGGCGCCGGCGGTCCGGCCGGTGCCCGTCCCGGCCGCCGTGTCCGGTGTCCGCACGGACCCGGCACCGGCTGCCTCCGGCATCCGCCGCGCGGTCCGGGCCGCGGGCCCGCGCACGCCGGTCCGCGCCGTCAACACCGGCGCGGGCCGTCACCCTCGCGGCATCCACTCGGGCACGACTCGCGCACCGCTGCACCCATGCCACCGCGAACACACTGGAGAGACAGACACATGACAGCGTCTCAGCCGCGCGCTCGCCGCGTCCTCGCCCTTCCGCTCGGTATGGCCATGGCCGGTGCCCTGGCCTTCCTGCCGGGCGCCACCGCCTCGGCGACCCCGGCCGCGCCCGCCGCCGGCACCGCACAGGCGGACGCGACCTCGCTCAGCTACGTCGTCAACGTCCGTCCCGGGTACGGAGTCCCGGCACAGGTGCGGAAGGCGATAGGCAAGGCCGGGGGCACCATCGTGACCTCCTACGACCGCATAGGCGTCGTCGTCGTCCACTCCGCGAACCCCGACTTCGCGAGAACCGTCCGCACGGTGCGCGGCGTGGAGTCGGCCGGTGCCACGCGCACGGCGCCGCTGCCCGCCCAGTCGACCACCGACACCGGCACCCCGACACCGCTCACCGCCGCCCAGCTGGCCGGTGCGGGGTCCCGGGCCGCCGCCGGGCAGGACCCGCTGGAGCCGTTGCAGTGGGACCTGCCCGCCATCAAGGCCGACAAGGCGCACCAGAAGACGCTCGGCAGCCCCAGGGTCACGGTCGGCGTCATCGACACCGGCGTGGACGACACCCACCCCGACATCGCCCCGAACTTCGACCGCCGGGCCTCCGTCAACTGCGTCACCGGCAAGCCGGACACCGCGGACGGCGCCTGGCGGCCCAGCGCCTCCGAGAGCCCGCACGGCACCCATGTGGCCGGGGAGATCGCGGGCGCCAAGAACGGCGTCGGCATCACCGGTGTGGCGCCGGGCGTGAAGGTGGCCGGCATCAAGGTCGGCAACCCGGACGGCTTCTTCTACACGGAGGCCGTGGTGTGCGGCTTCGTGTGGGCGGCCGACCACGGCGTCGATGTCACCAACAACAGCTATTACACCGACCCCTGGTACTTCAACTGCACCGACGACCCCGACCAGAAGGCGCTCGTCACGGCCGTCCGGCGGGCCTCGCAGTACGCGGAGCGCAAGGGCACGGTCAACGTCGCGGCGGCCGGCAACGAGAACTACGACCTCGACTCCCGCTCGATCACCGACCCGGCCTCCCCGAACGACTCCACGCCGGGCAGCCGTACGGTCGACCCGCACAAGTGCTACGACATCCCGACCCAGTTGCCGGGTGTCGTCACGGTCGCGGCGACCGGCGCCAAGGGGATCAAGTCGTCGTTCTCCAACTACGGCCTCGGGGTCATCGACATCGCCGCGCCGGGCGGCGACTCGACGGCGTACCAGGCGCCGCAGGCCCCGGCGACCAGCGGACTGATCCTCGGCCCGCTGCCCGGCGGCACGTGGGGCTACATGGCCGGTACGTCGATGGCGAGCCCGCACGTCGCCGGGGTGGCCGCCCTCATCAAGTCGACGCACCCGCACGCCTCGCCCGCCCTGGTCAAGGCGCTGCTGTACGCGGAGGCCGACGCCACGCCGTGCACCGACCCCTACGACATCAACGGGGACGGCAAGATCGACGCGGTGTGCAAGGGCCCGAAGAACCGCAACGGCTTCTACGGCTGGGGCACGGCGAACGCGCTGGCCGCGGTGACTCGGTGACTCGGTAGGCGCACCGCACCGCCGGTGGCACTGATCGCACCCCCGGACGGAACGCACCCGTCCGGGGGTGCATAGTGCCGTCATGACCGACATCTCGTTCGCATGGTCCGCGCTGGGCGGCGATCCGGGCCTCGTGCAGCGGATCACCACGGTGGAACGGGAGGGCACGCTCACGGCCCGCCTTCCCGTACGGGACCTGGCACGCGCGTGCGTGGGCGCCTGCGCGCTGGCCGCCGCCGAACTGGCGGCGCGGCGGGCCGCCCTCGCCGAGGTGCCCGCGGTACGCGTCGACGACGGCGCCCTGGCGACCGCGTTCGTCAGTGAGCGGCATCTGCTGATCGACGGGCGGGCGCCGGTCACCTTCGCGCCGCTGTCGCGGTTCTGGCGGACCGCCGACGGCTGGGTGCGCACGCACGCCAACTACCCGCACCACCGCGCCAGGTTGCTGACCGCGCTCGGACTGCCGTCCGGGGAGGAGCGCGACGGGAGCGGGAACGGGGGCAGGGACGGTGACCAGGACGACGCCCTGGTGGCATCCGTGGCGTCCGTGCTCGCCGAACGCTCCGCCCTCGACGTCGAGGAGGCCGTGTACGCCGCCGGTGGTCTGGCGGTGGCACTGCGCACCCCCGAGGAGTGGGCCGCGCACCCGCAGCACGCCGAACTGGCCGCCCGGCCGCTGGTCGAGCGCGGGCGTCTCGGTGCGGCACGCGCGCGCGTGCTGCCGTCCCGCACCGGCACCCCGCTGCTGCCCGCCGCCGGAGTACGCGTACTCGATCTGACCCGGGTCATCGCGGGTCCCGTCGCCACCCGCACGCTCGCCCTCCTCGGCGCGGACGTGCTGCGGGTGGACCCGCCGCACCTGCCCGAACTGGCCGACCAGCACGCGGACACGGGGTTCGGCAAGCGGTCGGCGGCGCTGGACCTCGCCGCCGACCGGGCCGCCTTCGAGGAACTCCTCGCCGGGGCGGACGTCGTCGTCACCGGTTACCGGCCGGGTGCCCTGGACCGGTTCGGCCTCTCCCCCGAGGCGCTGGCCGAGCGACGGCCCGGTCTGGTCGTGGCCGAGCTGTCGGCGTGGGGCGCGTACGGGCCGTGGGCACGGCGGCGGGGCTTCGACAGCCTCGTGCAGGTCGCCACCGGCATCGCGGCCGTCGAGGGCGGCGACGGGCAGCCGGGTGCGCTGCCCGCGCAGGCCCTCGACCACGGCTCGGGCTATCTGCTGGCGGCTGCCGTGCTGCGGGCCCTGACCGAACAGTCCCGTGACGGCGGCGGCCGGTTCGTACGCCTGGCCCTGGCCCGGACGGCGGCCTGGCTGACGGAGACCGCCCCCGGGGCCGCGCGGGGGCCGGAACGGGTCCAGGACGCCCCGTACGACAGCCCCGCCCCCTGGCTCGACGAGACCGGCAGCCGGATCGGCAGGCTCCGCCACGCCCGGTCCCCCCTCGCCTTCACCGACGGCCCCACCACCTGGACCCGCCCCCCGGGCCCTTGGGGGACGGACGCGCCGCACTGGACCTGAGGGGACGGCTGGCACGCAACGCCCCGTGAGGCGCCCGGTACGCGCGCGGGGCGGGCGGTCGCGTGCCCTCCGTCACCTCCGTCACCGGCGCCCTGTCCTCGCGCGCCGCACGCGCGCGTGGAGGGCGGGTGGTTCGGCCGTGAAGGGCGGCGGGGCGGACGGGACGGGGGTCACGCGCCCGCCGCGCCGAGCAGGGCGCCCGCCGCGTAGGTGACCGCCATGGCCAGGGCGCCGCCGGCCGTGTTGCGCAGGACCGCCCGGCCGGGCCGGGCCGCGCCCAGGCGGGCGCTGCTGAAGCCGGTGAGGACGAGGGCGGCCAGGACGGAGAGGACGGTGACCGCGAGCCGCAGGCCGGGCGGCGGCAGCACGATCGCCAGCAGCGGCAGCAGCGCGCCCACCGTGAACGCCAGGAAGCTGGCCCAGGCGGCGTGCCAGGGATTGGTCAGCGCGTCGGGGTCGATGCCCAGCTCGACGCTCGCGTGGGCCCGCAGCGCGTCCCGGGCGGTGAGCTGGCGGGCCGCGTCGCGGGCCACCTCCTGCGACAGGCCGCGCGCCCGCAGCAGCTCGGTCAGCTCCCGCAGTTCGGCCTCCGGCTGCTCGCGCAGTTCGCGCCGCTCCTGCGCCAGCGCGGCCCGCTCCGAGTCCCGCTGGGTGGACACCGACACGTACTCCCCCGCGGCCATCGACATCGAACCGGCCAGCAGACCGGCCAGCCCGGCGGTGAGCAGCGCCGTGCGGGAGTCCGTGGCACCGGCCACGCCGACGACCAGTCCGGCGGTGGAGACGATGCCGTCGTTCGCCCCGAGGACGGCGGCCCGCAGCCAGTTGAGGCGGGAGCCGAGCGCCCCGCCGTGCGCCTCGTCGTGTGTGGGTCCGGTCACAGCAGGGAGGATCGCACGGCCGCGTCCCGGGACCGGCGAACCCGGTCGGTGAGTGGCGCGCGCCCGTGCGCGTCCCCGTGGCACCCCTGACGCGGTCTCACCTCCGCGGTGACCGGAACGCGCCCGCGCGCGGGCGCGTGGACGGCGTGCGGGGCACCTGAGGGACCGGGCTGTCAGTCGTGGCCCGTATCCTCATTGACCATGCTCGAAGACCGCACCCTCGCAGGGCCCTCCCCCACACCGTGGCCGGCCGCGTATCCCCGGGGATACGCGGTCGTTGACGTGGAGACCACCGGCCTGGCCCGGGACGACCGCATCATCTCCGCGGCGGTCTACCGGCTGGACGCGCGCGGCGAGGTCGAGGACCACTGGTACACGCTGGTCAATCCGGAGCGCGATCCCGGTCCGGTGTGGATCCACGGGCTGACGAGCGACGTGCTGGAGGGCGCGCCGCTCTTCGCGGACATCGCCGAGGAGTTCGCCGCCCGGCTGGCGGACCGGGTGCTCGTCGCGCACAACGCGGTCTTCGACTGGCAGATGATCGCCCGCGAGTACGCGCGCGCGAGGAGCGAGGCGCCGGTGCGGCAGCGGCTGTGCACCATCGCGCTCTCCAAGGAGCTGGGGCTGCCCCTGCCGAACCACAAGCTGGAGTCGCTGGCCGCGCACTTCGGCGTGGTGCAGCAGCGGGCGCACCACGCGCTGGACGACGCCCGGGTCCTGGCGGAGGCGTTCCGGCCGAGTCTGCGGGCCGCGGCGGCGGGCGGTGTCCGGCTGCCGCTGCTGGAGTGCCGGCCGCTGACGGAGTGGTCGGACCGGCCGGTGCCCCGGCAGCAGTCGGGCGGCTACGGCGGCTATCGCGCGGGGAGTTGGCGCCCGTCCCGCAAGAGGCCCGCATGCCCGCATCCCAACCCGGGACGCTATGAAGCGGGCAAACGACTCAAACAGGGCATGCGGGTCGCCTTCTCCGGTGACACCTCCGTCGAGCGCGACCTTCTGGAGGACCGCGCCACCGAGGCCGGACTGCATGTCGCCACCAGTCTGTCCCGGCTGACCAGCCTGCTCGTCACCAACGACCCGGACTCCGGCACGTCGAAGACGGCCAAGGCCCGGCAGTACGGCACACCGGTGATCGACGAGGCGGCGTTCGGGCAGCTCCTGCGGGACGTGGAGCCCGCGGACGGCGACTGACGGCGCACGGGCGACCGGCGGCGTACGGGTGACCGGCGGCGTACGGGTGATTGCCGGGCGACGCGCCCGGCGCCCGCTCGCCCGCGCGACGGCCACGGCTCACTCTGTGGCGCATGGCGAGATGTGAAGTATGCGGAAATGACTACGGTATGACCTTCGAGGTGCACGCCCAGGGCGCCGTGCACGTGTTCGACTGCTTCGCCTGCGCGATCCACCGCATGGCACCGATCTGCGAGCACTGCCGGGTCCAGGTCATCGGGCAGGGCGTCGAGGTCGAGGGGCACTGGTACTGCGGCGGCCACTGCGCCCGTGCCGAGGGGAGGGTCGGCATCGTCGACAGTGTCTGAGGACGCCTTCGCGCCCGGGGGCGCGGCGCCGCCCGAGGACACCCCTGCCGGAATCACCCCGTGGCGCGAGAGGTACCGTCGTGGGGTGTACCGCTTCCTGTTGACCCGCCAGTGGGTGATCCTCACTCTCTTCGCGATCGCGCTGATCCCGACGATGGCCTGGCTGGGCTTCTGGCAGTTGCACCGCCACGACCACCGGCAGGCGCTGAACCAGGTGATCGAGGCCTCGCTGGCGGCCCCGCCCGTGCCCGTGGAGTCGCTGGCCTCGGTCGGCGGCGAGGTCGCGCACGACGACATCTACCGCCGGGTCACCGCCGAGGGCCGCTTCGACACCGCGCACGAACTCGTGGTGCGCCGGCGCACCAACGCGGACGACCGGATCGGCTACCACGTCCTGACGCCGTTCGTGACGAACGACGGCAAGGTCCTCCTCGTCAACCGGGGATGGGTCCCGTCACCCACCTCGCAGTCCGCCTTCCCGAAGATCCCGGCACCGCCCTCCGGCGGCCTCACGATCACCGGGCGGCTGATGCAGGACCAGACGACGGCCGCCAGCGGCATCAAGAACGTCAAGGGGCTGCCGGACCGCCAGATCATGCTGATCAACAGCGAGCAGGTCGGCGCGCTCCTGCGCGACCGGGGCGCCCCCTCCGCCTCCGCGGTGCTGGGCGGCTACGTCGAGCTGACGGCGCCCGCGCCCCAGGGCGGCAGCCCCGAGCCGGTGCCGTCGCCCAAGGAGGACACGAGCTGGATCGGCGTGGACGACATCAACCTGCCGTACGCGATCCAGTGGTGGCTGTTCGCCGCCTGCGTCCCCGTGGGCTGGCTGATCCTGGTCCGCCGCGAGCTGCGGGACCGGGCGGGCCGGGCCCAGGAGGAGCCCGCACGCGAGGAGTCCGCACCCGCCGCGGTGTAGCCGCGCGGCACGGCCGCCGCCCCGCCCTCGCCCCGCGCCGGGACGAGCGGGCAGGATAGGGCCATGGATCTTGGACTGAAGGACCGGGTGTACGTCGTCACCGGGGCCACCCGCGGGCTGGGCAACGCCGCGGCGCGCGAGCTGGTCGCGGACGGCGCGAAGGTGGTCGTCACCGGGCGGGACGAGCAGCGGACCGCCGAGGCCGCGGCCGAGCTGGGCCCGAACGCCGTCGGGGTGGCCGTGGACAACGCGGATCCCGGCGCGGCCGAGCGCCTGATCGCGACGGCGCGCGAGCACTTCGGCGGCTTCCACGGCATCCTCGTCAGCGTCGGCGGACCGCCGCCGGGCCTTGTCGCCGACACCACCGACGAGCAGTGGCGGTCGGCGTTCGAGTCGGTGTTCCTGGGCGCGGTGCGGCTGGCGCGGGCCGCCGCGGCGGAGCTGGAGGAGGGCGGCGTCATCGGCTTCGTGCTGTCGGGGTCGGTGCACGAGCCGATCGCGGGGCTGACCATCTCCAACGGTCTGCGGCCCGGACTCGCCGGGTTCGCCAAGTCGCTGGCGGACGAGCTGGGCCCGCGCGGCATCCGGGTCGTCGGCCTGCTGCCCGCCCGGATCGACACCGACCGCATGCGCGAGCTGGACGGTCTGTCGGCGGACCCGGTGGCGACGCGGACCGCGAACGAGTCCCGCGTCCCGCTGCGCAGGTACGGCACCCCGGCTGAGTTCGGACGGACCGCGGCCTTCCTGCTCTCCCCCGCCGCCTCCTACGTCACGGGCGTGATGCTGCCCGTGGACGGCGGGTTCCGGCACGGCTTCTGACCTCCGGCCGGGCACCCGCCGCCGCGGCACCGCCGGACCGCCGCCGTCCCGCCCCCCCGCCGGACCGCGGTGCGACGGCGGGGCGGGGGCGGGATGCGGTGGCGGGGCGCGCTGCGGTGGCGGGGCGCGCGGGCCGCTCGCCGGGCGCTACTCGCCGAGGCCGGCCAGGTCGCGCAGGCGGCGGGCCTGGGCCTGCCGCTCGGCGGCGCGCTGCTCCTCGTAGGAGTGCTCCCGGGCGCCCTGGAGCAGGGCCTTGGTCTCGATGACCGCACCGCGGGGCGCGGCGAGGACCGCCGAGGCCAGATCGCGCGCGGTGGCGTCCAGCTGGTCGCGGGGCACGGCGAGGTTGGCCAGCCCGGTGGCGACCGCCTCCTCGGCCGCGACGAAGCGGCCCGTCAGGCAGATCTCCAGCGCGCGGGCGTGGCCGACGAGACCCACCAGCGGATGCGTGCCGGTGAGGTCCGGGACCAGGCCGAGGCTGGTCTCGCGCATCGCGAACTGCACATCGTCCGCGACGACCCGCAGATCGCAGGCGAGCGCCAGCTGGAAGCCGGCCCCGATGGCATGCCCCTGGACCACGGCGACGGACACCACGTCCGGGCGCCGCCACCAGGTGAACGCCTCCTGGTACTCGGCGATGGTCGCGTCCAGTTCGGCGTCGCCGCCGCGCGCCAGGTCGAGGAAGGACGGCTCACCGTCGAAGCCTTCGGGCGTGAACGCCTGCCGGTCGAGCCCGGCGGAGAAGGACTTCCCCTCGGCGCGCAGCAGTACGACGCGGACGGAGCCCGGCAGCAGCCGCCCGGCCTCGGCGAGCGCGCGCCACAGCGCGGGGGTCTGCGCGTTGCGCTTGGCCGGGTTGGTCAGCGTCACCGTGGCGAGCGCGTCGTCGACGGTGAGCCGTACGCCGTCCTTGTCGAGAACTGTGTCGCGTACTGGTTCGAGGTCGTGCTCGATTCCGGGCGAAGCCATGGGGCGCCTCCGATGGGTGCGGTCAGCTCTGGACGCCGTACGGCCGCACTGTCGTGCGAGACGTACGGGCGCCCGTAAGTGACTGCACAGTAACCACCCGGCCGGCCGGTCGACCGACCGGGTGGCCACCGTAGGAGCCGATGGACCGCCCGCGGTCGGTCAGGCCGAAGCGGCCTTCTTGCCGCGTGTCGCCCCGCCACGCCCACGGAGCGTGACGCCCGACTCGCTGAGCATCCGGTGCACGAAGCCATACGAGCGGCCGGTCTCCTCGGCCAACGCCCGAATGCTCGCACCGGCGTCGTACTTCTTCTTCAGGTCTGCCGCGAGCTTGTCGCGCGCGGCGCCGGTCACCCGGCTGCCCTTCTTCAGAGTCTCGGCCACCCGTGCCTCCTCATGGGAAGTGCGCTCTGGTCTCCTCATGATCACCCCTCCGGGGCCGCATGGCCACCCATTCGGCAAGGTCCGTGAGACAGGCTTGTGACGACAGGAGCACGTCCCCACATGCGGAATTGCCGATTCCGCACGTCACCGTCCGTACGGCCGAACGGGTTGTTCCGCGAAGTGCCAGGTCAGAGACGCACGACGGCCGAGCCCTTGGCACATAAGGGCTCGGCCGGTAAATACGTGGCAGACACACCTCGATACGAGGAGATCTCACGCAGATGATGGATCACCGATGGGCCGAATGATCCATACCCCGTTGATCAGCGCCCCGGCCGCGTCGGGAGACGGGACCGGGGACGCGGTGTCGGGCGGGGTCGGGCGGGGTCAGGCGAGGGCCACCAGGTCCGCGTAGCCCGCGCCCCACAGGTCCTCGACACCGTCGGGCAGCAGGATGATGCGCTCCGGCTGGAGCGCCTCGACGGCGCCCTCGTCGTGCGTGACGAGGACGACGGCGCCCTTGTAGGTGCGCAGCGCGCCGAGGATCTCCTCGCGGCTGGCCGGGTCGAGGTTGTTGGTGGGCTCGTCCAGGAGCAGCACATTGGCCGAGGACACGACCAGGGTGGCCAGCGCGAGCCGGGTCTTCTCACCGCCGGAGAGGACCCCGGCCGGCTTGTCGACGTCGTCGCCGGAGAACAGGAACGAGCCGAGCACCTTGCGGACCTCGACGAGATCCATGTCGGGCGCGGCCGAACGCATGTTCTCCAGGACGGTGCGCTCCGGGTCCAGGGTCTCGTGCTCCTGGGCGTAGTAGCCGAGCTTGAGGCCGTGACCGGGGACGACCTCGCCGGTGTCGGGCTTCTCCACCCCGCCGAGCAGCCGCAGCAGCGTGGTCTTGCCCGCGCCGTTGAGCCCGAGGATGACGACCCGGGAGCCCTTGTCGATGGCCAGGTCGACGTCGGTGAAGATCTCCAGCGAGCCGTACGACTTCGACAGGCCCTCGGCCATCAGCGGGGTCTTGCCGCAGGGCGAGGGCTCGGGGAAGCGCAGCTTGGCGACCTTGTCGGACTGGCGGACCGCCTCAAGACCGGAGAGCAGCTTGTCCGCGCGCCGGGCCATGTTCTGCGCGGCGACGGTCTTGGTGGCCTTGGCGCGCATCTTGTCGGCCTGGGCGTTGAGCGCGGCGGCCTTCTTCTCGGCGTTGGCGCGCTCGCGCTTGCGGCGCTTCTCGTCGGCCTCGCGCTGCTGCTGGTAGAGCTTCCAGCCCATGTTGTAGATGTCGATCTGGGAGCGGTTGGCGTCCAGGTAGAACACCTTGTTGACGACCGTCTCGACCAGTTCCACGTCGTGGGAGATCACGATGAAGCCGCCGCGGTAGGTCTTCAGATAGTCGCGCAGCCAGATGATCGAGTCCGCGTCGAGGTGGTTGGTCGGCTCGTCCAGCAGCAGGGTGTCCGCGTCGGAGAACAGGATCCGGGCCAGCTCGATCCGGCGGCGCTGACCGCCGGAGAGCGTGTGCAGGGGCTGGCCGAGCACCCGGTCGGGCAGATTCAGCGCGGCGGCGATGGTGGCGGCCTCGGCCTCGGCGGAGTAGCCGCCCTTGGTGAGGAACTCCGTCTCCTGGCGCTCGTACTGCTTCATCGCCTTGTCGCGGGTGGCGCCCTTGCCGTTGGCGATGCGCTGCTCGTTCTCGCGCATCTTGCGGATCAGCACGTCCAGGCCGCGGGCGGAGAGGATGCGGTCGCGGGCGAGCACGTCGAGGTCGCCGGTGCGGGGGTCCTGCGGGAGATAGCCGACCTCACCCGAACGGGTGATGGTGCCCCCGGCCGGGACGCCCTCGCCGGCCAGGCACTTGGTGAGCGTGGTCTTGCCTGCGCCGTTGCGGCCGACGAGGCCGATGCGGTCGCCCTTGGCGACGCGGAAGGTGGCGCTCTCGATGAGGATGCGGGCACCGGCGCGCAGCTCGATGCCGGAAGCGGAGATCACGGACAGACTCCAGGGCGGGTCGTTGGCGGGTTGGGCGGCTGAGGACGTTCCCGCCGTCTAATGCGCGAGGAGAAAGGCCATGCGGAACAGTCTAACGGGGGTGTGCAAGCTGTTTTCCCGGGTGTTTGCCCAGGGGCGCGGCGGGCGCGGCGGGGCGTTGTCGGTGGCCGGTGCCACACTGGTCGGCGAACCGGATGGACGGGGCGAAACCGGGCGGGCGGCGGCTCGCGCGGCACGACACACAAGGGAGTGATCGGCATGGCGGACACAGCCGGCGGACGTCCGAGCATCTACCCGACGCTGCTCTACGCGGACGCGAGGGCAGCCCTGCGGCAGCTCACCGAGGCCTTCGGCTTCACCGAGCTGTCCGTGTACGAGGGCGAGGACGGACTCGTCCAGCACGCCGAGCTGGTGCAGGGCAACGGCGCGGTGATGCTCGGCTCCAAGGGGCGCGGCGGACGCTTCGACGAGGCGATGCGCGGCTCCGGCCCGGTGGGGGTCTATGTCGTCGTGGACGACGTGGACGGCCACCACCAGCGGGCCGTGGACCACGGCGCGGAGATCCTGATGCCCCCGACGGACCAGGAGTACGGCTCCCGGGACTACATGGCCCGGGACGCCGAGGGCAACGTCTGGAGCTTCGGCACGTACGCCCCTCGCACGGAGGGCTGACGGCGCGCGGGCGGGGGGGAGCTAGCTCCCGCCGGTGTGCACCTGGAAGGCGGCCCGGCGGACGGCCTTGGCCAGGGCGGGGTCCGGGTGCGCGGCGGCGAGGGCGACCAGCACCTGCACGGTGCGCGGGTGCCCCACCGCCCGCACCTCGTCGAGCAGGGCGGGGACGGTGGGCTGGAGCGCCGACTCCAGGTGCCGGACGAGCATCGGGGCCTCGCCGTGGTCGGCGACGGCCGCGGCGGTGTCCACCCACAGCCAGGTGGCCTCCTCGCGGGTCAGGACCTCATGGGCGTCCTCCGGGTCCACGCCGTCGTGCTCGGCCAGCCACAGCAGGGCGTACGGGCGCAGCGCGGGCTCGTCGAGGACGGCCCGCACCTCGGGCTCGGCGGGGGCGCCGACGACGCGCAGCGCCTCGAAGGCGAGGCCGCGCAGCAGGGCGTCCTCGCCGCGGGCGGCCCCGAGCAGTTCGGTGATGGCGCTGCCCACGGGACGGGCGGCGAGCCAGGCGCGGTACTCGGCACGGGCCGCGTTGGGGCGCAGCTGGGCGCAGCCGCGCAGCATGCCCTCGGCCGCCTGTTCGATGTTGCCGGCGGGGCTCTGCGCGGCGACGCAGATCTGCTCCAGCTTGACCCAGACCGCCCAGCTGCCCAGCGGGGTGAGCGTGGCCTGCCCCTCCCCGTAGGTGAGCGCTCCCACGGCGCCGAGGGCGCGCAGGGCCCAGTCGAGCAGCGGGGCGAGGGCGGCCGGGAGCGGCTCCTGCGCCTGTTCCGGTTCCTGTGCCTGTGCCCGTGCCTGCCCCTGGTCCGGTTCCTGTCTCTGTTCCGGTTCCTGGGTCCGGGGACCGTAGGGGACCTCGCAGCGTTCGGTGCGCAGTTCGGTCACGCGCTGCTGGAGCAGGTCGAGGAGCTGGTCGACGGGGACCGGACCGGCGGAGAGCTGGAGGAAGGAGAGCACCTGCGGCATGGCCGAGACGACCTCGGCGACCGCCGCGGCCTCATGGCCGTCGGGCTCCGGGCAGGCCAGCGACCAGGCGTCGAAGAGGGCGACCCAGCCGCGCAGCACGGCGCTGTCGTCGCGGTCCCAGGCGCGCAACCGCCAGCCGGGGCGGGCTCTGTCGCCGTGCACCTCGATGAGCCCGGCGAGGCGGGCGGTGTCCCACTCGGCACGGACCTGAGCGGCGGTCAGGTCCAGCTCACCGGCCGCGCGCTCGGCGGTGGCCGGGGAAAGGGTGGCCTTGCCGTCCGCGGTCGCCCCGGCCCGGCCGGGTCCGAGGGCGGCATCGGCCCAGCGGGCGACGCGGGCTGCCCCGGCCAGGCCGGAGCGCGCCATTCTGGCCAGCTCCGCGGGCGCCGGGGTGCCCTCCGGTGGACGCGGGGCGGGGCGGCGCGAGCGCCGCTGGTTCACGGCTCGGGGGGCGGCGGCCAGGGGTCGTGGGCGGACGAGTCGAAGCCTGGAGTCGCGCGGGATACGGGACGTCACGGGTGCAGTCTTCCGGTTGACGGTCCGAAAACCCAAACGGAATGTCACGGCGGGCGACGGAGAGGGCCAAGGCAAACCTCCGGGACGGCCGCGACACACCGCATTCAGGCCATCCCGCCGCCCCTCAACCGGAACCTCCGGAGAGGGTCGCGGGGCCGGGACGCCGGGCCCGGACGCCCCTGTCCGGCCCCGGGTCCCGGCCCGCCTCACATCAAGGGGGTGAGGAAGCGCCGGAGCGTCTCCTCGTACGCCTCCGGGTCGGCGTTCCACATGGCGCCGTGGGAGGCGTGCGGGACCGGGCGGAGGGCGACCAGGTTGGGGTGGTCGGCGGCGAGGCGGCGGGAGGCCGCCCAGGGGGCGACCTCGTCGTCGGGGCCGTGGAAGATCAGGGTCGGGACCGTGAGCGGTGCCGGGGCGCCGGTGTCGCCGTCGGCGTACAGGCCCGTGCGGCCCTGCGCGGCGCGCACCGCGAGCGGCAGCAGCGGGCCGGGGGTGTGCCGGGCCCTGGCCAGGGCGCGCAGCGTCGCCTCCCAGTCGAGCACGGGCGAGTCCAGGATCAGTCCGGAGACCCGCTCGCGCAGCTTCGAGTGGAGGGCGGCACGCAGCGCCATGGTGGCGCCGGTGGACCAGCCGTGCAGGACGACGCGTTCGGCGCCGTTCCCGACGGCGTGGCGGATCGCCGCGTCCAGGTCGCGCCACTCGGTCGCACCGAGGTGGCTGAGACCGTCCGGGGGGCGGGGGGCGCCGAGGTCGCCGCGGTAGGCGAGGTCCAGCACCGGGAAGTGCCTGCGGTGCAGGAACTCCATGATGTTCAGCGGGTGCTCGCGGGTGGCGCCCAGGCCGTGCACGGTGATCACCCAGGTCTCGCGCACCGCGGGCACGAACCAGGCGGGCAGCGGGCCGAGTTCGCCGGGCACGTCGATGTCGGCGTATTTCAGGCCGAGGGCCGTGCCGGGGTTGCCGACGTGCAGGTTGGGGGTGAGCCAGACCCGGTCGCGGGGGTGCAGCGAGCCGTGGGTGACGCGTTCGAGGCGGCGTACGACGGTGTCGGGCAGGTGCGGCGCATCCCGCAGGACGGGACCGACGACCGCGTGCGAGCCGTTGCCGGCCAGGCCGTAGCTGCCGGGGCGCAGCGAGGCCAGGTCCCGGGTGAGGGTGATCTGACCGGCGGCCGTGCTGTGCACCGTGAGCCGGGGCTCGGTGGGCAGGGGCCGGCCCGGGGGCGACTTGAGCGCGGCGTCGCTGGCGAGCCGGCCGGCGGCGACGCTCGCCGCGCCGGCCGCCAGGGCCGCGGTGACGGCCGCGGCCGCCGCTTTGACTGTGCGCACGGGTCCAGTGTCCGGGCGTACCGGGTCACCGGCCAGCGGAAGGTGCGGTCGGGGTGACATGTCCTCGCGAGTTCCAGGAACGGCGGAATTCACCCCTGCGAGCCTCCACCGGCCGGTGTTCGCCCGCTCCGGCGAGCCGTCACCGGCCCTTGTCCCCGCCACCCCGGCCACTCCCGCCACCCCGGCGGGCCGTCACCGGCCCGTGCCGCGCGCCCCGCCGTGCTGGCCGTAGCCGCGCAGCCGCTCCGACGCCTGCGCCAGTTGCTCCGGTGAGAGCAGGGACGGGGTCAGGCCCGGCACCGAGGAGGCGGTCAGCCACAGGCGGCACATCCACTCCAGCTGGGCGGTGCGGTCGTACGCCTGGTCGAGGGTGGCGCCGTGGGTGAGGGTGCCGTGGTTGCGCAGCAGGCAGCCGGAGCGGCCGTCGAGCGCGGTCAGCATGTGCGCGGCCAGTTCCTCGGTGCCGTAGGTCGCGTAGGGGGCGACGCGCACCGGGCCGCCGAGCGCGCCCGCCATGTAGTGGATCAGCGGCAGCTCGGACACCAGCGTCGAGACGGCCGTGGCGTGCACGGCGTGGGTGTGCACGACGGCGCGCGCGTCGGTGGTGCGGTAGACGGCCAGGTGCATGGGGAGTTCGCTGGTCGGGACCAGGGTGCCCAGCACCTGTCGGCCGTCGAGTGCGACGCCCGTCACATCGTCCGGGGTGAGCCGGTCGTAGGGGACGCCCGACGGGGTGACGAGGACGGTGTCCCCCACCCGTACCGACACATTGCCCGAGGTCCCGACGACCAGGCCGTCGGCGACGGTGCGGCGGGCCGTGTCCACCAGGTCCCGCCAGGCGCGGGCCGTCTCGTCCTCATCCTCGTCCGGCGGCGCCTCCCCTGTCTCCTGTGCCGCCCGGATCTCGTGTGTCTCCTGGGTCCCGCGCGTGCCGCTCGCGCGTCCCGTGTGCCCGGTCTCCCGCCGTCGTTCAGCCATGCGGCGATCCTGCCAGCCCGGCGGGGGTCCGGACCGGAAGCGGATCTCCCGGAAGTGGGAGACAGGCCACAGGTTCGGACACCACTGCGACCGTCCCAGTTCATCTTCCGTTCACCCGGGTTACCTACGTTCGACGAGCCAATGACGCTCGAACGATTGCCTGGGTAAATGGAAAGCTTCTCGCTGATCCTCGCGATTGTGGTGGTAACCGCACTCGCGTTTGATTTCACGAACGGTTTCCACGACACCGCCAACGCGATGGCCACCACCATCTCCACCGGCGCACTCAAGCCCAAGGTCGCGGTGGCCATGTCCGCCGTGCTGAACCTGGTGGGCGCGTTCCTCTCCGTGGAGGTCGCCAACACGATCTCCAAGGGTCTCGTCGACGAGACCGGCATCCGTCCCGAGGTCATCTTCGCCGCCCTGGTCGGCGCGATCCTCTGGAATCTGCTGACCTGGCTGGTCGGGCTCCCGTCCAGTTCCTCGCACGCCCTGCTGGGCGGTCTGATCGGCGCCACCATCGCCTCGGCCGGCGTCGGTGCCGTGCACGGCGACGTCCTGGTCACCAAGGTCATGATCCCGGCGGTCGCCGCGCCGGTCGTCGCGGGTGTCGCCGCGGTGGTCGCGACCCGGCTGTCGTACAGGATCGGTGCGAAGACGGACGGCAAGGCCGCCGAGAAGGGCCACCGGGCCGGGCAGATCGCCTCCGCGGGCCTGGTCTCGCTGGCGCACGGCACCAACGACGCGCAGAAGACGATGGGCATCATCACCCTCGCCCTGATCGCCGGTGGCGCCGTCTCCCCCGGCGCCAACCCTCCCACCTGGGTGATCCTCTCCGCGGGTCTGGCCATCGCGCTCGGCACCTACATCGGCGGCTGGCGCATCATCCGCACCATGGGCACGGGCCTGACCGACCTCCAGCCGCAGCAGGGCTTCGCCGCCCAGACCAGCTCGGCGGCAGCCATCCTGGCCTCTTCCCACCTGGGCTTCTCGCTCTCCACCACGCATGTCGTCTCCGGCTCGGTGATGGGTGCGGGCCTGGGCCGCAAGGGCGGTGTGGTCCGCTGGTCCACCGCGGGCCGCATGGCCGTCGCCTGGGTGCTGACGCTGCCGGCCGCCGCGGTGGTCGGCGCGGGCGCCGAGGCCGTCACCGGTCTGGGCGACTGGGGCACCACGCTGGTCGCCGTGTTCCTGGTGGCCGCGAGCTTCGCGATCTGGAAGATCTCCCGCCGCCAGGTCGTCGACCACACCAACGTCAACGCGGCCGAGCCCGCCGCCGGGGAACCGGCCGGTGTGGTGACCCAGGCGATCGCCGCGGTGGCCCCGCCCCCGGTCGCGGCACCGGCGGCGCCCCTGGCGGGCGCGACGGCGGCCGACGGCCTCATGGCCACCATCCCCGCCCCGGCGCCCGTCCCCGTCCTCGACCCGAGCCCGGTCGCGACCCCGGCGGCGGCCACCCCGCCCGCCGCGGCCGTCTGACCGCGCGCCCCACCCGGCTCCCGAGAATCAAGAAAGCAGCTCCGACATGAAGATCGACTGGGCGGCGCTCGGCTCCGTCTTCGGCGTCAGTCTCGTGGCCACCGTCGGCCTGGTGGCCCTGTTCACCCTCGGCATCGCGGGCCTGTCCCGCCGCGAGGCCGCGTCGACCCGCGGCGAGTCGGCCGTCGCCGCCACCGCCGGTGCCTATGCGTGCTTCGCGCTGTGTGCGGCGGCTGTCGCCTACGGAATTTCCCTGATTCTGGGCTGACCACAGGAAGCCCTGCGGCCGCTCAGTCCCCGGCCGCACCATCCGCATCGACCCCCGTGAGCCGTTCTATGACGCTTACGGGGGTTTTTGCTGCGAATCGAACTGCGCAAGGCACGCGAGAACGCCGGGTTGACCCAGCGGGACGCAACGAAGGCCCTCGAATGGTCGCTCTCCAAACTGATCAGGATCGAGGCCGGGACGGTCAGTCTCGGGGTCACGGACCTGCGGGCCCTGCTCCAGCTGTACGAGGTCACGGACGCCGGTCTGGTCGCGGAGCTGGAGGACGCGGCACGCGGCTCGAAAGGACAGTCATGGTGGGCGCAGTACAGCGACGTGGTGTCGCCCCAGTACGCCTTGTACCTGGGGTACGAGGGGTCGGCGGACACGATCCGCATGTACAACCCGACCATCCTGCCGGGGCTCGTGCAGACGGAGGACTACGCCACGGCGCTGCTGTCGGCGCTGGGCCCCGAGTCGCTGCTGCGCCAGCAGGTGGACCTCCGGCTCTCCCGGCAGGAGCGGTTCTTCGACGGGAGCGACGGTCCCCGGATCGACATCGTCCTGGACGAGGCGGCCGTGCGGCGGCAGGTCGGCGGACCCGCCGTGATGCGACGGCAGATCGATCATCTGCTGTCCCTCACGGAGCACCCGCGCACCAATCTGCGGGTGCTGCCGTTCTCCGCCGGGGCGCACTTCAGCGTCGCGACGCCGTTCATCCTGCTCAGCTTCCGCGACGACGACGACCTGCTCTACGTGGAGGGACCAGGAGGCGGCTTGTCGAGCCGCGATGATCTGGCCCTGATGGCCCGCTACCAGGAGTGCTTCGAGGAGATCAGCGCCATCGCGTACGAGGGCGACCGGATGACCGACCTGCTCGGCGCAGTCAGAGGGAGCCTGGACAACAGCTGACCCCGGGACGGGACGACGACCCGGGCGGGAACGGGGTGGGAGGACCATGGCGGTCTTCGGAATACGAACGTGGTGGCAGCGCCTGCGTACGGGGGGCGCCGAGCCGGAGAACGCTGCTCCACTCGACGACAACACGGTCAAGGTCGAGGCGATCAAGCAGCCCGAGTGGCTTCAGCGGCTGATCGAGCTGGAGAACGCCCGGGTCTCCAACGAGATCCGGCTGCTGTCCGCCCGCATGCTGGTGGCCACGGCGTGCGCGAGCGTCCTCCTGCTGAGCATCGCCGTGGCCACCCGGGTCACTCCCGCCGTTCCGTTCGCGGCGGCCACCCCGCTGACTACCACTGTCACCGGGGCGGTCGGCGCGGCGGTCCTCACAGCGCTCGGCGCCACCGTGGGCAGAGCGCTGCGTCGGCGCTCCGGTGCCGCCGTGCCCGGCGGGGTCAGCGAGGGGGCTCGCCCCGGGGCTGAACCGTCTCAAGGGCCCGGTTCAGGACCCTCAGCCGCTCCGTGAGCGGAGTGAGCCCCCACCACAGTCCGCCGCCGACGGCCACCAGCGCGGTGACCAGCAGCCAGACAACGCCGCGCGCCGCGCCGTCCGGTACCAGCAGCGCCGCCAACGCGCCGGCCCCCACCGCGAGGATCCCGGTGGCCGAGGAGAAGAGGATCAGCGGGAGCGCCGCGGACGTCCGGTTCTCCATGGTTCCATCGCGGTTTCCCACCGCCGACGCCGTTCCGTCAGCTCGGTCCCGCATAGGTGGACCTCCCGTCCCCCGGGGCGATCACGAGCCGCCCGCTTCCGGGTTCACCAGCCCCGCCAGAAAACCACACCACGCCGTACGGCGAAAGGCGAGCACGGGCCCGCTCGCGCCGTCCACCGGCCGCTTCGAGTCGCCCACGAGCACACGGCCCTGCTCCCAAGCTGCCTCCACGCACTCTCCGCCGCTCGCCGAGTAGCTGCTCCTGACCCAAGCGCGCCCCGTCGGCTCCCTGCCTGCCGACGCCCGCCTCCTCCAGCCCCCATGGATGTTCATGACAGGAGTCTTCCCAGCTTCGCCGCCGGGAAAGAGGCCAGAAGGAGCCGTTTCAAGTCCGCGGGCCCGGATCGGGGATATGAGCCTCGGCACACCACCCCGCCGCAGGTCAACGGCAAGTTGACGGCTGTTCCGGGGCCGTGGTGGACTTCCGGGGCCATGTACGGCGGCAGAAGAGGAAGCCGGTGCGAATCCGGCGCGGTCCCGCCACTGTCACCGGGGAGGAACACCCCCGGAAGCCAGGAACTCTCGCCGCCGGTCACGTCGAACCAGGGCGCGGACACCCTGAGTGAGGACCATCGCCATGCGCGGCTGCCGACCGAGGTTCATCAGCGACTCCCTGACCGACCCCGCGGCCGGCTGACCCGATGGGTGCCGATCGCGTCTTCGCGTACGGCGCCGCCGCCGGCCTCCTCGGTGACCTGCTCCTCGGCGACCCGCGCCGCGGGCATCCGGTCGCCGTGTTCGGGCGGGCCGCGGGCGCCGTCGAACGTGCGCTGTGGCACGACCACCGCGGCTGGGGCGCGCTGCACACCGCCGTGTGCGCCGGTGGCGCCGTCGCGCTGGGGGCCGCCGCCGCCCGCGCCGCCCGCGCCTCCCGCTTCCCGTACACCGCCTCCGTCCTGCTGACCGGCGCCGCCACCTGGGCCGTGGTCGGCGGCACCTCGCTGGCCCGCGAGGCCCGCGCCGTCGGACAGGCCCTGGAGTCCGGCGACATCGAGGCCGCGCGGGCGCGGCTGCCGCATCTGTGCGGGCGCGACCCGCAGGCGCTGGACGCCGCCCAGATCGCCCGCGCGGTCGTCGAGTCGGTCGCCGAGAACACCTCCGACGCCGTGGTCGGCGCCCTCGTCTGGGGCGCCGTCGCGGGCGTGCCCGGCCTTCTCGGCTTCCGTGCCGTCAACACCCTGGACGCCATGGTCGGCCACAAGTCGCCCCGCCACCGGCGCTTCGGCTGGGCCTCCGCCCGCCTGGACGACCTGGCCGGCTGGCCGGGCGCCCGGCTGACCGCCGTCCTGGCCACCGCGGCGGGCGGCGATCCGCGCGGCGCCGTGCGCGCCTGGCGCGCGGACGCCGGACGGCACCCGAGCCCCAACGCCGGGCCGGTGGAAGCCTCGTTCGCGGGCGCGCTCGGCGTCCGCCTCGGCGGCACGCTGTCGTACGCCGGGCGCGTGGAGCACCGGCCGGTGCTGAACGGCGCGGCGGGGCGCGCGGTGCGGGCCGGTGACATCGACCGGGCCGTACGGCTCTCACGGCGCGTGAGCTGGCTCGCGCTCGGCACCTGCGCCGCCGTGAGGCTCCTGTGCGGCCGTCGCGACCGTCGGACGAAGGGACGTACGTCATGAGCGGTGGCCGGGGCGGCGGGCTGCTCGTCGCCGGGACCACCTCCGACGCCGGGAAGAGCGTCGTCACCGCCGGGATCTGCCGGTGGCTGGCACGCCAGGGCGTCAAGGTCGCGCCGTTCAAGGCGCAGAACATGTCCCTCAACTCGTTCGTCACCCGTGAGGGCGCCGAGATCGGCCGGGCGCAGGCCATGCAGGCGCAGGCGTGCCGGATCGAGCCGACCGCGCTGATGAACCCGGTGCTGCTCAAGCCGGGCGGCGAGCAGAGCAGCCAAGTGGTGCTGCTGGGCAGGCCGGTGGGCGAGATGAGCGCGCGCGGCTACCACGGCGGGCGCCAGCAGCGGCTGCTGGGCACGGTGCTGGACTGCCTGGCCGAACTGCGCGGCTCCTACGACGCGGTGATCTGCGAGGGCGCGGGCAGTCCGGCCGAGATCAATCTGCGCCGCACCGACATCGTCAACATGGGCATCGCGCGCGGCGCGCGGCTGCCGGTGGTCGTCGTCGGCGACATCGACCGCGGCGGCGTCTTCGCCTCCTTCTTCGGCACCGTGGCCCTGCTCTGTCCCGAGGACCAGGAACTGGTCGCCGGTTTCCTCGTCAACAAGTTCCGCGGCGACGTCTCGCTGCTCGAACCCGGCATCGGCATGCTGCACGGGCTCACCGGGCGGCACACCTACGGGGTGCTGCCCTTCCGGCACGGGCTCGGCATCGACGAGGAGGACGGACTGCGGGTGTCGCTGCGCGGTGCCGTACGGGAGTCCGCCGTGGCGCCGCCGGTCGGCGAGGACGTGCTGCGGGTCGCCGTCTGCGCCGTCCCGCTGATGTCCAACTTCACCGACGTGGACGCGCTGGCCGCCGAACCGGGCGTCGTCGTGCGGTTCGTGGACCGGCCCGAGGAACTGGCCGACGCCGATCTCGTCGTGGTCCCGGGCACCCGCGGCACCGTGCGGGCGCTGGACTGGCTGCGCGAGCGGGGCCTCGCGGACGCGCTGCGCCGCCGGGCCGCCGAGGGGCGGCCCGTCCTCGGTGTCTGCGGCGGCTTCCAGCTCCTCGGCGAGCACATCGAGGACGACGTCGAGAGCCGTCGCGGCCGGGTCGACGGGCTCGGACTGCTGCCCGTACGCGTCCGGTTCGCCCCGGACAAGACCCTCGCCCGGCCCGAGGGGACGGCCCTCGGCGAGCGGGTCGAGGGCTACGAGATCCATCACGGCGTCGCCGACGTCACCGGCGGCGAGCCCTTCCTCGACGGCTGCCGGGCCGGCTCGGTCTGGGGCACGCACTGGCACGGCTCGCTGGAGTCGGACGGCTTCCGCCGGGCCTTCCTGCGGGTGGTCGCCGCCGCCGCGGGCCGCCGTTTCGTGCCCTCGCCCACCACGTCGTTCGCCGCGCTGCGCGAGGAGCAGCTCGACCGGCTCGGCGACCTGATCGAACAGCACGCGGACACGGACGCGCTGTGGCGGCTCATCGAGTCCGGCGCGCCGCAAGGACTGCCTTTCATTCCACCGGGAGCGCCCGCATGAGCACAGTGTTGTTGTTGTCCACCGCCGACACCGATCTGCTGGCGGCCCGCGCCTGCGGGGCGTCCTACCGGATCGGCAACCCGACCCGGGTGGACGTGACCGGTGAGCTGCCCGCGCTGCTGGACGGCGCGGACCTCGCCGTGGTGCGGCTGCTGGGCGGCAAGCGCGCCTGGGAGGACGGGCTCGCCGCGCTGAAGGCGTCCGGTGTGCCGACCGTGCTGCTGGGCGGCGAGAGCGTGCCGGACGCGGAGCTGATGGCCGAGTCGTCGGTGCCCGCCGGTGTGGTCGCCGAGGCGCTGCGCTACCTGGTGGAGGGCGGCCCGGACAACCTCGCCGAGCTGGCCCGGTTCCTGTCCGACACGGTGCTGCTGACCGGCGAGGGCTTCGAGGAGCCGCGCCGGATGCCGGAGTTCGGGGTGCGCGGGGAGCGTCCGCGCGTGCCGGGCCGCCCCACGGTCGGTGTGCTCTTCTACCGCGCCCACGAGCTGAGCGGCAACACCGCCTTCGTGGACACCCTGTGCGAGGCGATCGAGGCGCACGGCGCCAACGCGCTTCCGGTGTACTGCGGTTCGCTGCGCGGCGCGGACCCCGGCCTGTTCGAGATCCTCGGGCGGACCGACGCCCTGGTGGCCACCGTCCTGGCGGCCGGCGGCACCCACGCCTCGCAGGCGTCGGCGGGCGGCGACGAGGAGGCGTGGGACATCGGCGCCCTCGCCGACCTGGACGTCCCGGTGCTCCAGGGGCTGTGCCTGACCTCCTCGCGGGCCGCCTGGGACGCCTCCGACGCCGCGCTGTCCCCCATGGACGCGGCGATGCAGGTCGCCATCCCCGAGTTCGACGGACGGCTGATCACCGTCCCGTTCTCCTTCAAGGAGCAGGGCCCCGACGGCGTACCGGTGTACGTCGCCGACCCCGGGCGGGCGGCCCGGGTCGCCGGGATCGCCGTGCGGCACGCCCGGCTCGGGTACACGCCGAACGCCGGGAAGAAGGTCGCGCTGGTCTTCACCGCGTACCCGACGAAGCACTCCCGGGTCGGCAACGCGGTCGGCCTGGACACGCCCGCCTCGGCGGTACGGGTCCTGGACGCGCTGCGGGAGGCCGGGTACGGGCTCACGGAGTACCCGGACAACGGCGACGAGCTGATCCACCGGCTGATCGAGGCCGGCGGCCACGACGTGGAGTGGCTGACGGAGGACCAGCTGGCCGCCGCGCCCGCGCGGGTGCCGCTGGCCGACTACCGGGCCTGGTTCGAGACGCTGGACCCGGCGCTGCGGGAGGCGATGACCGAGGCGTGGGGCGAGCCGCCGGGCAGCCTGTACGTGGACGGCGACGACATCGTGCTGGCGTCCTTGCGGTTCGGCAACGTGGTCGTGATGATCCAGCCGCCGCGCGGCTTCGGCGAGAACCCCATCGCGATCTACCACGACCCCGACATGCCGCCCTCGCACCACTACATGGCGGCCTACCGCTGGCTGGACCACAGTTTCGGCGCCGACGCGGTCGTGCACATGGGCAAGCACGGCACCATGGAGTGGCTGCCGGGCAAGGGCCTGGGCCTGAGCGGCGGCTGCGCCCCGGACGCGGTCCTCGGTGATCTGCCGCTGATCTACCCGTTCATCGTCAACGACCCCGGTGAGGGCACCCAGGCCAAGCGGCGCGGGCACGCCACGGTCGTCGACCACCTGGTGCCGCCGATGGCCCGCGCCGACACCTACGGCGACCTGGCCAAGCTGGAACAGCTCCTGGACGAGTACGCACTCGTCTCCGACCTGGACCCGGTGAAGGCCCCGGCCGTGCGCGCGCAGATCTGGACCCTGGTCAAGGCCGCCGAGCTCCACCACGACCTGCATGTGGACGAGCAGCCCGACGACGCGGCGTTCGACGAGTTCGTCATGCACATCGACGGCTATCTCTGCGAGATCAAGGACGTGCAGATCCGCGACGGACTGCACATCCTGGGCGGCGGACCGGTCGGCGAGCCCCGGGTGAACCTGGTGCTGGCCGTGCTGCGCGCCTCGCAGGTGTGGGGCGGCCAGGCGAACGCGCTGCCGGGCCTGCGGGCGGCGCTGGCCGCGCACTTCGGGCTGGTGGAGAAGGAGCTGCTGGCCGAGCCGGGTGCCGCGGTGAAGGTGCCGGTGGAGCTGACCGCCCTGGTGGAGGGCCCGGCGCGGACGGCGGCGGACACGATCGATCTGCTGGAGACGCTGTGCCGGCGGTTCGCCGAGGGCATGGAGGAGCGCGGCTGGGACCGGGCCGCCGTCCCCGCGCTGGTGGCCGGGGTGCTCGGCGGTGAACTCTCCGCGGCCGTGGCCGTGCTGGAGTTCGCCTGCACGGAGGTGGTGCCCCGGCTGGCCCGGACCACCGACGAGATCGGGCACATCCTGCGGGCGCTGGACGGCGGTTACGTCCCGGCGGGTCCCTCGGGCTCGCCGACGCGCGGTCTGGTCAATGTGCTGCCGACCGGCCGGAACTTCTACTCCGTCGACCCCAAGGCGATCCCGTCGCGGCTGAGCTGGGAGGTCGGGCAGTCCCTCGCGGACTCGCTGGTGCAGCGGTACCTCCAGGACACCGGCGCGTACCCGAGGTCGGTCGGCCTGACGGTGTGGGGCACCTCCGCGATGCGCACCCAGGGCGACGACATCGCGGAGATCCTCGCACTGCTGGGCTGCCGCCCCGTGTGGGACGACGCCTCGCGCCGGGTCACCGGCTTCGAGATCGTCCCGCTCCAGGAGCTGGGCCGGCCGCGCGTCGACGTCACGGTCCGTATCTCCGGCTTCTTCCGGGACGCGTTCCCGCACGTGGTCGGGCTGATCGACGACGCGGTCCGGGCGGTGGCGGAGCTGGACGAGCCCGCCGAGTCCAACTACGTACGGGCGCACGCGGACGAGGACACCGCGGAGCACGGCGACCGGCGCCGGGCCACGGCCCGCATCTTCGGTTCCAAGCCGGGCGCCTACGGCGCGGGCCTGCTGCCGCTGATCGACGCCCGCAACTGGCGCTCGGACGCGGACCTCGCCGAGGTGTACGCGGTGTGGGGCGGCTACGCCTACGGGCGCGGGCTCGACGGGCGGGCGGCGCGCGGCGACATGGAGACGGCGTTCCGGCGGATCGCGGTGGCCGCCAAGAACGTCGACACACGCGAGCACGACATCGTCGACGCCGACGACTACTTCCAGTACCACGGCGGCATGGTCGCCATGGTGCGGCATCTGACGGGGGGCAGCCCCGAGGCGTACGTCGGCGACTCCGCCGTGCCCGACCAGGTGAAGACGCGGACGCTGGGCGAGGAGACCCACCGCGTCTTCCGGGCCCGGGTGGTCAACCCGCGCTGGATGGCCGCCATGCGCCGGCACGGCTACAAGGGCGCCTTCGAGATGGCCGCGACCGTGGACTACCTGTTCGGGTACGACGCGACGGCGGGCGTGGTCGACGACTGGATGTACGAGAAGTTGTCGGCGGAGTACGTGTTCTCGCCGGAGAACCAGGAGTTCATGCGCACGTCCAACCCGTGGGCGCTGCGCGGCATCACCGAACGGCTCCTGGAGGCCGCCGAGCGCGGGCTGTGGGCGGAGCCGGACGCGGACACGCTGGAGCGGCTGCGCGCCACGTATCTGGAGCTGGAGGGCGACTTGGAGGGTGACGAGAAGTGAGTACCCCGTTTCCGTTCACGGCGGTCGTGGGTCAGGACGACCTGCGGCTCGCGCTGCTGCTGAACGCCGTCTCCCCGGCGGTCGGCGGGGTGCTGGTCCGCGGCGAGAAGGGCACCGCGAAGTCCACCGCCGTGCGGGCGCTGTCGGCGCTGCTGCCCGCGGTGGACGTGGTCGCCGGGTGCCGGTTCTCCTGCGACCCGGACTCCCCCGATGCGTCCTGCCCGGACGGACCGCACGAGCCGGGGGCGTTCGAGACGCGTCCGGCGCGGATGGTCGAGCTGCCCGTGGGCGCCTCCGAGGACCGGCTGGTGGGCGCGCTGGACATCGAGCGGGCGCTCGCGGAGGGCGTGAAGGCGTTCGAGCCGGGGCTGCTCGCCGACGCGCACCGCGGGATCCTGTACGTCGACGAGGTCAACCTGCTCCACGACCATCTGGTCGACCTGCTGCTGGACGCCGCCGCCATGGGCGCCTCCTACGTGGAGCGCGAGGGCGTGTCCGTCCGGCACGCCGCGCGGTTCCTGCTGGTGGGAACCATGAACCCGGAGGAGGGCGAGCTGCGCCCGCAGCTCCTGGACCGGTTCGGGCTGACCGTGGAGGTGGCCGCCTCGCGGGAGCCGGACCAGCGGGTCGAGGTGGTGCGCAGGAGGCTGGCGTACGACGACGATCCGGCCGGTTTCGCGGCGCGCTGGGCCGACGAGGAGGCCGCGGTGCGCGCCCGGATCGCGGCGGCGCGGGAGCTGCTGCCGCGGGTGCGGCTCGGTGACGCGGCGCTGCGGCAGATCGCGGCGACCTGTGCGGCCTTCGAGGTCGACGGCATGCGCGCCGACATCGTGATGGCGCGCACGGCGACCGCGCTGGCCGCGTGGGCGGGGCGGAGCGATGTGCTCGCCGAGGACGTGCGGCAGGCCGCGCTGCTGGCGCTGCCGCACCGGCGGCGCCGCAATCCGTTCGACGCGCCGGGCCTGGACGAGGACAAGCTGGACGAGACGCTCCAGGAGTACGCCGGTCCCGAGGACGACGATCCCGACCCGGACCCCGACCCGGACCCCGGTCCGGGGACGGACGGGCCGGGCGGGGGCGGCGGACAGCCGGAGCCCGAGGACGGCGGTCCGCGGGGCGGCGAGAGCGGCGCGCGGCCCGAGCCGGACCAGCAGGACCAGCAGGACCAGCAGGACGAGACGGGCGGCGAGCCGCAGCCGTCCGGGGCGGGCGCGGGCGAGCAGGCCGCCGTGGGGGCGGCGGAGCCGTTCCGTACCAAGGTGCTCAGTGTTCCGGGGCTCGGCGAGGGCGCCGCCGGGCGGCGCTCGCGGGCGCGGACCGAGCACGGGCGTACGACGGGCGCGCGGCGGCCGCGCGGCACGCTGACCAAGCTGCATCTGGCGGCGACCGTGCGGGCGGCGGCGCCGCACCAGCGGGCGCGCGGCCGGTCGGGACCCGGTCTGGTGGTCCGCCGGGACGATCTGCGGCAGGCGACCCGGGAGGGGCGCGAGGGCAACCTCGTGCTCTTCGTGGTGGACGCGTCCGGGTCGATGGCGGCGCGGCAGCGGATGAGCGCGGTCAAGGGTGCCGTGCTGTCGCTGCTGCTGGACGCCTACCAGCGGCGGGACAAGGTGGGTCTGGTGACCTTCCGGGGATCCTCGGCCGAGGTGGCGCTGCCGCCGACCTCGTCGGTGGACGCGGCGGCGGTCCGGCTGGAGTCGCTGCCGACCGGCGGGCGTACGCCGCTGGCGGCCGGGCTGCTGCGGGCGCACGAGGTGCTGCGGGTGGAGCGGCTGCGCGATCCGGCGCGGCGTCCGCTGCTCGTGGTCGTCACCGACGGCCGGGCGACGGGCGGGCCCGAGCCGGTCGCCCTGGCCGAGCGGGCGGCGCGGCTGCTGGCGGCCGGACAGGTCGCCTCGGTGGTCGTGGACTGCGAGTCCGGTCCGGTGCGGCTGGGTCTGGCCGGGCGGCTCGCCGGTGAGCTGGGCGGTACGCCGGTGACGCTGGACGAGCTGCGGGCCGACAGCATCGCCGGTCTGGTCCGGGATGTGCAGGGGACGTCGAGGAGGGCCGCGTAGTGCCGCAGGGACAGCCGAGTGCCGTGCCGGACGACGGGCTGACCACGCGTCAGCGCCGCAACCGGGCGCTGGTGGTCGTGCACACGGGGATCGGCAAGGGCAAGTCGACGGCCGCGTTCGGGCTGGCGCTGCGCGCCTGGAACCAGGGCTGGCCGATCGGGGTGTTCCAGTTCGTCAAGTCGGCGAAGTGGCGGGTCGGCGAGGAGCGGGCGCTGCGGGTGCTCGGCGACTCCGGCGAGGGCGGCAGCGTCGTCTGGCACAAGATGGGCGAGGGCTGGTCGTGGGTCCAGCGGGACGCGCAGACGGACAACGAGGCCAAGGCCCGCGAGGGCTGGGAGCAGGTCAAGCGGGACCTGGCCGCCGAGACGTACCGGCTGTACGTGCTCGACGAGTTCGCGTACCCGATGCACTGGGGCTGGGTGGACACCGACGAGGTCGTGGAGGTGCTGCGCGACCGGCCGGGGAACCAGCATGTGGTGATCACCGGGCGCAACGCGCCGGAGAAGCTGGTGGGGGCCGCCGACCTCGTCACCGACATGTCCAAGGTCAAGCACCCGATGGACGCGGGGCAGAAGGGCCAGCGGGGCATCGAGTGGTGACGCCGTGCTGACCTCCCCTCCCCCGCGCCCGGCCGCGTCCGGCGCGTCCTTTGCGTCCGCCACGTCCGTGCCGCGGCTGGTCGTCGCCGCGCCGGCCTCCGGCAGCGGCAAGACCACCGTGGCCACCGGTCTGATGGCCGCGCTGGCCGGGCGCGGTCTCGCCGTGTCCCCGCACAAGGTGGGGCCGGACTACATCGACCCCGGGTACCACGCGCTCGCCACCGGGCGGACGGGCCGCAATCTCGATGCCTACCTGTGCGGCCCCGAGCTGATCGCGCCGCTGTTCCTGCACGGGGCGCGCGGGTGCGACATCGCCGTCGTCGAGGGCGTGATGGGGCTGTACGACGGCGCGGCCGGGCAGG
This sequence comes from Streptomyces sp. PsTaAH-124, assembly GCF_000373685.1. Taxonomy (NCBI): domain Bacteria; kingdom Bacillati; phylum Actinomycetota; class Actinomycetes; order Kitasatosporales; family Streptomycetaceae; genus Streptomyces; species Streptomyces sp. PsTaAH-124. Next base: position 402,480 of record NZ_KB892169.1, on the reverse strand, counting down.
GCGAGCTGGCGTCCACGGCGCAGGTCGCGAAGCTACTGCGGGCGCCGGTCGTGCTGGTGGTCGACGCGTCCTCGCAGTCGCGGTCGGTGGCGGCGCTGGTGCACGGGTTCGTGACGTGGGACCCGCTGGTGCGGATCGGGGGCGTGATCCTCAACAAGGTCGGCTCCGACCGGCACGAGGAGCTGCTGCGCCAGGCGCTGGAGTCGGTGGGGGTGCCGGTGCTGGGGGTGCTGCGGCGGGCGCCGCAGGTGGACACGCCGTCCCGGCACCTCGGGCTGGTGCCGGTCGCCGAGCGGCAGGGTGCCGCGGTGGAGGCGGTCGCCGCGATGGGCGCGCAGGTGGAGCGGGGCTGCGACCTGGCCGCGCTGGAGGCGCTGGCGCGGTCGGCGGGGCCGCTGCCCGGCGACCCCTCCCCCTGGGATCCCGGGGGCCCGGCGCCGGGTTCCGGCGGCGGGCGCGCGCCCGTGGTCGCCGTGGCCGGCGGGGCCGCGTTCACCTTCTCCTACGCCGAGCACGCCGAGCTGCTGGCCGCGGCCGGGGCGGAGGTCGTCGTCTTCGATCCGCTGCGGGACGAGAAGCTGCCGGAGGGCACCGCCGGGCTGGTCGTCGGCGGCGGGTTCCCGGAGGTCCACGCCGCCGAGCTGTCGGCCAACGAGGCGCTGCGCGAGGCGGTCGCCGCGCTGGCGCTGTCCGGGGCCCCGGTGGCCGCCGAGTGCGCCGGGCTGCTGTATCTGTGCCGGGAGCTGGACGGGCAGCCGATGTGCGGGGTGCTGGACGCCACCGCGCGGATGACGGACCGGCTGACCCTCGGCTACCGGGACGCGGTGGCCGTCTCCGACAGCGCGCTGGCGCCGGCCGGTACGCGGATGCGGGGGCACGAGTTCCACCGCACCGCCGTGGAGCCCGGTGCCGGTGAGGAGGCCGCCTGGGGCCTGCGGGCCCCGGTGCGCCGGATGGAGGGTTTCGTGCGCCGGGGCGTGCACGCGAGTTATCTGCACACGCACTGGGCGTCCGAGCCCAATGTGGCCCGTCGGTTCGTGGAAAGGTGCCGGACGTCATGAGCAGCAGGCTGGTCGGAGTGGGGGTCGGGCCGGGTGATCCGGAGCTGGTGACCGTCAAGGGCGTGAACGCGCTGCGCGCGGCCGACGTCGTGGTGGTGCCGGTCATGGACACCGGGGAGCGCGGGCGCGCGGAGGCCACCGTGCTGCACTACGTGCCGTCGGACAAGGTCGTACGGGTGGTGTTCGCGCTGAACGAGCGGACCGACCGGGCGCGGCGCGAGGCGGCGTGGGACGCGGCCGGGGAGCGGGTCGCCGGGCTGCTGCGGGAGCACGGGAGCGTGGCCTTCGCGACCATCGGCGATCCGAACGTCTATTCGACGTTCACGTATCTGGCGCAGACCGTGGCCGCCCTGGTGCCGGGCACGGTGGTGGAGACGGTGCCGGGGATCACCGCGATGCAGGACCTGGCGGCCCGCTCGGGCGCGGTGCTGACCGAGGGCACGGAGCCGCTGACGCTGGTGCCGGTGACCGCCGGTGCGGCGGTGCTCAAGGACGCGCTGAACGGGCCGGGGACGGTCGTGGCGTACAAGTTCGGGCGGCAGGCGGCCGAGGTCGCCGAGGCGCTGCGGGACAGCGGGCGGCTCGACGACGCCGTGTGGGGTTCCGCGCTGGGGCTGCCGGAGGAGTCGGTGCGGCCGGCCGCCGAGCTGGACGGCGCTCCGCTGCCGTATCTGTCGACGCTGATCGCACCGGCGCGGCGCGCGGACGGCCGGGGCGGCAAGCTGTGAGTGCCGCCGTCCGGGACCGGGCCCGGGGCCGCTCAGGCCGCCAGGCCCACCACGAGCCAGACGAACGCGACGCCCGCCACCGTGCACAGCAGGGTGGAGCGGGCCGGGTGCTCGTGGTGGGCCTCGGGCAGGATCTCGGCGGCGGAGAGATAGAGCAGCACGCCGGCGAAGAGGCCGAGATAGCCGCCGAGGAACCACTCGGGGATGGTGACGAACGCGGTCGAGGCGGCGCCCACCACGGGGGCCAGCGCGTCCGCGACGAGCATCGCGATCGCCTTGCGGCGGGCGTTGCCGTACAGGCTGGTCAGGGTGAAGGTGTTGAAGCCGTCCGCGAAGTCGTGGGCGATCACGGCGAGAGCGACGGCGATGCCCATGCCGCCGCCGATCTGGAAGGCGGCGCCTATCGCCACGCCGTCCATGGCGCTGTGCCCGACCAGCGCGGCGGCGGCCGTCAGGCCCACCTCGGCCGAGCGGTGCCGGTGGCCCTCCTCGCCGCCGTGCGCGGCCTGCCGGGCGGCCAGCAGCCGCTCGACGAGATGGGCCAGCAGGAATCCGGCCACGAACAGCAGCAGGGCCGCGGGGACGCCGAACACCTCCCGGCCCACCGCGTCGAGCGCTTCGGGCAGCAGATCGAGTCCGACCACACCGAGCATCAGGCCGCCGGCCAGTCCGAGGACCAGATGGCGGCGGTCGGTGACCCGCTGTGCCGTCCAGCCGCCGGCCAGCGTCATCAGGAACGCGCCGAGCGCGACGAAGACCGCCATGTGCCCTTGCTATCCGATCAACCCCCGATCGCGCACATCCGGCCACTTCCCGACCACCACACACCATGACATTCCGTACGAGAGGACCCGACCCCATGGCCGATGCCCCCACCGGCAAGGTGACCTTCGTCGGTGCCGGTCCCGGCGCCGCCGACCTGCTGACCTTCCGCGCCGCGCGGGCGATCGCCGAGGCCGACGTGGTGATCTGGGCGGCCAGCCTGGTCCAGGCCGAGGTGCTGGAGCACGCCCGCGCGGGCGCCCAGATCCTGGACTCGGCCACCATGTCCCTGGAGGACGTCGTCGCCGTGTACGAGCGGGCCCGCGCCGAGGGTCTGAAGGTGGCGCGGATCCACTCCGGCGACCCGGCGCTGTGGGGCGGTACGCAGGAGCAGCTGGACCGGTGCGCGGACCTCGGCATCGAGACGGAGATCGTGCCCGGGGTGTCGTCCTTCTCCGCCGTGGCCGCGCTCGCCGGGCGCGAGCTGACCATCCCGGAGGTGGCGCAGTCGGTCGTCCTCACCCGGCTCGGCGGCGGCAAGACGCCGATGCCGCCCGGCGAGGAGGTGCGCGAGTTCGCCCGGCACGGCACCACCATGGCCGTCTTCCTGTCGGCGGCCCGCAGCGGCCAGCTGGTGCGGGAGCTGCTGGAGGGCGGCTATCCGACGTCGACGCCGGTCGTGGTGGCCCATCAGGCGACCTGGCCGGAGGAGCTGGTCGTCAGGTGCACGATCGGCACCCTGGAGGAGACCGTCAAGGAGCACCGGCTCTGGAAGCACACCCTCTTCCTGGTCGGCCCGGCGCTCGGCGCGCACGGCACCCGCTCCCACCTGTACCACCCGGGGCACTTCCACGGCTTCCGCAAGGCCGACCCGGAGGCCCGCAAGGCCCTGCGCGCGCGGGGTGCGAGCACGTGATCACGGTGGTCGGCACGGGGACGGGCGTCTCCGGGGGCGTGGGCGCCGACGTCCTCGCCGGGGCCGCGCTCGTCGTGGGCGGGCGGCGGCACCTGGACGCCGCCGCGCTGCCCGAGGGCGCCCGGCGGGTGGTGCTGGGGCCGCTGGCGCCCGCGCTGGACGCGCTCGCCGAGTGCTCCGGGGCCGGACGGCGCGCGGTCGTGCTGGCCTCGGGCGACCCGGGGTTCTTCGGGATCGTACGGGCGCTGGCGGAGCGGTTCGGGCCCAGGGCGCTGGACGTGCGGCCGGGGGTGTCCTCGGTGGCCGCCGCGTTCGCGCGCGTGGGGCTGCCGTGGGAGGACGCCGCGGTGGTCAGCGCGCACGGGCGGGAGCTGCGGACCGCGGTCAACGTGTGCAGGGCCCGGCCGAAGGTGGCCGTGCTGACCGGTCCTGGCGCGGGCCCCGCCGAGCTGGGCGCCGCGCTGGCCCGGCATCCGGCCGGTGACCGGGTGCTGGTGGTGGCCTCGGCGCTGGGCGGCGACCGCGAGCGCGTGGAGCGGGTCACGCCCGCCGAGGCCGCCGCCCGGGACTGGGGCACGGCGGTCAACGTGGTGCTCTGCCTGGACGAGGCGCGGGCGCTGGGCGCCGTGCGGACGCTCGCCGGGCCGCCGCCGCCCGCCCCGGGCTGGGCGCTGCCGGAGGACGCCTTCGCGCACCGCGACTCGATGATCACCAAGGCGGAGGTGCGGGCGCTGGCCCTGGCCCGGCTCGGGCCGCGCACCGGCGACCTGGTGTGGGACGTCGGCGCCGGATCGGGTTCGGTGGCCGTGGAGTGCGCCCGGCTGGGCGCGGCGGTCGTCGCGGTGGAGAAGACCGCGGACGGCGTGCAGCGGGTGCGGGCCAACGCGGCCGCGCACGGCGTGGACATGGCCGTGGTCCACGGGACGGCGCCCGGCGCGCTGGCCGGGCTCGACGCCGATCCGGACGCCGTGTTCGTCGGCGGCGGCGGACGCGATCTGCCGGCCGTCGTCGGGGTGTGCGCGCGCCGGGCCCGCCGTACGGTCGTCGTCGCGCTGGCCGCCCTCGACCGGGTGCCCACCGCCCGGCAGGCGCTCCTGGACGCCGGGCTGACCTGCGACGGCGTACTGCTCCAGGCGTCCCGGCTCGCGCCGCTGCCGGGGGACGTGACCCGGCTCGCGGCGACCCATCCCGTTTTCCTGCTGTGGGGCGTACGGCCCCCGGCGGCCCCCGCCGAAGGGTCCCCGGCGGCCCTGCCCGAAAACGGATCCGCAGAAGAAGCAGAAGAAGCAGAAGAACCCGAAGAAGGAGTTGCCCAGTGATCGGCCTCATTTCCGCCACCGCGGCGGGCGCGGTGGCGCGGGACCGGCTGGCGGCCGCGTGGCCGGAGCGCACCCGGGTCTACGACGGGCCCGCGGGCGCCGCCGTACGGGCCGCGTTCGCCGAGTGCGAGCAGCTCGTGTGCTTCCTGGCCACGGGCGCGGTGGTCCGGCTGATCGCGCCGCTGCTGGCGGACAAGGCGTCCGACCCGGGCGTGGTCTGCGTCGACGAGGGCGGCCGGTTCGCCGTGTCGCTGGTCGGCGGGCACGGCGGCGGCGCCAACGGGCTGGCCGGAGAGGTCGCCGGGGTGCTGGGTGCCGCGCCGGTGGTGACGACCGCGACGGACGCCGCGGGACTGGCCGGTCTGGACACCCTCGGCCTGCCCGTCGAGGGCGATGTGGCCGGGGTGTCGCGGGCGCTGCTGGACGGGGTGCCGGTACGGCTCGACGCCGAGGTGCCCTGGCCACTGCCCGCGCTGCCCCTCGCGCCCCCCGGAACGGCGGCCGAGTACGCCGTACGGGTGACGGACCGGGCGGGCGCGGCGGGCGGGCGCGAGGTGGTCCTCAGGCCGCCGTCCCTGGTCGTCGGCGTGGGCGCCTCCGCCGGGGCGCCCGCCGAAGAGGTGCTGGGCCTGGTCGAGGACGCGCTGCGCGAGGCCGGTCTCTCCCCCCGCAGCGTCGCCCGCCTGGCCACGGTGGACGCCAAGGCGGGCGAGCCCGGCATCGTCGCGGCGGCCGAGGCGCTGGGCGTGCCCCTGGTGACGTACTCCGCCGCCGAACTGGCCGGGGTCGACGTGCCCCACCCGTCCGACGCGCCGCTCGCCGCCGTCGGCACCCCCTCGGTCGCCGAGGCCGCCGCCCTGCTCGGCGGCGGCGAACTCCTCGTCCCCAAGCGGAAGTCGGCGCGGGCGGACGGCCGGCCCGCGATGGCGACCTGCGCGGTCGTACGGCGGCCGGTGCGCGGGCGGCTCGCGGTGGTCGGGCTCGGCCCCGGCGCCCGGGACCTGCTGACCCCGCGCGCCCGCGGCGAACTGCGCCGCGCCGCCGTGCTGGTGGGGCTCGACCAGTACGTCGACCAGATCCGCGACCTGCTGCGGCCGGGCACCCGGATCCTGGAGTCGGGGCTCGGCGCCGAGGAGGAGCGGGCCAGGACCGCCGTCGCCGAGGCCCGCGCCGGGCACGCCGTCGCGCTGATCGGCAGCGGCGACGCCGGGGTGTACGCCATGGCCTCGCCCGCGCTCGCCGAGGCGTCCGACGACATCGACGTGGTCGGGGTGCCGGGGGTCACGGCGGCGCTCGCGGCCGGGGCGATCCTGGGCGCGCCGCTCGGGCACGACCATGTCTCGATCAGCCTGTCCGACCTGCACACCCCGTGGGAGGTCATCGAGCGGCGGGTGCGGGCCGCCGCCGAGTCCGATCTCGTCGTGACCTTCTACAACCCCCGCTCCCGGGGCCGGGACTGGCAGTTGCCCAAGGCGCTGGCGATCCTGGCCGGGCACCGGGACCCCGGGACGCCGGTCGGTGTCGTGCGCAACGCCTCACGGCCCGACGAGTCCAGCCGGCTGACCACACTGGCCGCGCTCGACCCGGCGACCGTGGACATGATGACCGTCGTGACCGTGGGCAACACGGCGACCCGGCGGATCGCGGGCCGCATGGTGACCCCGCGCGGCTACCGCTGGCAGGGGGAGCACGCGTGAGCGCCGGTGCCCCGGCGGCCACCCCCCGCCTCCCCTGCCACCCCCCGCACCACCCATCGCACCACCCCTTTTCACCCGAGGAGATCCTGTGACCACCCCGACGCCGCCCGCCCTGCTCATCGCCGGACACGGCACCCGGGACGACGCCGGTGCCGAGGCCTTCCGCGACTTCGTGCGGGAGCTGGGCCGCCGCCACCCCGAACTGCCCGTGGCGGGCGGCTTCATCGAGCTGTCCCCGCCGCCGCTGGGCGACGCGGTCACCGAACTGGTGGAGCGCGGTGCGCGCCGGTTCGCCGCCGTGCCGCTGATGCTGGTGTCCGCCGGGCACGCCAAGGGGGACATCCCGGCGGCCCTGGCCCGCGAGAAGGAGCGGCACCCGGGGATCTCGTACACCTACGGCCGTCCGCTGGGTCCGCACCCGGCGCTGCTGCGGGTGCTGGAGCGGCGGCTGGACGAGGCGCTCCGGGGCACGGACGGCGACCGGTCGGAGGTGACCGTGCTGCTGGTCGGGCGCGGTTCGACCGACCCGGACGCCAACGCCGAGGTGTTCAAGGCGTCCCGGCTGCTGTGGGAGGGGCGCGGGTACGCGGGCGTGGAGACCGCGTTCGTGTCGCTGGCCGCGCCGGACGTGCCGAGCGGCCTGGACCGCTGTGTCCGGCTGGGCGCCCGCCGGATCGTCGTCCTGCCGTACTTCCTGTTCACCGGCATCCTGCCGGACCGGGTCCGGCGGCAGACCGAGGACTGGGCGGCGGCCCACCCGGACGTCGAGGTGCGCTCGGCGGACGTCATCGGACCGGAGCCCGAACTGCTCGACCTGGTGATGGAGCGCTACGAGGAGGCGGCCGGGGGCATGGTGCGCATGAACTGCGACTCCTGCGTCTACCGCATCGCCCTGCCCGGCTTCGAGGACAAGGTGGGACTGCCGCAGCAGCCGCACTTCCACCCGGACGACGACGGCCACCACCACGGCCACCACCACGGCGGGCACGCGCACGAGCATGCGCACTGAGGAGCACGCGGTGACGGACGAGACGGCCGGGGCGGCCGGGGCGGCCGGGGCCGACGAGACCGGCGGGCACGATCTGCGGCACCACGGTGACGCGGAGGTGCGCGACGACGGCGCGGCGCTGACCGACCTCGCCGTGAACGTGCGGACCGGGACCCCGCCGCCGTGGCTGCGGGAGCGGATCACCGCCTCGCTGGACTCGCTCGCGGCCTATCCGGACGGGCGGGCCGCGCGGGCCGCGGTGGCCGCCCGGCACGGGCTGCCGGTGGACCGGGTGCTGCTCACGGCGGGCGCGGCGGAGGCGTTCGTGCTGCTGGCGCGGGCGCTGAAGGTGCGCAGGCCGGTCGTCGTGCACCCGCAGTTCACCGAGCCGGAGGCGGCGCTGCGGGACGCCGGGCACTCCGTGGACCGGGTGCTGCTGCGGGAGCGGGACGGCTTCCGGCTCGACCCGGCGGATGTGCCCGGGGACGCGGACCTGGTGGTGGTCGGCAACCCCACCAACCCGACGTCGGTGCTGCATCCGGCCCGGACGCTCACCCGGCTCGCCCGGCCGGGCCGCACGGTGGTGGTCGACGAGGCGTTCATGGACGCGGTGCCCGGCGAGCGGGAGGCGCTGGCCGGGCGGACCGACGTGCCCGGCCTCGTGGTGCTGCGCAGCCTCACCAAGACCTGGGGGCTGGCCGGACTGCGCATCGGCTATGTGCTGTCCGCCCCGGAGACCGTCGCCGCGCTGGAACGGGCCCAGCCGCTGTGGCCGGTGTCCGGCCCGGCGCTGGCGGCGGCTGCGGCGTGCGTGGAGCCGCGCGCCCTGGCCGAGGCGGCACACGCGGCGCACCGCACAGCCGCGGACCGCGGCCACCTGGTGGCGGGCCTGACCGCCTTCGCGGACCGGGGCCTCCAGGTGGCCGGGCCCGCCGAGGGCCCGTTCGTCCTGGTGCGGACACCGGACGCGGCCCGGGTACGACGGCGGCTGCGCACCCTCGGGTACGCGGTCCGCCGCGGCGACACCTTCCCGGGGCTCGGACCCGACTGGATACGGGTCGCGGTACGGGACCGGGAGACGACGGACGGGTTCCTGGCGGCACTGGACGCCGCGCTGTCCTGACCGGGCGGCGGCACGGCCGGCGCCCCGGAGGGCGGCACGGAGGGCGGCACGGAGGGCGTGCAAGGCCGACCGCCTCCCGCGCCCCCGCGCCCTTCCCCTCCTGCCCCTCCGGCCGCCCCCTCCTACCGCGCCTCCCCCGCGTCAGCTCCTGCGCCTGCGCAGCAGCGCGAGGACTCCGCCGCCCACGGCCAGCAGCACCGCCGAGCCCCCCGCGAGGTAGGGCGTCAGGGAGCTGCCGCCGGTCTCGGCGAGGTCGGCCTTCGCGGGTTCGGCGGGCTCGGTGGCGGGGCCGCCCTGGGGCTTCACCCCGGCGGCGGGGGTGGCGGCGGGCTCGGGGGACTTCTCCGGGGCCGTGGGGGACTCGCAGCTCGCGTGGGCGAGGGTGACGGTGCCCTCGACCTCGGCGACGTTGAGCTTGAGCGGGTTGACGGAGACCTTGAGCCGCAGGGCCGTCGCCGCGGCCGTGCGGGAGGTGGTCTCGTGCTGCGAGAGGTCGAGGCGGACCTCGCCGACCGCCGGGACCTGCACCCGGGTGGTGCCGCCCGCGGACAGCGTCACCTTCTTGCCGAGCACGGTCACCGCGCCCAGCACGTCGCTGGTGGCGGCCGGGGCCCGGCCGGTCGCGCAGATCGCCTTCGAGGTGACCTGGTCGACCTCGATGACGGACAGCAGGGGCAGTCCGGGCAGGTGGACGCGGGCGTGGGCGAGGTGCACGCTGCCCTCGGCCCCGCTCGCCGAGACCTTCGCGTCCGCCGTCGCCACGTCCGCGCTGAGCACGGTGAACGGCCTGCCGCCGTCGACGCCGTCGAGGCGGGCGCTCAGCGCGGTCTGCCGGGCGCTCGCCGGTGCCTGGACCTCGTTGAGGGAGAGGGTGAGCGGGACGTTCACCGTCTTGTTGAGCAGGGACACGTCCAGGCCGGTGCGCAGCACGGACGCGCTCGCGCGGCCGTGGCCGTGGCCGTCGCCGGCGTGGGCGGAGCCCGCGCCGGCCAGCGCCACCGGGCCTGCGGCGAGGACGGTGGCCGCGGCTGCGACGGCGCAGCGGCGTGCGGGCATGCGGAAGTTGTTGCCGTTCACGGAGTGGGACCCCCAGAGAGTGATGCTTGGGACCCGGACAGAATTACGCACCCAGAGTGAACGGGCGGCGATCCTGCGTGACTTCACTCCTTCGTGGGGTTTCCGGCCCTGTTTTCGATTTGTCCGGTACGAGTGTTCGCCTGCGTCACCCACATGTCCCCCGCGCGCACCGGACGCGCGCACCGACCGGGCGCACGCGGCGCGCGTGAAGGCGTGCACAACGACCGGCCGGTGCGGCGGTCACCCACCCGTCAACCGCGCGACGACCGCCGCCTGCCGCCCGGCCGGTGTCCCGGCCGGTGTCCCGGCCGGGAGCTGCCCTAGCCGACGACCCGCCCGTTCAGCACCACCCGCCGCGGCGCCGCCAGCACCCGTACGTCCGCCCGCGGATCCGTCTCGTACACGACGAGGTCGGCCGGGGCGCCCTCCTCAAGGCCGGGCCTGCCGAGCCACGACCGGGCGCCCCAGGCCGTAGCCGACAGGGCCTCGACCGGCGGGATGCCCGCCTTGACCAGCTCCGCGACCTCGGCCGCGACCAGGCCGTGCGGCAGCGAGCCGCCCGCGTCGGTGCCGACGTACACCGGGATCCCGGCGTCGCGGGCGGCGCGGACGGTGTCGTAGCGGCGCTCGTGGAGCCGGCGCATATGGGCCGACCAGCGCGGGAACTTGCCCTCGCCGCCCGCCGCGAGCGAGGGGAAGGTCGCGATGTTGACGAGGGTGGGCACGATGGCGACCCCGCGCTCGGCGAACAGCGGGATCAGGTCCTCGGTGAGGCCCGTGGCGTGCTCGATGCAGTCGATGCCGGACTCGACCAGGTCGCGCAGCGAGTCCTCGGCGAAGCAGTGCGCGGTCACCCGGGCGCCCAGCTCGTGCGCCCGCGCGATCGCCGCCGCGGCCGCCTCGCGGGGCCAGCAGGCGGACAGGTCGCCGAGGTCGCGGTCGATCCAGTCGCCGACCAGCTTGACCCAGCCGTCGCCGCGCCGGGCCTCCCGGTCGACGTACGCGACCAGGTCCCCGGGCTCGATCTCGTGGGCGTAGTTGCGGATGTAGCGGCGGGTGCGGGCGATGTGCCGGCCCGCGCGGATGATCTTCGGCAGGTCCTCGCGGTCGTCGGTCCAGCGGGTGTCGGCGGGCGAACCGGCGTCCCGCAGCAGCAGCGCCCCGGCCTCCCGGTCGGTGAGCGCCTGTTTCTCGGCCACCTCGTCGGGGACCGCGCCGTGTGCGTCCAGGCCGACGTGGCAGTGCGCGTCGACCAGACCGGGCAGCGCCCAGCCCTCGACGGTGCGCGCCTCCCGGGCGCCGGGCGGGCGGGTGTAGGTGATCCGGCCGCCCACCACCCACAGTTCGTCACGGACCTGGTCGTCGCCGGGACCGAGAAGGACCCGCCCCTTCACATGCAGCACCGCGCCATCGCTCATGCCCCGCACCCTAGTGACCCGCTCCCCGGCGGGCCGGGGCCGCCCCGGGCCGCCCGGCCCGGCACAGGGCGGGTGCCGCCCGGCGGAGGGCGGGCGCCGGGCACCCCGGACCGGGCCGCCGGATACTCTCGACTCCGTCGTACCTCGTGACCGAGAAGAGAGCACCGCCGTGACCCATCCCTTCCTGGACCTCGCCCCGCTGAGCGCCGCCCGCTTCGCCTCCATCGAGGACCGGGTGGCGCGGCTGCTCGCCACCGAGCAGGACGTCGTGATCACCCAGGGCGAGGCGCTGCTGCCGCTGGAGGGCGCGATCCGCGCGGCGGCGGGGCCCGGCACGGTGGCGCTGAACGTGATCACTGGTCCCTACGGCCAGACGTTCGGCGACTGGCTGCGGGACTGCGGCGCCACGGTGCACGACCTGTCGGTGCCGTACCACACGGCGGTGACCGCCGCGCAGGTCCGCGCGGCCTTCGCCGAGCACCCGGAGATCGACTTCGTGTCGCTGGTGCACGCGGAGGCGGCGACCGGCAACACCAACCCGGTCGCGGAGATCGGCGCGGCGGTACGGGAGCAGGGCGCCCTGTTCTACCTGGACGCGGTGGCCTCCATCGGCGCGGAGCCGGTGCTGCCGGACGCGTGGGGCGTGGACCTGTGCGTGATCGGGGCGCAGAAGGCGATGGGCGGTCCCGCCGGGGTGTCGGCGGTGTCGGTCAGCGAGCGCGCCTGGGCCCGGATGGCGGCCAATCCGCACGCGCCCCGCCGCTCCTACCTGTCCCTGCTGGACTGGAAGGAGCGCTGGATCGACGGCGGGCGCCGCGCGCTGCTGCACGCCCCCGCGCAACTGGAGATGCTCGCCCTGGAGGCGTGCGTCGAACGCATCGAGGAGAGCGGCCTGGACGCGGTGACGGCACGCCACCGGTCCGCCGCCGCGGCGACCCGGGCCGGGGCGAGCGCGCTGGGCGGCGGCCTCGAACCGTACGTCCACAAGGCGTCCGAGGCGGCCCCGGTCGCCACGACCCTGCGCGCGCCCGCCGACGTCGCGGCCTCCGCCCTGGTGGCCCGCGCCCTGGCGGCGGACCCGGCGCTCCCGCTGGCGGCGGGCGGCGGTCCGCTGGCCGGGGAGATGATCCGGGTCAACCACTACGGCCCGGACGCCACCCCCGAGACCGTCGACGCCTGTCTGACGGCCCTCGCCGCCGCCCTGTCCGCCGAACGCGGCACCGCGGACGGTCTCGACCCGGAGGCCGCCCGCCGGGCCGCCGCAGCGGCCTGGGACTAGCCGCGCCGCCCGCGGCCGCGGCAGCCGCCGTCGTCGCGGGATCGGTGAGAACCGTGAAAGCACAGTAATTCCAGGAATTAAATTCGGGGCAGCTTCCCGTTCTCTTCTGCCCCGTTTCCCCATCTCTAAACGCCACGTTTTCACGAACGTTCGAAGACGTAATTCCCGGGCCTCGGCAAGGCGGTCCCGGGAGTTACGCCATTGTGATGCACTCCACAGACGCGCCCCTTTTGCCCCGTAATTACCGGGCAAACCACCGCAAGTTGCGGCCGATCGCGCGGACGCACGCTCGCGCGATAACACACGTGGCGTTGCCACGTAAGAGTGCCGGGCGATGCATTTTCCAATTCAGCTCGGTAAGTTCAATTCGCATGACTGCCGCACAAGCAGACCTGCGAACCGACTCCACGGAAAAGACAGATCCCGTATCCATCGAGCGCCCCGTCGTCGCCGACGGCGCCGCGCTCTGGAGGCTCGCCAAGGACTCCGGGACGCTGGACGTGAACTCCTCGTACAGCTACCTGCTGTGGTGCCGCGACTTCGCCGCCACCTCCGCCGTGGCGCGTGACGCCGACGGCGAGCCGGTCGGTTTCATCACCGGGTACGTGCGGCCCGACCGCCCCGGCACCCTCCTCGTGTGGCAGGTCGCCGTCGACGCCGGCCACCGCGGACGCGGACTCGCCGCCCGGCTGCTGGACGCGCTCGCCGCCCGCGTCGCCGCCGAGAGCGGGCTCACCGCCCTGGAGACCACGATCTCTCCGGGGAACACCGCCTCCGAGCGGCTCTTTGCCTCCTTCGCCGCCCGGCACGGCGCCCGTGTCGAGCGCGAGGTGCTGTTCCGCACCGCCGAGTTCCCGGACGGACCGCACGACCCCGAGGTCCTGCACCGGATAGGCCCGCTGAACCACTGATCCCCCGGCCCACGGACCCACCGGGGACCCGCGCGGCGCACCGGACCACCGCGCCCGCCGGGCCCCGCCCGAACCGCCGACCCGACCGGTCTTCCACTCCCCACCCCCCGAGGAGCGATTCGTCGTGACCATCACCCAGCCCGACCTGAGCGTCTTCGAGACCCTGGAGTCCGAGGTGCGCAGCTACTGCCGCGGCTGGCCCACCGTCTTCGACCACGCGCGCGGCAGCCGGATGTACGACGAGGACGGCCACGAGTACCTCGACTTCTTCGCCGGTGCCGGCTCCCTCAACTACGGCCACAACAACCCCGTGCTGAAACGGGCGCTGATCGACTACCTCGAACGCGACGGCGTCACCCACGGACTCGACATGTCCACCGTCGCCAAGCGCCGCTTCCTGGAGACCTTCCAGAACCTGGTGCTGCGCCCCCGCGACCTGCCGTACAAGGTGATGTTCCCGGGCCCGACCGGCACCAACGCTGTGGAGTCCGCGCTGAAGCTGGCGCGCAAGGTGAAGGGGCGCGAGGCCATCGTGTCGTTCACCAACGCCTTCCACGGCATGTCGCTCGGCTCGCTCGCCGTGACCGGCAACGCCTTCAAGCGGGCCGGGGCCGGTGTCCCGCTGGTGCACGGCACGCCGATGCCGTTCGACAACTACTTCGACGGCACGGTCCCCGACTTCCTGTGGTTCGAGCGGCTCCTGGAGGACCAGGGCTCCGGTCTGAACAAGCCGGCCGCCGTGATCGTGGAGACCGTGCAGGGCGAGGGCGGCATCAACGTCGCCCGGCCCGAGTGGCTGCGCGCGCTCAAGGAGCTGTGCGAACGCCAGGACATGCTGCTGATCGTCGACGACATCCAGATGGGCTGCGGACGCACCGGCGCCTTCTTCTCCTTCGAGGAGTCCGGGATCGTCCCCGACATCGTCACGGTGTCCAAGTCCATCAGCGGCTACGGCCTGCCGATGTCACTGTGCCTGTTCCGGCCCGAGCTGGACGTCTGGGAGCCGGGCGAGCACAACGGCACCTTCCGCGGCAACAACCCGGCCTTCGTCACCGCGACCGCCGCCCTGGAGGCGTACTGGGCGGACGGGGCGGCGATGGAGAAGCAGACCCGCGCCCGCGGTGAGCGCGTCGAGCAGTGGCTCGTCTCGATCGCCGAGGAGAACGCCGCCGCCATCAAGGAGTACCGGGGCCGCGGCCTGGTGTGGGGCCTGGAGTTCCACGACAAGGGCCGCGCCGAGCGGGTGGCGCGGCGCGCCTTCGCCCTCGGCCTGCTCATCGAGACCTCGGGTCCCGAGAGCGAGGTCGTCAAGCTGCTGCCGGCCCTGACCACCACCCCCGAGGAACTGGACGAGGGCATGAGCACCCTCGCCCGCGCGGTCCGCGAGACCGCCTGACCCGGGTCGTCCCCGACCCATCGCGAACACTCTGCAAGGAGGCACGTACCACCGTGATCGTCCGATCGTTCAAGGAGATCGAAGGCACCGACCGGCACGTGAAGGCGGCGTCCGGCACCTGGGAGAGCAAGCGCATCGTCCTGGCCAAGGAGAAGGTCGGCTTCTCCGTCCACGAGACGATCCTGTACGCGGGCACGGAGACGTCGATGTGGTACGCCCACCACATCGAGGCCGTGGTCTGCGTCGAGGGCGAGGCCGAACTGACCGACCGCGAGACCGGGAAGACGTACACGATCACGCCCGGCACCATGTACCTCCTGAACGGCCACGAGCGGCACACGCTCAAGGTCAAGGAGGACTTCCGCTGCATCTGCGTGTTCAACCCGCCGGTCACCGGGCGGGAGGACCACGACGAGAACGGCGTCTACCCCCTGCTCACCGAGCCCGAGGAGGTGTGAGGAACCCATGACCACCGCCACCGTGCAGGACCTCTACCCGACCCGCGGAGCCACCGAGGTGTCCGTCCCGCGCCAGGACCCGGTCGTCTGGGGCGCCCCGGACACGCCCGGCCCGATCACGTCCGACGGGCTCCAGTCGTTCGAGCGCGACGGCTTCCTCGCCGTCGAGGAGCTGATCGGCCCCGACGAGGTCGCCGTCTACCGGCGCGAGCTGGACCGGCTGGTGGCCGATCCGGCGGTCCGGGCCGACGAGCGCTCCATCGTGGAGCCGACGTCCCAGGAGATCCGCTCCGTCTTCGAGGTGCACCGGATCAGCGAGGTGTTCGCCCGGCTGGTGCGCGACGAACGGGTGGTCGGCCGGGCGCGGCAGATCCTCGGCTCGGACGTCTACGTCCACCAGTCGCGGATCAACGTCAAGCCGGGGTTCGGCGCCAGCGGCTTCTACTGGCACTCGGACTTCGAGACCTGGCACGCCGAGGACGGGCTGCCGAACATGCGGACGGTGTCCGTCTCGATCGCGCTGACCGAGAACCTCGACACCAACGGCGGCCTCATGATCATGCCGGGGTCGCACCGGACGTTCCTCGGCTGCGCGGGCGCCACGCCCGAGGACAACTACAAGAAGTCGCTCCAGATGCAGGACGCGGGCACGCCGTCCGACGAGGCGCTGACCGCGCTGGCCGACGCGCACGGCATCAAGCTGTTCACCGGCAGGGCGGGGTCGGCCACCTGGTTCGACTGCAACTGCATGCACGGCTCCGGCGACAACATCACGCCGTATCCGCGCAGCAACGTCTTCATCGTGTTCAACAGCGTGGAGAACGCGGCGGTGGAGCCGTTCGCAGCGCCGGTGCGCAGGCCGGACTTCATCGGGGCGCGGGACTTCACGCCCGTGCGCTGACACCGAGCCGGGAAGGGGCCTCCTCGTGTGGGACGGGAGGCCCCTTCCCGTGTCCGCGCACGCCCGGGGACACCTCCGGCGCTCAGCCCGCCAGGACGTCCAGCAGCCGGTCCACGTCCGCCTCGGTGTTGTAGAGGTGGAAGGCGGCCCGCAGCCGTCCCGCGCGGGCGGACAGCTCCAGCCCGGCGCTGCTCAACTCGCCCTGCCGATCGCCGAGTCCGGGCACGGAGACGATCGGTGAGCCCGGCGCCGGGACCGGTTCGTGGCCCAGCGAGCGCAGTCCGGCGCGGAAGCGGTCGGCGAGGGCCAGGTCGTGGGCGCGTACGGCGGACACGCCCAGTTCCTCGACGAGTTCCAGGGAGCGGCGGCCGCCCGCGTAGGAGAAGAGCGCGGGGCTCTCGTCGAACCGGCGGGCCGAGTGCGCGAGTTCGGCGATCGGGCCGTAGCAGCTGTCCCAGGGCCGCTCCCCCGCCACCCAGCCGGCGAACAGCGGGCGGAGGCCGCCGAGGTCCTCCGGGACGACCAGGAAGGTCACGCCCCGCGGGCACATCAGCCACTTGAAGGCGACGGCGGCCACATAGTCGTCGGCGTCCGCGTCGAGGTCCAGCCAGCCGGCGGCCTGGGAGGCGTCGATGTAGGTGCGGGCGCCGTGGGCGCGGGCCGCCGCGCGGACGGCGGGCAGGTCGGCGATCCGGCCGTCGGCGGACTGCGCGGCGCTGACCGCGACCAGCGCCGTGCCGGGCCGTACGGCCTCGGCGACCTCCTCCAGCGGCACGGTGCGCACCTTCAGGTCGCCGCGCAGGTGGAAGGGGTTCACCACGGAGCTGAAGTCGCCCTCGGCGGTGACGACCTCCGCGCCCTCGGGCAGGGAGGCGGCGACGACCCCGCTGTAGACGGCGACCGAGGCACCGGCGGCCACCCGGTGCGCAGGCACCCGCACCAGCCGGGCGAAGCTCGCGCGGGCCGCCTCCACGTCGGCGAACATGTCGGTGGGCCGGCCGCCGGCCGCCGCCTCGACGGCGACGCGCAGCGCCTCCACCGTGCGGCCCGGCAGCAGCCCGCAGCTCGCGGTGTTCAGATAGGTGCTCTTCGGGGCGAACTCGGCTCGGACGCGGCTCTCGAAGGTCTCCATGGGACCACTGTGCGGCCCGTCCGGATCGAAGTCCATCGCGTCGTTCTGCGCGGTTCCCCGAAGGAACGCTTATGTGAGCGCCGGAGCGGTGCGTGCCGGGTCTCAGGCCCCCGGCACCGCACAGCCGTCCGGGCCGCAGGCCGCCGTGTCGGCGGAGCCGTCCTGGACCAGGGTCAGCGGCGCGCGGTCGCCCCACGCCTGGGTGAGGGCCTGGGTGAACACCTCGGCGGGCTGGGCGCCGGAGACCCCGTAGGCGCGGTCGAGGACGAAGAAGGGCACCCCGGTGGCGCCGAGCTGCGCGGCCTCCTGCTCGTCGGCGCGCACGTCGTCGGCGTAGGCGTCCGGGTCGGCGAGCACCGCGCGCACCGCCCCGGCGTCCAGGCCCGCCGCCACGGCCAGGTCGACCAGCCGCTCGTCGTCCTCGGTGAACACGGAGCGCTCCTCGGCGAAGTTGGCCCGGTACAGCGCGTCCAGCAGCGCGTCCTGCCTGCCGTGCTCCTTGGCGAGGTGCAGCAGGCGGTGCAGGTCGAAGGTGTTGCCGTGGTCGCGGTCCCGGGTGCGGTAGTCGAGTCCTTCGGCGGCGGCCTGGGCGCCGAGGCTGTCCTCGCCCGCCTGTGCCTGCGCCTGGCTCATCCCGTACTTCCTGGTGAGCATGGTGAGCACGGGCTCGACGTCGCCCTTGGCGCGGTGCGGGTCCAGTTCGAAGGAGCGGTGCACCACCTCGACCCGGTCGCGGTGCGGGAAGGCGGCCAGCGCCTTCTCGAAGCGGGCCTTGCCCACGTAGCACCAGGGACAGGCGATGTCCGTCCAGATCTCGACGCGCATGCTCTCGGCTCTTCTCCGGTCGTACGGGTGCGGAAGGACTCTCCGCGCGCCTGTGTGAACGTTCAAGGATCCGGGTTCATTCCCCGACGGCTGGGACCGGTTCCCCGGACGGGCGGGACCGGTCCCCCCGGGGGCGGGTGGGACCGGTCCGCCTCAGCTGCCGTCCCGCGGGTCCGTGGGCCCGTACGGCCGGAACTCGATGCCGTCCCAGGTCACCGTGCAGCCCTCGCCCGTCGGCGACTGCGCCAGGAAGCCGACCAGGGTCTCCTCCGCCCGCTCGGCTCCGGCCAGGCCGAAGACACGGACGAAGGTCCAGCGCGCGCCGTCGAGGGAGGCGTGGAAGGCGTACGCGCGGCCGGTGCGGCTGATCCGCAGCCACAGCGCGTCGCCGTCCACGGTGAAGGAGTTGGCGTCGTCGGAGTGGCCGCGGGTGACCACCGTGCACACGGTCGGCTCGTCCGGGGACAGCTCCAGGCACAGCTTGGCCCAGTGCCGCTCGCCCGCGTGCAGATAGAGCACACCCGCGTCGAAGGCCGCGCCGAAGCCGACCGTGACCCGGGCGATCAGCTGGAAGTCGCCCTCCGGGGGCGCGCCGAGCAGCCGGGGCGCGTCGGAGACGGACTCCAGGGACTCCCCGGCGGGCGGCACGAAGCGGTCCTGCCGGGGACCGGCCCGGCCGGTGAGGGTCCCGTCCGCGTACGCCCACCGGCCGTCGGGCCCGTACGGGCGCAGCGCGAAGGGGAGTCCGGGCAGTGCGAGAGGTTCGGCGTCCATCGCCGCAGTCTCGCAGCCCGGCTCCGCCCGGCCGCCACGGGGTCCGCGGCGGCCGCCCCTCAGCGCTCCGGGCGCCCGTCGTATCAGCGCTCCAGACGTCCGTCGTAGCGGCGCGGCAGGCCGAGCGGGTTGTCGTCGCGCAGTTCCGGGGGCAGCAGGGCCTCGGGGGTGTTCTGGTACGCGACCGGGCGCAGCCAGCGTTCCACGGCGGTGCCGCCGACCGAGGTGGAGGTGGAGGTGGTCGCCGGGTAGGGGCCGCCGTGGTGCTGGGCCGGGGCCACCGCCACGCCGGTGGGCCAGGCGTCGACCAGGACGCGTCCGGCGAGCGGGGTCAGCTCGGCGAGGATCTCCGCGCCCCGGCCCCGGCCGGCCGCCTCGTCGGCGGAGAGGTGCACGGTGGCGGTGAGGTTGCCCGGGAGCCGGGACAGCACGGCCGTCGCCTCGTGCGCGCCGCTGTAGCGGGCCACCACCGTGACCGGCCCGAAGCACTCCTCCAGGAGCAGGTCGTGGGCGCCCCCGCCGGTCAGTTCCGCGGCCGGGACGGTGAGGAATCCGGCGCGCACCGTGTGCGCGTCGGCGGCGCCCGGGGCGAGGGGCGCCTCGACGCCGGGCAGCGCGGCGCGCTCGGCGACCCCGGCGACGAAGGCGTCGCGCATGCGGTGGTCGAGCAGGACGCCGGGCGTGGTGGCGCCGACGCCGTCCGCCAGGGCCTTGACCAGGCGGTCCCCGGCCGCGCCCGCCGGGACCAGCACCAGGCCGGGCTTGACGCAGAACTGCCCGGTGCCCAGGGTCATCGACCCGGCGAGTCCGGCGCCCACGGCCTCCGCCCGCTCCTCGGCGGCCGCCTCGGTGACCAGGACCGGGTTGAGGGAGCCCAGCTCGCCGTGGAAGGGGATCGGCGCCGGGCGGGCCGCGGCGGCGTCGAACAGCGCCCGGCCGCCGCGTACGGAGCCGGTGAAGCCCGCGGCGGCGACCAGCGGGTGCCGGATCAGGTCCAGGCCCGCCTCGAAGCCGTGGACCAGGCCGAGCACGCCCGCCGGTACGCCGTGCTCGGCGGCTGCGGCGCGCAGCACCTCGGCGACCTGCTCGGACAGCGCCGGGTGGTCCGGGTGGGCCTTGACGACGACCGGGCAGCCGGCGCCGAGCGCGCTCGCGGTGTCGCCCCCGGCGACGGAGAAGGCGAACGGGAAGTTGGAGGCGGCGTAGACGGCGACCACACCGAGCGGCACCTTGTAGCGGCGCAGGTCGGGGACGGGCGGCGTGGCCGTGTCGTCGGGGTGGTCGATGATCACGTCGAGGAAGGCGCCCTCGTCGGCGAGGTCCGCGAAGGAGCGCAACTGGTGGCAGGTGCGGGCGAGTTCTCCGGTGAGCCGGGCCGGGCCGAGGGCGGACTCGGCGTCGGCGGTCGCCACGAGCCGGTCCCGGGCCGCCTCCAGGCGGTCGGCCGCGGTGCGCAGGAAGGCCGCCCGGACGGCCCGGTCGGCGAGCGCGCCGCGCGCGCCGCGGGCGGCACGCACCGCGGCGTCCACGTCCTCGGCTGTGGCCTCGGCCGCAACCCGCTCGCGCTGCTTCCCGGTTCGGGGATCGACACTCCAGACTGGTGCTGCTGCCACCGCGGGTCCCTCCACCTGCCTGCCGCTCGCGCCGCAGGACGTAGGCCGTCCGTCGCTCATCCGTGGGTCATCCAGCAGAGTCGTTCGATATACTGAACGCTGTCTCTGATGATGAATGACCACGAGACTATTTCCCGCCGAACGAAGGGGTCAAGGGCGATGCCGGCAGGCGACACAGGCAGCGGATCACAGGTCAAGTCCGCCGTGCGGACCGTGGAACTGCTGGAGTACTTCGCCGGCCGGCCCGGCATGCACTCCCTGGCCGCGGTCCAGGAGGCCGTGGGCTATCCCAAGTCCAGTCTGTACATGCTGCTGCGCACCCTGGTCGAGCTGGGCTGGGTGGAGACCGACGCGACCGGCACGCGGTACGGCATCGGGGTGCGCGCCCTGCTGGTCGGCACCTCCTACATCGACGGCGACGAGGTGGTCGCGGCGGCCCGCCCCACCCTGGACCGGCTCTCCGACGACACCACCGAGACCATCCACCTCGCCCGGCTGGACGGCACCAACGTCGTCTACCTGGCCACCCGCCAGTCGCAGCACTACCTGCGGCCGTTCACCCGCGTCGGCCGCAGGCTGCCCGCCCACTCCACCTCGCTCGGCAAGGCGCTGCTGAGCACGTACACGGACGAGCAGGTGCGCAAGATGCTCCCCGAGACGCTGCCCGCGCTGACCGAGCACACCCTCACAGACCGCGAGAAGCTCATCGAGGAGCTGCACCAGATCCGCGAGCAGGGCTTCGCCGTGGACCGCGAGGAGAACACACTGGGCCTGCGCTGCTTCGGCGTGGCCATCCCGTACCGCACCCCGGCCCGGGACGCGATCAGCTGCTCGATCCCGGTGGCGCGCCTGACGCCCGCGCACGAGCAGTTGGTGAAGGATGCCCTCTTCGACGCCCGTGACCGCCTGACGCTCGCCACCCGGAGGCTCTGAGCCATGCACATCGTCCTGCGCGAGGTCCACGACAGCGACCTGCCGGTGTTCTTCCGCCTGCTCAACGACCCCGAGGCGCTGCGGATGGCCGCCTTCACCCCGAAGGACCCGGCCGACGCGGACGCCTTCGCCGCCCACTGGGCGCGGCTGCGCGCCTCCCGCGACGTGCAGCGCACGATCCTGGCCGACGGGGACGTGGTCGGCAGCGCCGCGGTGTACGGCGAGCCCGGTGAGCGCGAGGTCACCTACTGGGTGGACCGCGCCCACTGGGGCCGCGGCGTGGCGACCGCCGCCCTGCGCGCCCTGCTGGCCGAGTTCCCCGAACGCCCCCTGTACGCACGGGCCGCGGCGGACAACGCCGCCTCCCGCCGGGTCCTGGAGAAGTGCGGCTTCCTCCAGACCGCCACCGCCCGCGGCTACGCGCAGGCGCGCGGCGAGGAGATCGACGAGGTCGTCCTGACCCTGCGCGGCTGAGCCCGGGCGGCGCCCTCGCCCTGCCCTGCGTGCCGCCGGTCTCATGAGCGTCCGATGAGAAAAGGGCCGGACCGGAACGATTCGTCCCCTCCTGTTCGTCGTCCTGACCGGGATGAACGCGATGAACGGGATGAACAAGACGATCAGGCGGGCGGCCGTCTTCACGCTGCTGCTGGTGTTCGCGCTGCTGGTCAGGGCGACCTGGGTGCAGTTCTACGACGGCAGGGCGCTCGCGGACGACAAGGACAACCGGCGCGGGGCGATCGCGACGTACGCGCAGCCGCTGGGGAACATCGTCGTGGGCGGCAGAGCCGTGACCGGCTCCGCGCGGACCACGAGCGGTGACCTCGCGTACCGGCGGACCTACGAGGACGGCAGGCTGTACGCGGCCATCACGGGCTACAGCTCGCAGGTCTACGGCACGACCCAGCTGGAGGGCGTCTACAAGGACCTGCTGAACGGCTCCGACAGCCGGCTGCGCGACCCGCTGGACACCCTCACCGGCGAGCGGGCCGCGCCCGGGGACGTGGTCACGACGATCGACCCCGAGGTGCAGAAGGCCGGTTACCGGGCGCTCGGCGGCAAGAAGGGCGCGGCCGTGGCGATCGACCCGGCCACCGGGCGGATCCTGGCGGTGGTCTCCACACCGTCGTACGACCCCTCCGTGCTCAGCACCGGTGACAGCGCCGCCTGGAAGAAGCTGACCGAGGACCCGGACAAGCCGATGACGAACCGGGCGCTGCGCCAGCCGCTGCCGCCGGGCTCGACGTTCAAGCTGGTCGTCGCGGCGGCGGCGCTGGAGGACGGGCGCTACGCCTCGGTGGACACCCCCACCGACAGCCCCGACCCGTACCGGCTGCCGGGCACCACCCGGGACCTGGCCAACGAGAACCCGTCCGCGCCCTGCGAGAACGCCACGCTGCGCACCGCGCTGCGCTACTCGTGCAACAACGTCTTCGCCAAGCTGGCCGTCGACCTCGGGCAGGACAAGGTGCGGGCGATGGCCGACCGGTTCGGCTTCGACGACAGCGCGCAGGACGTGCCCGTACGGGCCTATCCGAGTGTGTACCCGTCCGGGATGGACCAGGCGCAGACCGCGCTGAGCGGCATCGGGCAGTTCGATGTGACGGCCACTCCGCTCCAGATGGCCATGGTGTCGGCAGCTATAGCCAACGGCGGCACTCTCGTCTCACCGCACATGGTGTCGCGCACTACGGACGGCAACGGCAATGTGGTGCGGGACTATGACGACCATCCGGACAGCAAGCGGATCGTCAGCGCCGCCACCGCCGCCCAGCTGCAATCGGCCATGCGCACGGTGGTCGAGCAGGGCACCGGCACCAACGCGCGCGTCGACGGGGTCACGGTGGGCGGCAAGACGGGCACCGCGCAGCACGGCGAGAACAACAGCCAGGTGCCGTACGCCTGGTTCACCTCGTTCGGCACCTCGCAGCGCACCGGCAAGCAGATCGCGGTCGCGGTGCTGGTCGAGCAGTCGGACGCGGCCCGCTCCGAGGTCAGCGGCAACGGTCTCGCGGCGCCGGTGGCCCGCGCCATGACCGAGGCCGCGCTGAAGTGAGCCCCGCCCGGGGTGCCGCCGGGCACCCCGGACGGTGGCCCGTCCGTCCCTACGCGACGTAGTACGTCGGGTTGGGCAGCTTGTAGGTGCGGTCCGCGTAGCCGCCCTCCAGGTCGGAGTACTGGTCGCCGAAGTTGGCGACGATGTCGTACCCGAGGCTCTCGATGTGCTTGCGGGTGCCCGCCTTGAACTGCACGGTGGTGCACTTCCAGGCGCCCGGCGCCGCACAGTCGCGCAGATAGGCGGGCGGGTTGGCGGCGTCCTTGAGGAACATGTGCCCGGCGTCCAGGTTCACATCGGCGCCGACCTTCTTCAGGTTCTCCACGGCGGCGGCGCGCTGGGCCTCGCTCAGACCGGAGTTGTAGAAGACGGCCACGCCCTTCTTCGTGGCGTAGCGCACCAGCTCGGGGCTGCCGAAGACCTCCGGCCGGTCGGCCTTGTCGACGTAGGCGGCCCAGGTGGTGCCGTTGTAGCCGTAGTTGTTCTTCTTCTCGTAGTCGAGGCTGAGCAGCAGCGTGTCGTCGATGTCGAAGACGACGGCCGGCTTCTTGCCCCGGTGGCCGTGGTGCTGCGCCGCGCGCGCCGCCTTGTCGATCTGCCGCTTGGCGGCGGCGTCGACGCGCGCCAGGTCCTTGGCGTACTGGCTGTCGGGGGACGCCTGGTACACGCCGTCCGCGTCGAGCGTGGTGCCGTAGTAGGTGTCGATGTCCTTGGTGAGCAGGCCGATGTTGTACGGCTCACGGGTGGAGTTGGCGGTGGACTGCCCGGCGGTGGCCGCGCCGGCACCGTAGACGACGGTGGCGGTGAGGGCGCAGGTGGCGGCGATCGCCGCGAGACGCAGTGGCTTATTCATGACAGGTTTCTACGCGCGTCACCCCGGTGAGCGCGAGCACCGTTGCCCGATCGATATCTACCGGTTCCGCGCGAGCGGGCCGCTCGCCGCCGCGCGGACGCCGTCCCCGGGTCCGCGCGGCGGCGGCCGGCGCCGGGTCAGGACCCGGGACGCCAGCCCGGGTCGCGCCCGCTCAGGCCCACCGCGCGGTCCAGCAGCGGGGCCCGGCCCGGGACGGGCACGACGGGTCCGAAGATGCCGCTGCCCTCCTCCGGGCTGCCGTCGGCCGCCGCGCACAGGAAGCCGAACGCCGCCCGCAGCGCGGCCGGATCCGGCTCGTAGGGGCGCCCGGTGGCGCGTGCCAGGTCCCAGCCGTGGACGACGAGTTCGTCCGCGGCGACGGCACCGGCGACCTCGCCGGGCAGGTCGACGCCGCCCGCCCGGGTCATGCCGGTCCAGGCGGCCGGATCGCGCCAGACCGCGGCCAGTTCGCCCAGGGCCCGGGGCAGTTCCTCGCGCCAGCCGGGTCCGACGTCGGGCCGGGTGCTGTCCGGGCGGGTGTCGGTCCCCGGGCCCAGCTCCTTGCGGCCCGCGTCACGGAAGGCGGCGGACAGGCCCAGCAGATGGCCCAGCAGATGGCGGACGGCCAGGTCGGGGCAGGGCGTCGGGGCGGCGAGCTGGTCGTCGCGCACGTCCAGGGCGAGCCGTGCCACGATGCGGGCCTGCGGGCCGAGGTCGAGAGGGGTGCCGGTCGTCATCGTCTGCTCCTGGGATCGCGTGGGGCGTCTCTCCTGGAGGCAGACCGCCCGGAGCGCCGGAACTCATCGGTGCCCGGCCGGGCGGCGCCACCCCGTTCACAGCGCGGCGAGCCCGGCCGCGACCGCCTCCAGGTCGGCGTCCGAGGCCAGGCCCGCGTGGTAGAGGCGCAGCTCGGTGGCGCCGAGGCTGCGGGCGCGTGCGGCGTCCCGGGCCAGCGCGGCGGGACGGCCGCCCAGGCCGGAGACGACGGTGAGGTTGGCGGCCAGGACGGTGCCCGCACGGGCGTGCCGCGCGAAGGGCGCGAGCCGGTCCGGTCCCTGGGCGCAGGGCACGACCACGCCGTCCGCGACGGACAGGACGTGCGCGGGGTCGGTACCGGCGTCGGCGCCGCAGTGGTAGGACACCGGGTCGGCGTGCAGCAGCACCCGGAAGCCCTCGGGGGCCGCCGCGCGGACCGCGGCGACGGCCTCCTCCTGGAGGGTGCGCGCGGCCGTCTCGCGCCACGCGCGCGTGGAGCCCGCCTCCCCGGCGCCGAGCAGCCGCTCCACCGCGGGCCAGCCGCCCCCGGAGGGCGCCGCTCCCCGCCACACCGGCTCCAGCGCGCCGCGCACGGCGTGCGCCAGCGCGTCGGCGTCCAGGCCCCGCGCGCCGTAGCCGGTGCGGCACGCCGGGCAGAAGCACAGGGACATCAGGTACTGCCCGGCGTCGCCGAGCGCGACCCCGGCGGTCTTGTCGTGGGCGTGCAGATGGGCGAACCCGTACCAGCCGAGGGACTCCAGTTCGGTGCCGCGCGCGCCGGGCCGTACGGCGGCCTCGGCGGCCAGGTCCACCAGGTACGCGCGCGTGGCGGGCTGGGCGACGCAGGGCGCCCACGGGTAGCGGTCGCCGTAGGCGTTGACGACGGAGGTCTCCGGGTGTTCGGCGCCCAGCCGGGAGTTGTGCGCGAGGACCACCCAGGTGTGCACCTCCAGGCCCGCGGCGGCCAGTGCCCCGGCGGCCTCGCCGTACGCGTCCCCGGGCGCCCAGTCGCCGGCCGGGTGGGGGCGCGGGGTCCGTTCCCGCCAGTGGCCGCCGGGCGGGTAGAGGACGGCCGCGTACTCGGCGGTGACCACGCGGTGGCGCGGGTGGCGGGGGGTCAGCGCGCGGGTGGAGTGGTAGGCGGCGGCCAGGGTCGCCCCCCGCACGCCGAGGGCGGCGGTGCGCTCGGGGGCCGCCGGGTCGCCGTTGACGTCCCAGGGGTAGAGGAACGCCGACGCCCTCACTCGGCCCCCTCGGTCAGCGCGTGGCCGCGTTCGACGAGCCGGGCCAGCCGCTCGATGTGCTCGGGGGCCGGTTCGTGCAGCGGCGGCCGTACGCCGCCCACGTCCAGTCCGCGCAGCCGCACCCCGGCCTTGACCAGGGAGACGGCGTATCCGGCGCCCTGGGCACGCAGTTCGACGAAGGGGCGGTAGAAGCCGTCCAGCAGGCGGTGCGCGGTGGTGTCGTCGCCCTCGCGCAGCGCCCGGTGGAAGGCGAGGGCGATCTCGGGGACGAAGCAGAAGACGGCGGAGGAGTAGAGGGTGACGCCGATGCCCCGGTAGGCGAGCTGGGTCTGTTCGGCGGTGGGCAGTCCGTTGAAGCAGAGGAAGCCGTCCAGGCCCTCGGTACGGAGGGCGCTGACGACCCGCTGCATGAGGTCGAGGTCGCCGAGGCCGTCCTTGAGGCCGATGACGCCGTCCGTGCGGGCGAGCGCGACGGCGGTCTCCGGGGTGAGGACGGCGTTGTCGCGCTGGTAGACGATGACGGGCAGGGCGGTCGCCGCGGCCAGCTCTCGGTAGTGCCGCAGCAGTCCCTCCTGTCCGGCGACGACGAGGTACGGCGGCATCGCGAGCAGTCCGTCCGCGCCCGCGGCCTCGGCGAGCCGGGCGTACCGCACGGCGAGCGCGGTGCCGTAGCCGGTGCCCGCCACGACCGGGACGCGTCCGCCGGCCGCCTCGACGGCCGCGCGGACGCAGGTCCCGAACTCCTCGGGCGTGAGCGCGTGGAACTCGCCGGTGCCGCAGCAGGCGAAGACGGCGGCGGCCCCGTCCTCGACGCCGCGGCGCACATGGGCGCGGTAGGCGTCGAGGTCGGGGGCGCCGTCGGGGCCGAAGGCGGTGACGGGGAAGAACAGCGGCCCGCTGGGGATGCTGAGGCGTTCGGCGAGGGGGGCTGACGTCACGGGCTCTCCCTGGGGCAGGCGGGCAGGGACGGACAAGAGAACAGGCAGACAGTCACTCACGTTTCTGACTGACGTCCATATGCATGAACGCGTCCACGCTAAGTGGCCTCCCTGCGGCCGGTCAAGCGCCCCACCCGCGAGCGACCAGGGATCCTGCCCCGGCACGGCACCCTTGACGCCGCCCGCCCGCGCTCCCTAGCGTGATCATGCATGTGAATCAGGTCCACGCATACGGCTGAGTCCGCATACGGCTGGCCCCGCATACGGCTGACCGTCGCGCACGCTCGACGCAAGGAGTCCACGGATGCCCGCTCCCCGCACCGTTCTGCTCACCGGCGCCGCCGGCGGACTCGGCACCCTGATGCGGGAGCTGCTGCCCCCATACGGCTACGCGCTGCGCCTGTTCGACATGCGGCCGGTCGAGGGCGCCCCGGACGCCGTCACCGCCGACCTGGCCGACCGGGCGGCCCTGCGCGAGGCGGTCCGCGGCGTCGACGCGATCATCCACCTGGCGGGCATCTCCCTGGAAGCCCCCTTCGAGAAGATCCTCAGGGCCAACATCGAGGGGACGTACCACCTCTACGAGGCCGCGCGCGAGGAGGGCGTCGGGCGGATCGTCTTCGCCTCCTCCAACCACGCGGTCGGCCGCACGCCCGTCCCGCGCGAGGGCGATCCGCTGATCCCGGTCGACACGCCGCGGCGCCCCGACACCTTCTACGGCCTGTCCAAGTCGTTCGGCGAGGACCTCGCCCAGCTCTACTGGGACCGGCACGGCCTGGAGACCGTCTCGGTGCGCATCGGCTCCTGCTTCCCCGAGCCGACCAGTGTGCGCATGCTCTCGATCTGGCTGAGCCCCGCCGACGGCGCCCGCCTCTTCCACGCCGCCCTCACCGCCGAGCACGTGGGCCACACCGTCGTCCACGGCTCCTCCGCCAACACCCGCCTGTGGTGGGACCTGTCGGGCGCGCGGGCGCTCGGCTACGACCCCCGGGACGACTCGGAGCCGTACGCCGCGAAGCTCGTCGCCGAGCAGGGCGGACTCGACCCGGACGAGCCGTCCCACGCCTTCCTCGGCGGCCACTTCGTCACCGACCCGCCGATCTGGCCGTACTGACGGCGCCGCGGCCGTCCGCCGCACGGCGCGGAACCACCCCCGTACACGGCGGGCGGGCACCGAACGGGCCCGCCCGCCGCGCCATGCGGGCATCCGCCGTGCCCGATCCCACCGGGCGCCGGACAGCCGCCCAGGTCCGCGACGGACACACACCCCGGCAAACAGGCGCACCCGGGCATCATCGGACCGGCAACAGACCTGGTCAGCACCGCACACCGGCTGTACAACTGTGCCCCGAGGGCCGCACCGGGCCCGAACGGGCAACACACCAGGAGGGCAGGTACCGGCCATGGGCGCGCGGACGGCGGAGGAACGGCAGCGGGAGATCGTGCGGGCCGCCCGTGCCGACGGCCAGGTCGACGTCACCGCGCTGGCCGGCACGCTGGGCGTGGCCAAGGAGACCATCCGCCGCGACCTGCGCGCCCTGGAGGACCACGGGCTGGTCCGCCGCACCCACGGCGGGGCCTATCCGGTGGAGAGCGCCGGCTTCGAGACGACCCTCGCCGTCCGCGCCACCACCCATGTGCCCGAGAAGCGCCGGATCGCCGCGGCGGCGGCCGAACTGCTCGGGGACGCCGAGACGGTCTTCGTGGACGAGGGCTTCACCCCGCAGCTGATCGCCGAGGCCCTGCCCGTGGACCGGCCGCTGACCGTGGTGACCGCCTCCCTGCCGGTCGCCGGGGCCCTCGCCGGGGCGGCGAACGTCTCGGTGCTGCTGCTCGGCGGCCGGGTGCGCGCGGGCACGCTGGCCACCGTCGACCACTGGACGACGAAGATGCTCGCCGGATTCGTCGTCGACCTCGCCTACATCGGCGCCAACGGCATCTCGCGCGAACACGGCCTGACCACGCCCGACCCGGCGGTCAGCGAGGTCAAGTCGCAGGCGATGCGGGCCGCGCGGCGCACCGTGCTCGCCGGGGTGCACACCAAGTTCGGCGCGGTCAGCTTCTGCCGGTTCGCCGAGGTCGGCGCGCTGGAGGCGATCGTGACCAGCACCCTGCTCCCGGCCGCCGAGGCCCACCGCTACGCCCTGTTGGGCCCGCAGGTCATCCGGGTCTGAACCACCCGCCCGTACGGCGGCCCCCGCCGCCCGGACCGGCACACCCCGCACCACCCCTTATGTCCCGCTATCCCCCTGTACCTCTGTACCTCCCACTCCCCATGCCCCTCCCTCCCCAATGTTCAGGAGCGATCCATGCGAACCCAGAGCCGACGGCGGCCACCGCGAGCGACACTCGCCCTGGCCGCCGCAGGGACGCTGCTCGCCCCGCTGCTCTCCGGCTGCTGGGTCGGGGCGGGCGGGGCCGGTTCGGGCGGCGACTCCATCAATGTGCTGATGGTCAACAACCCGCAGATGACGGAGTTGCAGAAGCTCACCGCCGCGCACTTCACCAAGGAGACCGGCATCAAGGTGAACTTCACCGTGCTGCCGGAGAACGACGTCCGCGACAAGATCAGCCAGGACTTCGCCAACCAGGCGGGCCAGTACGACGTGGCCACCCTGTCCAACTACGAGATCCCGATCTACGCCCGCAACGGCTGGCTGCGTCCGGTGGACTCCTACGTCGCCCGGGACCCGGGCTTCGACCAGCAGGACGTACTGGCCCCGATGCGCCAGTCCCTCACCGCCGACGACGGCAAGCTCTACGGCGAGCCCTTCTACGGCGAGTCGTCCTTCCTCATGTACCGCAAGGACGTCTTCGCGGCCAAGGGCCTGACCATGCCCGCCCACCCCACCTGGCGGCAGGTCGCCGACCTGGCCGCGAAGGCGGACGGCGCCCGGCCCGGCATGAAGGGCGTCTGCCTGCGCGGACTGCCCGGCTGGGGCGAGCTGATGGCACCGCTCACCACGGTCGTCAACACCTTCGGCGGCACCTGGTTCGACCAGGACTGGAAGGCGCACCTGGACTCCCCCGAGTTCACCGGGGCGACGAAGTTCTATGTCGACCTGGTACGGCAGCACGGCGAGTCCGGCGCCGCCCAGTCCGGCTTCGCCGAATGCCTGAACAACATGACCCAGGGCAAGGTCGCCATGTGGTACGACGCCACCAGCGCGGCCGGCCTGCTGGAGGCCAAGGGCTCCCCCGTCAAGGGCAAGGTCGGCTACGCCCCCGCGCCGGTGGAGAAGACCGCGTCCTCCGGCTGGCTCTACACCTGGGCCTGGGGCATCCAGAAGGCGTCCCGCAACCCGGACAAGGCGTGGAAGTTCGTCTCCTGGGCCTCCGGCAAGGGGTACGAGCGGCTGGTCGGCGAGACGAGCGGCTGGTCGAACGTCCCGGCGGGCAAGCGCGCCTCCACCTACCTCATCCCCGCCTACCGCGCGGAGGCCGCCGCCTTCCAGGAGCGCACCAAGGACGCGATCGCGAACGCCCGCCCCAACGACCCGGGCGTCCAGCCCCGGCCCGCGCCCGGCATCCAGTTCGTCGACATCCCCGAGTTCACCGACCTCGGCACCAAGGTCTCCCAGGAGATCAGCGCGGCCGTCGCCGGACGCCAGTCGGTCGAGTCCGCCCTCGCGAAGGCCCAGCGGCTCGCCGAGAAGATCTCCAAGGAGTACGAGGGACGATGACCGCCACGACCACGGCCCCCGTGGCCGCCACCCAGCCGCTCACGGGCCGCCGGACCTCACCCCGGCTGCGCGCCTGGGCCACCCGCGCCCCGCTGCTGCCCGCCCTCGTCTTCATGATCGCCGTGACCCAGCTGCCGTTCGTGGCCACGCTGGTGATCTCCTTCTTCGACTGGAACGCCCTCTATCCCAAGGCCCGCCGCTTCACCGGGCTCGACAACTACCAGCAGGTGCTCACCGACGCGGACCTGCGCCACTCGGTGTGGACGACCGTGCTGCTGACCGTGGGGGTGGTGCTGGCCAGCCTGGTCCTGGGCCTCGCCCTCGCCCTGCTGCTGGACCGCCGCTTCCCCGGCCGGGGCGCCGTGCGCACCCTGCTGATCGCGCCGTTCCTGGTGGTGCCGGTCGCCGCCGCCCTGCTGTGGAAGCACGTCCTCTACAACCCGGAGTACGGCCTGCTCAACGGCCTGCTGCACTACGTGGGCGGCCCGCAGCCCGACTGGATCTCGAACACCCCGCTGCTCGCGGTCGAGGCCTCACTGGTGTGGCAGTGGACGCCGTTCATGATGCTGATCCTGCTGGCCGGGCTCCAGAGCCGTGACCAGCAGCAGATCGAGGCCGCCCGGGTCGACGGGGCCGGCGACTGGCAGATCTTCGTCCATCTGACCCTGCCGCACCTGCGCCGCTACCTCGAACTCGGCGCGCTGCTCGGCTCGATCTACATCGTGCAGAACTTCGACGCGGTGTTCACCCTCACCTCCGGGGGCCTGGGCACCGCCAACCTGCCCTACACCGTCTACCAGAGCTTCTACCAGGCCCACGAGAACGGACTGGCCTCCGCCGCCGGTGTCCTGGTCGTCATCGGCTCGATCCTCATCGCGACCTTCGCCCTGCGCGTGGTCTCGTCCCTGTTCCGCGAGGAGGTGTCCCGCGCATGAACGCCCTCAAGCGCAACGGTCTCGGCCTCGTGGCCTGGCTCGCCGGGATCGTGTTCTTCCTGCCCATCGCCTGGATGGCGCTGACGTCCTTCCACTCCGAGTCGGACGCGGCGACCAACCCGCCGTCCTTCGCCGCCTCCCTGACCCTGGACGGCTACCGCGAGTTCTTCGGCAGCGGCGGCGGGGCCAGCCCCTGGCCCGCGCTCGCCAACTCGGCGGTCGCCTCGGTGGCCTCGACGCTGCTCGTCCTCGTCCTGTCCCTGCCGGCGGCGTACGCGCTGTCGATCCGGCCGGTGCGCAAGTGGACGGACGTGCTGTTCTTCTTCCTGTCCACCAAGATGCTCCCGGCGGTGGCGGGCCTGCTGCCGATCTACCTGTTCGCCAAGAACACCGGGATGCTGGACAACATCTGGCTGCTCGTCATCCTCTACACCTCGATGAACCTGCCGATCGCGGTGTGGATGATGCAGTCCTTCCTCGCCGAGGTGCCGGTCGCCGTCATCGAGGCGGCCCGGGTCGACGGGGCCCGGCTGCCCACGATCCTGGCCCGGGTGGTGGCCCCCATCGCCGTCCCCGGGATCGCGGCCACCGCGCTGATCTGCTTCATCTTCAGCTGGAACGAGCTGCTCTTCGCCCGGGTCCTGACCGGCGTGGTCGCCGAGACCGCCCCCGTCTTCCTGACCGGCTTCATCACCAGCCAGGGCCTGTTCCTGGCGAAGGTGTGCGCCGCGTCGCTCGTCATCTCCCTGCCGGTGCTCGCCGCGGGGTTCGCCGCCCAGGACAAACTCGTCCAGGGCCTGTCGTTGGGAGCCGTGAAATGAAGGCCGCCGTCATCGAGTCCGTGGGCCGCGCCGTCGTCACCGAGGTCCCCGACCCGACGCCAGGGCCGCGCGAGGTCGTCGTGGAGGTCGCCGCGTGCGGGCTGTGCGGCACCGATCTGCACATCCTCCAGGGCGAGTTCGCGCCCAAGCTGCCGATCGTGCCGGGCCACGAGTTCGCCGGCCGGGTGGTCGCCGTGGGCACCGGTGTCACCGAGGTCGCCGAGGGCGACCGGGTGGCGGTGGACCCCTCGCTGTACTGCTACGAGTGCCGACAGTGCCGTACCGGCCACAACAACCTGTGCGAGCGCTGGGCCGCCATCGGCGTCACCACCGCGGGCGGCGCCGCCCGCTACGCCCTGGCGCCGGTCGCGAACTGCGTGAAGCTGCCCGACCATGTGCGCACCGAGGACGCCGCGCTGATCGAGCCGCTGTCCTGCGCGGTGCGCGGCTACGACGTCCTCCGGTCCCGGCTGGGCGCCCATGTGCTGATCTACGGCTCCGGGACGATGGGCCTGATGATGCTGGAGCTGGCCAAGCGCACCGGCGCGGCGAGCGTCGACGTGGTCGACCTGAACCCGGCCCGCCTGGAGACGGCGCGCGGCCTCGGCGTCTCGGCGTCCGCCGCGAACGCGGACGAGCTGGACCGCCCCGAGGGCTGGGACCTGGTCATCGACGCCACCGGCAACGCGGCGGCCATCCAGGACGGCCTGGACCGGGTCGCCAAGGCGGGCACGTTCCTCCAGTTCGGCGTGGCCGACTACGCCACCCGCGTGCAGATCGACCCGTACCGCATCTACAACCAGGAGATCACCATCACGGGCTCCAT
The DNA here is from genome assembly GCF_000373685.1 of Streptomyces sp. PsTaAH-124. Classification (NCBI taxonomy): domain Bacteria; kingdom Bacillati; phylum Actinomycetota; class Actinomycetes; order Kitasatosporales; family Streptomycetaceae; genus Streptomyces; species Streptomyces sp. PsTaAH-124. Next base: position 369,060 of record NZ_KB892169.1, on the reverse strand, counting down.
GGCGGTCCTGCACAGCTACGAGCGCGCGGCGGAACTGTTCGCGGGGGGCGTCCTGGACCCGGACGTCTTCATCAGCGACCGCCTGCCGCTGGACAGCTACCCGCAGGCGCTGGAGCAGTTCGCGGCGGGCGTCGGCCGCAAGATCGTGGTCGTGCCCTGACCCGAGCCCGGGGATCGTGAGCCCGGGGATCGTGAGCCCGGGGGATCGTACGGGGCATGCGGGGGGCGGGGCGGGCGGAAATCCGCTGGGACCGTCCGCCCCGCCGCCGTACGATCCCCCGCATGCCCCGACCCCACGGCTTCGCCTGTGCCGCCGACGGCGACGGCACCGTCCGCATCACCCACCAGGGCCGCGCGGCGGCCACCCTCAGGGGCCCGCGCGCCGCCCGCTTCCTCGCCGAGGTCGCCGCGGGCGATCCCCAGCTCGTCATGGCCCGCTGGACCGGCAACTACCGGCGCGGCAACGAGCGCACCGCACGCGAGCATCCACGCAACCGCCGCTGACCTGCGCGGACGATGACCAGGCCGCCGTGGACGCACCCGAATGGAGGGTAAGGGAACGGTAAAGCACCCTCGCTCGTTACACCCGGCATGACAGCTATGACCCCCGGCTCGAACATCCCCCTGCCCACCGCCCGCGTCACGGTGGACGTGGCCGCTCCGGTGCGGCTGGACGTTTCGGGCCTGCTGCTCACCGCCGACGGCAAGGTGCGCTCGGACGACGACTTCATCTTCTACAACCAGCCCTCCGGTCCGGGCGTCACCCACCGCTCGGGCGGCGGCAGCGCGCCGGACGCGATCACCGTCGACACCTCCGCCGTGCCGCCGGGCATCGAGAAGATCGTGGTCACCGCCAGCCCGGACGCCGCCGGGCAGACCTTCCAGGGCATCGAGCCCACGGCCACCCTGCGCGACGCGGACAGCGGCGCCGCGCTGGCCACGTTCACCCCGCCCCGGCTGGGCACCGAGACGGCGCTGGTCGTCATGGAGATCTATCTGCGCGCCGGCCAGTGGAAGGCACGGGCCGTCGGCCAGGGGTACGCCGACGGGCTCGCGGGCATCGCGACCGACTTCGGCGTCAGCGTCGAGGAACCGGCGTCCGCACCGGCGGCGCCCGTCGCACCGCCCGCCCCGGCCGCGGCCCCGCCGCAGCCCCTCACCCCGCCGCAGCCGATGGCGCCGCCGCCGCCCGCCCCGCCCGCGCCGCCTGCCCCGCCCGCCCCCGGCGCCGGGAAGGTCAATCTGGACAAGGGCCGCGTCAGCCTCCAGAAGAACCAGACGGTGTCCCTGGTCAAGGGCGGCCGCCCGCTGCTGTCCCAGGTGAAGATGGGTCTCGGCTGGGAGCCCGCGTTCCGGGGCGCGGACATCGACCTGGACGCCTCCGTCATCGCCTACGGCCCGCAGCGCAACCACATCGACAGCTGCTATTTCGGCAAGCTGTCCATCCTGGGCGGCGCGGTGAAGCACTCAGGCGACAACCTCACCGGCGAGGGCGCGGGCGACGACGAGGTCATCGTGGTGGACCTCGGACGGCTCCCCCAGGAGGTCACCGGCCTGGTCTTCACGGTCAACTCCTTCTCCGGCCAGAAGTTCACCGAGGTCGCCAAGGCGTACTGCCGCCTGCTGGACGCCGCCACCGGCGAGGAGCTGGTCCGCTTCGACCTCACCAACGCCGAGGCCCAGACCGGCGTGATGATGGCCAAGCTGGTCCGGCAGTTCTCCGGCGAGTGGGACATGACCGCCATGGGCGACTTCGTCAAGGCCCGCACGGTACGGAACATGGTGAAGCCGGCGGCCCAGGCGCTGTAGCGGCACCCTGGGTCAGGGCGTCCCGGCACCGCCCGGTGCCGGGACGTCCGGGCGCCCGGGACCGGCCACCGGCCACGCCCGCCCCCGCGCCCGGCTCCCCCGCGGCCACGGACCCTCACGACGCCCGCAGGCCCTCCAGCAGCAGCGTCAGATAGCGGCGCAGGTGCGCGCCCTGCCCGTCCGCCAGCTCCGCGGCCGTCGCCACGCCGTGCGCCAGCCGCAGCAGTTCGACCGGTTCCAGGTCCGCCCGCAGGGTGCCCGCGCGCCGGGCGGCCTCCGTCAGTCGGGCCGCGGCGCCCATGAGCGACGTACCGCAGACGGTGACCGCCGTCGTGCTGCCGTCCGTGACCGCCGAGCCCAGCAGCGCCTTCAGCCCGCGCGCCTCGATCGTCCAGGCGCACAGCTCGTACAGCCACTGCGACAGCGCCTCGCCCGGCGCCAGCCGCTCCGCCAGCTCGTCCGCGCGCGCGGCGATCGCCTCGACCCGGCCGACGAAGGCCGCCTCCAGCAGCGCCTGCCGGTTCGGGAAGTGCCGGTACAGCGTCCCGGAACCGACCCCGGCCCGCTTGGCGATGTCATCGAGCGAGGCGTTCTCACCGTGCTCGGTGAAGGCCCGGAGGGCCACCTCCAGCAGCCGTTCGTAGTTCCGCCGGGCGTCCGCCCGCATGGGTCTGACCTGCGCCATCCGCATACTCCTCGGGGACCGGAGGCCGTCTCCAGAATGTACCGGAGCCGGAGCGGGCACCTCCCCGCCCGCCCTCTCCCGGAGCCCCCCAGGCCCCGCCCGGCCACGTCCCGCAGCCGCTCAGCCCCCGTGCGCGGAGCGCGCCTTGAAGGCCGCCTTGCGGGCCTCCTTGGCGATCTTCTTGTCCGGGTGCAGCCGGCCCATGGCCTCCAGGACGTCGGCGGTGTGCGGATGGTCCACCCGCCAGGCCGCGGCGAAGAACCCGCTGTGCTGCTCGGCGAGCCCCTGCACCAGCGCGAGCAGCTCCTCCGAGTCGCCCTCGGCGGCCAGTTGCGCCGCCACCGTGTCGATGGTGAGCCAGAAGACCATGTCCTGGGAGGGCGGCGGTACGTCGGGCAGGCCCCGCTCGGTCAGCCAGACCCGGGCCAGACCGCCCAGTTCGGCGTCGCCGAGCACCTCGCGCAGCGCCGGTTCGGCCACCACGCCCACCAGGGACAGGGCCTGCTGGCAGCGCAGCCGCCGCAGCGGGCCCCCGGCGTCCGCGCCGCGGGCCGCGGCGAGCAGTTCACGGGCGGCGGCCAGCGGTTCGCGGCGGGCGAGCCACTGCTCGGTCTCGGCGTGCGCGGCCGGGGGCGGGAAGACGGCGGTGCCGTCCAGCAGCGCGTCGGCGCCCTTGTCCGCGAGGTCACCGACGGCCGGGGCGTCGTGCCCGGCCTCCAGCAGCCGCGCCCGGATGCCGTACAGGCCGAGCGGGGTGAGCCGCACCATGCCGTAGCGGGCGACGTCCACGTCGTCGTCGGACCCCGGCGCCGAGGCGGCGGGCCCGCCGCCGTCCGTGCCGGACTCGGCGTCCTCCAGCAGGGCTTCGTCCACCGGCCGGTGGACGACGAGCCCGATCGGCTCCAGCAGCCGGAACTGGTCGTCCAGCCGCATCATGGCGTCGGAGACCTGCTCCAGTATGTCGTCGGTGGGCTCACCCATGTCGCTGGGCACGATCATGGAGGCGGCGAGCGCGGGCAGCGGCACCGGCCCGGCGCCCGGCCCGCTCTCGCCGACGGTCAGCAGATACAGATTGGCCAGCACCCCGTCCAGGAACTCCGCCTCGGCCTGCGGGTCCCAGTCGAGGGCGGAGAGGTCGACGGCGCCGCCCTCGTCCATGGCGTCGATCAGGCCGTCCAGGTCGGGCACGCTCGCGTCGGCCAGGACGGCGTCCAGCGCGGTCAGCCAGAGTGTGAGCACGTCGTGCGGCGAGCCGCCGGTGAGCCGCCGCAGCTCCGCGCCCGCCGCGACGGTGCCCTCCTCCTCGTCGGTGATCTCGACGAGTCCGGTGTCGACGGCCATCCGCCATGCCTCGCTCGCCGAGGCCGCCGCGTCGTCGCCGCTCAGCCCCAGCTCCCCGGCGGCGGCGGGCAGTTGCTCGGGCAGCAGCGCGCCGCCCGCGTCGACCCGGGTGGCGGGAGAGGCCCAGCGGGCCAGCCGGGCGGCCCGGGACAGCAGCGGAGCGGCGAGGGCGTCCCGGGCCAGCTCCGGTTCGGAAGCCAGCCGCACCGGCGGCAGCGGGGACGTGTCTGACATCGGCGGGTTCTCCTAGGACCTGATGGACCGGGGGTTGCGCACCCCGGACCGGTGAAGCCTGACGACTCGACCGCTCAGCCTAGACGGATTTCCACCCATGCCGCCCGGTTCATCTCCCCGACGCTCTTCGTACATGGCCGAAACCTTGACAACGCCCCTGGCTCCGCAGGAGATTGACGCGCGTAGACATTCGGGGGACAACTGTCCACCGAGCGCGCTGCGTGCCACGGCCGCCCCGGTCGCGGCATCCTGTTCCCCGCTCCACCCTCGTCCCGGCGCTTCTGTACGTCCCCGGAGGGATTCCGTTGCCGAGCAAGTCTTCCGCCCGCCTCGCCGCGCTGACCGTCGCCGCCGTGTGCTCCGCGGCGGCGGTCACCCAGATGATCGTGCTCCCCGCGCCCGCACACGCGGACTCCGTGCGCATCCATGACATCCAGGGCACCACCCGGATCTCCCCGTACGCCGGCCGGCAGGTCTCCGACGTGGCCGGAATCGTCACCGGGGTGCGCACCTACGGCGCCTCGAAGGGGTTCTGGATGCAGGACCCCCACCCCGACGCCGACCCGGCCACCAGTGAGGGCGTCTTCGTCTTCACCGGCTCCGCCCCGAAGGCCGCCGTCGGCGACTCCGTCACGGTCACCGGCACCGTCTCCGAGTACGTGCCCGGCGGCACCTCCTCGGGCAACCAGTCGATCACCGAGATCACCAAGCCGGCCGTCACCGTGGTCTCCTCCGGCAACGCCGTCCCGGCCCCGGTCGTCATCGACGCGAAGTCGGTCCCGGCCGCCTACACCCCGGCCGGCGACAGCGCGGCGGGCGGCTCGATCGACGCCCTGCCGCTGCGCCCGAAGCGCTACGCCCTGGACTACTACGAGTCCCTGGAGGGCATGAACGTCCAGGTCAAGGACGTCCGCGTGGTCACCGCCAGCGACCCGTACACCGAGCTGTGGGTCACGGTGAAGCCGCACGAGAACGCCAACAGGCGCGGCGGCACGGTGTACGGCTCCTACACCTCGCAGAACACCGGCCGGCTCCAGATCCAGTCGCTCGGCGCCACCGCCGACTTCCCGGTGGCGGACGTCGGCGACACCCTGCGCGGCACCACCGCCGGGCCGCTGGACTACACCCAGTACGGCGGCTACACCCTGGTGGCCAACCGCATCGGCGCCCTGGAGAGCGGCGGCCTGCGCCGCGAGAGCACCCGCAAGCAGTCCCGCGACGAGCTGGCCGTGGCCACCTACAACGTGGAGAACCTGGACCCGTCCGACACCACCTTCGCGGCGCACGCCTCCGCGATCGTGAACAACCTCCGCTCGCCCGACATCGTGTCCCTGGAGGAGATCCAGGACGACAACGGCGCCACCGACGACGGCACCGTCACCGCGGGCGTGACGATGGCCAAGCTGATCGACGCCATCGTCGCGGCGGGCGGCCCGCGCTACGAGTGGCGCTCCATCGACCCGGTCAACGACCAGGACGGCGGCGAGCCGGGCGGCAACATCCGCCAGGCGTTCCTGTTCAACCCGGCCCGGGTCTCCTTCACCGACCGCCCCGGCGGCGGCTCCACCACCGCCGTGGGCGTCACCCGGGTGCACGGCAGGGCCGCCCTGACCTCCTCGCCGGGCCGGATCGACCCGGCGAGCGAGGCGTGGAAGTCCAGCCGCAAGCCGCTGGCCGGCGAGTTCGTCTTCCACGGCCGTACGGTCCTCGTGATCGCCAACCACTTCGCCTCCAAGGGCGGCGACCAGGGACTGACGTCCACGTACCAGCCGCCGGTGCGCAGTTCGGAGACGCAGCGGCACCTCCAGGCGACCGAGGTGAACTCCTTCGTCAAGGACATCCTGAAGGTCCAGCGCGACGCGGACGTGATCGCCCTCGGCGACATCAACGACTTCGAGTTCTCCGGCACCGCACAGATCCTGGAGGGCCGGGGCGAGCTGTGGTCGGCGATCAAGTCGCTGCCCAGGAGCGAGCGGTACACCTACGACTACCAGGGCAACGCGCAGGTCCTCGACCAGATCCTGGTCAGCCCCTCGATCCGGCACGGCCGCTTCGCGTACGACAGCGTGCACATCAACTCGGAGTTCCACGACCAGATCAGCGACCACGACCCGCAGGTGCTGCGCTTCCGCCCGTAGGCCATGCCAGGGCGCACGGCCCCGGTCCCGTATCCGCCCCTCAGGCGGGTACGAGACCGAGCGCGTGCTCGTACCGGCTCACCGTGCTGCTCCGGACGCCGGGCCAGGTCTGCACGCGCTTCCACTGCGCGGTCGCCGACCCGACGCCGTCACCCGGGGCCGCGAGCGCCGCGCGGTGGGCTTCCGCACTCTCCCACTCGGCGTAGTTCAGCACCCGCCGGCCGTCGGTGCTCAGATGGAAGTGGGCGGCGATGGCGCCGGGGCGTGGCGCGGGGTCGCTCTCCAGGGCCTCGAAGACGGCGTCGACCCAGGCCCGCTGCCGGTCCGGGTCGGGCCCGTCGAACTCGACGTCGACGACCACGAGGCAGCCGGGCACCCGGCGGTCCCGCCCCGCGGGGCCGCCGCGGGCGGTGCTCCGGTGGTGCCGGAACCGGCCGAGCCCGACCCGCTCGATCCCGGGCACGGCGACGTCGATCTCGTCGACCCGCTCCTGCCGCCGGGTCCGTACGAACGCCTCGAACTCCTGCTCGCTCGCCCACTGCGAGTGGTGCAGCAGCGTGGTGCCGTCCTCGCCCGTGTAGACGTGGTAGGAGATCAGCCCGTCCGCGGGCCAGGGACGGCGCTGCCAGGTCCCGGCGATCGCCTCGACCGTCGCCCGCTGCCGCTGCGGCGTGCCCACCCGCCAGGTACTGAAGAGCGGCGAGCCCACGCGCGGATCGGTGAGATCGGGGTGGTCGTCGGTGCGCAGGGTCGTACGCGGTACGGAACTCATCGGGGCCTCCGGTGATCGGCTGTCTGAGCGACACGATCACTCTCCGACCTCAACCAAGATTGAGGTCAAGCCCTGTCCGTGAGCCCTCCGGAAGCGCGGCGGGGTCACCTCTCCGGTCGGGCCCCGGCGCGGGGCGTCCGGGGGCGCGCGCACGACCGCGCGCCCCCGGAGACCCTGGACGGGTCTTCCGGGGGCGCGGTCGTCCCCTGTCGGCCGTACGCGCCGGGCCCGCGGATCAGCAGTGCGCGCGGCGCCGGTTGAGCAGCAGCCCCACCGCCAGGACCGTCGCTCCGGCCGCGCCCGCGAACAGCAGGGGGCGGGCGTTGCGGCGGACGGTCCGCACGGCGCTGTCCAGTGGCTGCCCGAGGGCGTCCGGTGCGTTGCGGGCCGTGAGCGCCGCCCGGTCCTGGGCGCGGTGTCCGACGTGGGCGGCGCCGCTGCGCAGCTGCACCGTCATCGCCCCGGCCCGGTCGCGCAGATCGGCCGCGCGGGCCTTGGTGCGGCCCTTCACATCGGCCTTGGCCGCCAGTTCCTCGACGGTGTCGCCGAGCCGGGTCCTGGTCCGCTCGATCTGCGCGCGCAGCTCGTCGGGCCCCTTGGCGCCGGGCGCCGTCGCGGCCTTGTCCGTCCCGTGCCTGCTGTCGGTCATCGGTGGTGTGCCCTTTCCTTGATCTCCTCGACATCCGCCCTGACACTGCCCAGTGCCCGCTGCGGCGTGGGCGGTCCGGCGCGGCGCAGCTGGGCGCGGCCGGTGAGGGCCAGCAGGCCCGCCAGCGCGAACAGCACACCGGTCACGATGAGTGCCGCGGCCCACACGGGCAGCACCAGGCTGAGCGCGGCGACGCCCGTGCCGGCGAGTGCGAACACGCCGACGTAGGCGAGGGCGCCCGCGGCCCCGAGGAGGCCGCCGCCGCGCCCCATGCGCCGGCCCTTCGCGGTCAGTTCCTCCTTGGCGAGGGCCACTTCCTGCCGGGCGAGCAGGGAAAGCTGTTCGGTGGCGTCGTGCACCAGCTCGCCCACCGAGCGGTCGCCCGCCGGAGCGTGCTCCGCGTGCACTGGTCTGGCATCGATGGTCCCGGTCACGGTGGACCGCCTCCTCTCGGTCGGAGGCCCGGGTACCCCGCGTCGCCCGCGCTACCCCTGGCCCGCGCCGCCGGGTCCGCGCTCGCCCAGCAGCGCCAGCCGGGTCTGGAACCAGTCGAGCCGGGCCTGCAACAGGGCCGCCTCCGCGACGAGTTCGGGCATCCCCGGCACGGCCTGGCTGCCCGGCCCGCCCGCTGCCGGAGCGGACTCCGCGCCCGCCGGACCCGGAAGGACCTCCGCGCCGGGGGCGGCCACGACCCGCAGCCCGTCCCCGGCGAGCCGCGCGAAGGCGGCGAACGTCACGGGCGTACGCCCGCGCACACAGCCCGCGCAGGTGGCGGCCAGGGCGCTGCGGCCGGGCCGGCCCCAGCCCGCGTCGGCCAGCGCGAGGGCGGGCGCGCCGCACGCGCAGGGCCCGACCGTCATCGTGCGCACCCGCTGGCGGGCCGAGCGGTAGCCGCGTTCGAAACGGATGTAGGCGCCGAGGACCGAGACCTCCAGAAGGACGGCGGCCCGGTGCTCCGTGATGCACAACAGGGCCTCGGCGGCGGCGCGTTCGCGCACGCAGTGGAAGCCGCAGTCGCACCGGCGCGCGGGCGGCCGGTGCCGCCGGCCGTAGACGCAGCCGGCGTCCGCGACGACGCCGTACGGCAGCGCGCCGCCGAGCGACACTCCGGTGAACCCGGCCCGGGTGCCGTCCCGCCACAGCACCGGGTGGGCGATCTTGTATCCGGTCGGCGGCTCCGCCGGGTGCTCCGTCGGCAGCCGCAGCCTCATCGGGCGGCCGGGACCTCTTCGGCGGCGGGGGTCTCTTCGGCGGAGACGGTGTCCTGCCGCTCCTCCAGGAGCGGTACGGGCCGTCCGGGCCGTACGAGGGTCTCCGCCTCCTCCGGCCGCGGCTGCTGCCGCTCCTCGGCGAATCCGGTGGCCAGTGCCTTTCCGAGCTTCATGACGCCTCCCATGAGCTGCCGGTCGGTGACCTCATGCCCATGGTGACCCATGACGGGCGACTTTGGACAGACCGCCCACGATTGAAGCATCACTTATCAATACGACGTAGAAGAATTAAGTGGTGCTGTACGTTCGGACTGCCGAGACTACCCCCATGACGACCACGCACCCCGCATCCGCCCCCACGCCCCCGCTGGGCCGCGCCCTGTGCGCGATGATCACGCCCTTCACCCCGTCGGGAGCGCTCGACCTGGACGGCGCCGCGCGCCTGGCCGACCACCTGGTGCGCGAGGGGTGCGACGGCCTCGTGCTGAACGGCACCACCGGCGAGTCGCCGACCACCACCGACACCGAGAAGGCCGAGCTGGTCCGGGCCGTCCGGGACGCGGTCGGGGACCGCGTCCGGCTCGTCGCGGGCGTGGGCACCGCCGACACCCGGCACACCACCGAGCTGGCCCTGGCCGCTCAGAAGGCCGGCGCCGACGCGGTGCTCGTGGTGGCGCCGTACTACAGCAGGCCGCCGCAGGACGCCGTCGAGGCCCACTTCCGCACCGTCGCGGACACCTGCGGGCTGCCCGTCGTGCTGTACGACATCCCCGCCCGCACCGGCACCCGCATCGAGACGGACACGCTGCTGCGCCTGGCGGAGCACCCGCGGATCACGGCGGTCAAGGACTGCTCCTACGACCTCCTCGGCGTCCAGAAGCTGCTGGCCCGCACCGATCTGGGCGTCTACGCGGGCTGCGACGAGCACAACCTCGCCCTGTACGCGGTCGGCGGCGCCGGATACATCAGCACGGTCGCCAACGCGGTCCCCGGGCGGCTGCGCGCCGTCCTGGACGCGTTCGACGCGGGCGACACCGCGGGGGCGGCCCGCGCCCAGCAGCGGGCCACGCACCTCATCGAGCTGACGATGTCCTCCGGGCTGCCCGGCGCGGTCACCGCGAAGGCCCTGCTCAGCGCGCTCGGCCTGCCCGCGGGCCCGGTCCGCGCCCCGCTGCTGCCCGCCTCCGAGGAGGCCACGGCCGCCCTGCTGACGGCGTACGAGGACCTGACCGCCCCCGCACTCCGCCCCGTACGCTGACCCGGTGAGCCGCCCCCTGCTGTTCCTCGACGTCGACGGCCCGCTCACCCCCTGACCGCCCCGGAACACGGCGAGGCACCGCTCCCCGGACGGGAAGGGTGCCTCGCCGTGGCCGCAATGGCTGCCGGGCGGTCAGTTGTGGCTGTGCAGCACGTCGTTGAGGCCGCCCCAGACCGCGTTGTTCGGGCGGGCCTCGACGGCGCCGGTGACCGAGTTGCGGCGGAAGAGGATGTTCGAGGCGCCGGAGAGCTCGCGGGCCTTGACGATCTGTCCGTCGGGCATGCTGACCCGGGTGCCCGCGGTGACGTAGAGGCCGGCCTCCACGACGCACTCGTCGCCGAGCGCGATGCCCACGCCCGCCTCGGCGCCGATCAGGCAGCGCTCGCCGATGGAGATGATCACGTTGCCGCCGCCGGAGAGCGTGCCCATGGTGGAGGCGCCGCCGCCGATGTCCGAGCCGTCGCCGACCACGACACCGGCGGAGATGCGGCCCTCGACCATGGAGGTGCCCAGGGTGCCCGCGTTGAAGTTCACGAAGCCCTCGTGCATCACGGTGGTGCCCTCGGCCAGGTGCGCGCCGAGGCGGACCCGGTCGGCGTCGGCGATCCGGACGCCCTTGGGGGCCACGTAGTCCGTCATGCGCGGGAACTTGTCGATGGAGGTCACCTGGAGGTGCAGGCCCTCGGCGCGCGCGTTGAGGCGCACCTTCTCGACGTCGTCCACGGCGACCGGGCCGAGCGAGGTCCAGGCGACGTTGGCGAGGTGGCCGAAGATGCCGTCCAGGCTCACGCCGTGCGGCTTGACCAGGCGGTGGGAGAGCAGGTGCAGCCGCAGATAGGCGTCGTGCGCGTCGAGCGGCTTGTCGTCGAGCGAGGCGATGACCGTGCGGACCGCGACCACCTCGACGCCCCGGCGGGTGTCCGGCCCGGTCGCCGCGGTCGCGCCGGCGCCGAGCAGTTCGGCGGCGCGCTCGGCGGACAGCCGCTCGGTACCGGCCGGGCCGGGCTCCGCCGTCAGCTCGGGAGCGGGGAACCAGGTGTCGAGGACGGTGCCGTCGGCGGCGATCGTGGCGAGTCCGGCGGCCACGGCGCCGGTGGTGCGGGGAGCAGTCTCGGTCATGGGGAAAACCTAACGTGGGGCGGGGTGCGGGAGCGAACCGTGTCTCACGTGCCGGGCGGCTCCGGTGGGATCAGCCGGGCCAGCGTCCCGCGGGCGTACTCCTCGTCGTAGGAACCGCCGGTCAGCAGTACCTGGAGGCAGATGCCGTCCACCGCGGCCACCAGGGCGCGGGCGGTGACCGGGTCGGTGTGCCGGGCCAGCAGGGCGGCGAGGCCGTCGGCCCACTCGGCGGCGACCGGGCGCAGGGCCGGGCGGCGCAGCGCGGCCAGATACAGCTCGTACTCCAGCTCGACCCCGGTGCGGTCCCCGGCCAGCCACTCCCCCATCGCGGCGGCGAGTTCCCGGGCCACGTCGGGGTGCGGGCCGCTCAGGGCGCCGCGCGCGGCGACGGCCGCGGCGAAGCCCTCGTCGGCCTGGCGCAGCGCGGCCACCAGCAGATCGTCGAGCGTGGCGAAGTGGTACGTGGTCGAGCCGAGCGGCACGTCGGCCTCGGCGGCGACCGTACGGTGACTGAGCCCCGCGATGCCCTTCGCCCCCACGACCCGGAGCGCCGCGTCGATGATCCGCTGCCGCCGGCCGGGATCGTGCCGCCGGGCCATCAGTGCGCGCCGCCCAGATTGAGCACCACCACACCGACGATGATCAGCGCGACCCCGGCGGCCTTGGTGAGCGTCATGCCCTCGCCCAGGAAGGCGACGCCGATGGCGGCGATGGCCGCGGTCCCGATGCCGGACCAGATGGCATACGCCGTACCGACGTTCAGCGTTTTGAGCGTCTGGGCGAGCAGCCCGAAGGAGATCAGATAGCCGAGCGCGGTCAGCACCGAGGGCCCCAGCCTGCTGAACCCCTCGCTGTACTTCATGGCGGTGGTGCCGGCGACCTCGGCGGCTATGGCTCCGGCAAGGAACAGGTATCCCATGTGTACGAGCGTACATAGCGGCGGGACGGCCCCGCGGCCGCGGGCGACGGGTTCCGGACACAGCAGAACGGCGGCACCCCCCGAGGGTGCCGCCGCCTGGCCGATGTGTCGCTCAGACGTTGAACCCGAGCGCCCGGAGCTGCTCGCGGCCGTCGTCCGTGATCTTGTCCGGGCCCCACGGGGGCATCCAGACCCAGTTGATGCGCAGCTCGTTGACGAGGCCGTCCGTGGCGGACTTGGCCTGGTCCTCGATCACGTCGGTGAGCGGGCAGGCCGCCGACGTCAGGGTCATGTCGACGGTCGCGATGTTGGCGTCGTCGACGTGGATGCCGTAGATGAGTCCCAGATTGACGACGTCGATGCCCAGTTCGGGGTCGACGACGTCCATCAGGGCCTCGCGGAGCTCCTCCTCCGAGGCCGGCTTCATCTCCACGGTCTCGCTCATGCGGTCTTCCTTTCGGCGTCGGCGCCGTCCAGCGCCTGGGCCGTCGCGTCCTTCCAGGCCATCCAGCTCAGCAGGGCGCACTTGACCCGGGCCGGATACTTGGACACCCCGGCGAACGCGACCGCGTCCTCCAGGATCTCCTCCATCGCGTCGTCGGGCTCGATCTTCCCCTTGGACTGCATCAGCTCCAGGAAGGTCTCCTGGATCTTCTGCGCCTCGGCGAGTTCCTTGCCGACCAGCAGGTCGTTCAGCACCGAGGCCGAGGCCTGGCTGATGGAGCAGCCCTGGCCCTCGTAGGAGACGTCCTCGATCGTGGTGCCGTCGTACTTCACACGGAGGGTGATCTCGTCGCCGCACGTCGGGTTGACGTGGTGCACCTCGGCGTCACCGTCCCGCAAGCCCCGCCCGTGCGGGTGCTTGTAGTGGTCCAGGATGACGTCCTGGTACATGGAGTCCAGCTTCACGCCTCAGCCCCTCATCCGAAGAAGTTCCGTACGTGCTCCAGGCCGTCGACCAGTGCGTCGATCTCGGCCGGCGTGGAGTACAGATAGAACGACGCCCGCGTGGTCGCAGGAATTCCGTAGCGCAGGCAGACCGGCCGGGCGCAGTGGTGGCCGACCCGGACGGCGATGCCCTGCTCGTCGAGGACCTGGCCCACGTCGTGCGGGTGGATGTCGCCGAGCGTGAAGGAGATCGCGGCACCGCGGTCCTCGGCCGTGGCGGGGCCGATGATCCGCAGGTCGGGGACCTCCGTCAGCCGCTTCACCGCGTACTCGGTGAGCGCCTGCTCATGGGCGAGGACCTTGTCCATGCCGATCGAGTTCAGGTAGTCGATCGCCGCGCCCAGGCCGATCGCCTGGGAGATCGGCGGGGTGCCCGCCTCGAACTTGTGCGGAGCGGGGGCGTAGGTCGAGGAGTGCATCGACACCGTCTCGATCATCTCGCCGCCGCCGAGGAACGGAGGCAGGTCCTCCAGCAGCTCCTGGCGGCCCCAGAGCACGCCGATGCCGGTCGGGCCGCACATCTTGTGGCCGGTGAAGGCCACGAAGTCGGCCTGGAGCGCCTGCACGTCCAGCGGCATGTGCGGGGCGGCCTGGGAGGCGTCGATGCAGACCAGGGCGCCGACCTCCTGGGCGCGGCGCACTATGGCCTCGACCGGGTTGTGGGTGCCGAGGATGTTGGAGACCAGCACGAAGGAGACGATCTTCGTCTTCTCGGTGATGACCTCGTCGATGTTCGACAGGTCCAGGCGGCCGTCGTCGGTCAGGCCGAACCACTTCAGCTTCGCGCCCGTGCGCTGCGCCAGCAGCTGCCAGGGCACGATGTTGGAGTGGTGCTCCATCTCCGTGATGACGATCTCGGTGTCGTGGTCAACCCGGTAGGGCTCGTCGGCCCAGCCCAGCATGTTCGCCACGAGGTTGAGCGATTCCGAGGCGTTCTTGGTGAAGATCACCTCGTCGCGGCTGGGCGCGTTGACGAACGCCGCGACCTTGTCGCGGGCGCCCTCGTACAGCGCCGTGGCCTCCTCGGCGAGCACGTGCACCCCGCGGTGCACGTTGGCGTTGTGCTGTTCGTAGTACTCGGACAGCACGTCGAGCACCTGGCGCGGGGTCTGGGAGGTCGCCGCGTTGTCCAGGTACACGAGCTTCTTGCCGTCGTGGACGAGTCGGTCCAGGACGGGGAAGTCCTTGCGGATCGCCTCGGTGTCGAGGAGGCCCGGCAGCTGTGTCACGCGGATGCGCCACCCTTCACGTATGCCTCGTAGCCCTCGTTCTCCAGCTTGTCGGCGAGTTCGGCGCCGCCGGACTCGACGATGCGGCCACCGGAGAAGACGTGGACGTAGTCGGGCTTGATGTAGCGCAGGATGCGCGTGTAGTGCGTGATCAGCAGGGTGCCGACCTCGCCGGTCTCGCGGACGCGGTTCACACCCTCGGAGACGATCCGCAGCGCGTCGACGTCCAGGCCGGAGTCCGTCTCGTCGAGGATCGCGACCTTCGGCTTGAGCAGTTCGAGCTGGAGGATCTCGTGGCGCTTCTTCTCACCGCCGGAGAAGCCCTCGTTGACGTTGCGCTCGGCGAAGGAGGGGTCCATGTGGAGCCGCTCCATGGTCTCCTTGACCTCCTTCACCCAGGTGCGCAGCTTGGGGGCCTCGCCGCGGATCGCGGTGGCGGAGGTGCGCAGGAAGTTGGAGACCGAGACGCCGGGGACCTCGACCGGGTACTGCATCGCCAGGAACAGGCCGGCGCGGGCGCGCTCGTCGACGGACATCTCCAGGACGTCCTCGCCGTCGAGGGTGACGGTGCCGCCGGTGATCGTGTACTTCGGGTGACCCGCGAGCGAGTAGGCGAGGGTCGACTTGCCGGAGCCGTTGGGGCCCATGATGGCGTGCGTCTCGCCCTGCTTCACGGTGAGGTCGACGCCCTTGAGGATCTCCTTCGTGGCGTTGTCGGCCTCGACGGTGACGTGCAGGTCTCGGATTTCAAGCGTTGCCATGGGTGCCTCAGGACTCCTGGGAGAGGGAGACGAGCACGTCGTCCCCTTCGATCTTTACGGGGTATACGGGGACGGGACGCGTCGCCGGAAGACTGTCGGGCTTGCCCGAGCGCAGGTCGAAGCGCGAGCCGTGCAGCCAGCACTCGATGTGGCAGTCGTCGACCTCGCCCTCGGAGAGCGAGACGTTCGCGTGCGAGCAGATGTCGTTGATGGCGAACACCTCGCCCTCGGTGTGCACCACGGAGATGGGCGTGCCGTCGAGTTCCACCCGCTTGGGGGTGTCCTCCTCCAGCTCGCTCAGCCCGCAGACGCGTACGAAGGTGCCGCTCATGCGACCGACGCCTCCAGCTCCTCCTCGATCCGGGTGAGCAGGCGCTCCTCGATGTCCTTGACACCGATCTGCTGGACCAGTTCGGCGAAGAAGCCGCGGACCACCAGGCGGCGGGCCTCGTGCTCCGGGATGCCGCGGGCCATCAGGTAGAAGAGCTGCTCGTCGTCGAAGCGGCCGGTGGCGGAGGCGTGACCGGCGCCGACGATCTCGCCGGTCTCGATCTCCAGGTTCGGCACGGAGTCGACCCGGGCGCCGTCGGTCAGCACCAGGTTGCGGTTCATCTCGTAGGTGTCGGTGCCCTCGGCGCTGGCCTCGATGAGCACGTCGCCGATCCACACCGCGTGCGCCTGCTCGCCCTGGAGCGCGCCCTTGTAGACCACGTTCGACTTGCAGTGCGGGGCGTCGTGGTCGACGAAGAGCCGGTGCTCCTGGTGCTGGCCCGCGTCGGTGAAGTACAGGCCGAGCAGTTCGGCCTCACCGCCGGGGGCGGCGTACGTCACGCGCGGGTGCAGCCGGACGACATCGCCGCCGAAGGTGACGACGACCGACTTGAGGGAGGCGTCCCGGCCGATCAGCGCGTTGTGCTGGCCCACGTGGACGGCCTTGTCGTCCCAGTCCTGGACGGAGACGACGGTGAGCTTGGCGCCGTCGCCCAGCAGGTAGTCGACGTTGGCGGCGAGCACCGCGTCACCGGTGTGGTCGATGACGACGACGGCCTCGGCGAAGGCCCCCAGCTCGATGACCTGGTGGCCGTAGGCGACCCCGCCCTCGCCGTGCACCGCGATGCGGATCGGCTCGGTGAGGACGGTCTCCTTGGGGACACTCACCACCGAGGCCGTCTCGAAGGCGGAGTACGCCTGCGCGGCGACCCGGTCGACCGGCGTGCCGGCCCTGCCGAGCCGCGCGTCGTCACGGCCGACGCTCTCCACGCTCACGCCCTCGGGCGCCTGGACGTCCACCTTCACGCCGCCGCCGGTGGCGGTCGCGGTGCCGTCGTGCAGGCCGCGCAGCCGCTCCAGCGGGGTGAACCGCCACTCCTCCTCACGGCCGTGCGGGACCGGGAAGTCCGCCACGTCGAAGGACGGCGGCGCGCTCATGCGCGTGGCGACGGTCGACTCCGCGGCGACCGCGATCTGGCCCGCGGTGGTGGAGCCCACGGGTGGGGGTGCCCCCTGTCCGAGCGGGGTCGCGGACTGGGGGGAGTTCTGAGCCTCAGCCATGGCTGTCGGTCTGCTCTCTTCCTACGTCGGTGTTCGCTGGCTGGTCGCTGCCCGGTGCGGTGGTCAGCCGACCGCGCCTTCCATCTGAAGCTCGATCAGCCGGTTCAGCTCCAGCGCGTACTCCATGGGGAGTTCCTTGGCGATCGGCTCGACGAAGCCGCGCACGATCATCGCCATCGCCTCGAACTCGGTCAGACCGCGGCTCATCAGGTAGAAGAGCTGGTCCTCGGAGACCTTGGAGACGGTCGCCTCGTGGCCCATGGACACGTCGTCCTCGCGGACGTCCACGTAGGGGTAGGTGTCGGAGCGGGAGATGGTGTCGACGAGCAGCGCGTCGCACAGCACGTTGGACTTGGAGCCCGCGGCGCCCTCGCCGATCTCGACCAGGCCGCGGTACGAGGTGCGGCCGCCGCCGCGCGCCACCGACTTGGAGACGATGTTGGAGGAGGTGTTGGGCGCCATGTGGACCATCTTGGAACCGGCGTCCTGGTGCTGGCCCTCGCCCGCGAAGGCGATGGACAGGGTCTCGCCCTTGGCGTGCTCGCCCATCAGGTAGACGGCCGGGTACTTCATCGTCACCTTGGAGCCGATGTTGCCGTCGATCCACTCCATGGTCGCGCCCTCGTAGGCGACGGCGCGCTTGGTGACCAGGTTGTAGACGTTGTTCGACCAGTTCTGGATGGTCGTGTAGCGGCAGCGGGCGTTCTTCTTGACGATGATCTCGACGACCGCGGAGTGCAGCGAGTCCGACTTGTAGATCGGGGCGGTGCAGCCCTCGACGTAGTGCACGTAGGCACCCTCGTCGACGATGATCAGGGTCCGCTCGAACTGGCCCATGTTCTCCGTGTTGATACGGAAGTAGGCCTGGAGCGGGATCTCCACGTGCACGCCCGGCGGGACGTAGATGAAGGAGCCGCCGGACCACACCGCGCTGTTCAGCGACGCGAACTTGTTGTCGCCGACGGGGATGACGGTCCCGAAGTACTCCTTGAAGAGCTCCGGGTGCTCCTTGAGGGCCGTGTCCGTGTCCAGGAAGATGACGCCCTGCTCCTCCAGGTCCTCGCGGATCTGGTGGTAGACGACCTCCGACTCGTACTGGGCGGCCACACCGGCGACCAGCCGCTGCTTCTCGGCCTCCGGGATGCCCAGCTTGTCGTAGGTGTTCTTGATGTCCTCGGGCAGGTCCTCCCAGGACTCCGCCTGCTTCTCCGTGGAGCGCACGAAGTACTTGATGTTGTCGAAGTCGATCCCCGACAGGTCCGAGCCCCAGTTCGGCATGGGCTTCTTCTCGAAGAGCTTCAGGCCCTTGAGGCGGAGCTTGGTCATCCACTCCGGCTCGGACTTCTTCGCGGAGATGTCCTTGACGACGTCCTCGTTCAGACCGCGCCGGGCGGAGGCACCGGCCTCGTCGGAGTCGGCCCAGCCGTATTCGTAGTTGCCCAGGCCCTCGAGTTCGGGGTGAGCAGTCTCCGTGGGGAGAGTCATGCGGGGTTCCTCCCGGCCGTGCTGGTGGATGCGGTGTCGCTTGTCTGGGAAATCCTGGGGATGAACGTCGTGCAGACGCCGTCGCCGTGGGCGATGGTCGCCAGTCGCTGGACGTGGGTACCCAGCAGCTCGGCGAAGATCTCCGTCTCCGCCTCGCACAGCTGCGGGAACTGTTCCGCGACATGGGCGACCGGGCAGTGGTGCTGGCAGAGCTGCTCGCCCTGCTGCGGGAGGGGCGCGCCGCGTGCGGTGGCAGCGTACCCGTCCAGGCTCAGCGCCTTGGCCAGTGCCTGGGCGCGCTGATCGGGACCGGCCCCCTCGATCGCCTTGCGGTAGGCGCGCGCCTGCGCGGCGAAGCGGGCCCGTGCGAAGGCGGCCACCGCCTCCGGGCCGCCCTCCCGCTCGGCGATCCAGCGCATCGCGTCCGCGGCGAGCTTGTCGTACGACTGGTCGAAGGCGTCCCGGCCGCAGTCGGTGAGCGCGAAGACCTTGGCGGGCCGTCCGCGCGTCCGCGCGCCGTACACCCGCCGCTCGCGGGCCTCCACGACGTCGTCGGCGACCAGCGCGTCCAGGTGACGGCGTACGGCCGCCTGGGTGAGCCCCAGCCGTCCGGCCAGCTCGGCGACGGTCGAGGGACCGTGGTCCAGGATGGACCGCGCGACCCGGTTGCGCGTGGAGCGCTCCCCGGTCGCCAGTTCCTCCTGCCGGGTCCCCGTGGGGGTCGCCCGAGCCTCGCCGACGTTTTTCACAACGCCATTGTTGCGTAATTCATCGGGGCCTGACAAGCGCCGCCGGGGCGGGCCGACGGTGCCCTGCGTCACTTAGGCATACCTAATCCGACCTGCGGAAACGGTCGGTGATCGATCAAACGGGTGGCGTCGGCACACCCGGTGCGCCACACTCCCGGACCATGCCCACACCCCCTCCGACCGGCCCACTTGTGACTCGCGACACCCTCGCCGAGGACCTGCGCGCCCTCGGCGTCCGGCCCGGCGAGACCCTGCTGACGCACTCCTCGATGAAGTCCCTCGGCTGGGTCTGCGGAAGCCGGGCCGCCGTCGTCCGTGGACTGCTCGACGCGCTCGGCCCGGACGGCACCCTCGTCGTCCCCGCCCAGAGCGGCGACCTGTCCGACCCGGCCCTGTGGTCGCGGCCGCCGGTGCCCGAGGCGTGGTGGGACACCATCCGCGCCGCCATGCCCGGCTACGACCCCGCCACCACCCCCACGCTCGGGGTCGGCGTCGTCCCCGAGACCGTCCGCACCTGGCCGGGCGCCCTGCGCAGCGCCCACCCCCAGACGTCGTTCGCCGCGATCGGCCCGCGCGCGCGGGAGATCACCGACGGGCACGCCACCGACTGCCGGCTGGGCGAGCGCAGCCCGCTGGCCCGCCTGGAGGCGCTCGGCGCGCGCGTGCTGCTGCTCGGCACCGGCTACGACACCTGCACCTGCTTCCACCTCGCCGAGTACCGCGTCCCCGCGCCGCGCGTGCGCGTGGGCAGGCCCGGACCGCACGGCTGGGAGACCGTGACCGAGGTCTCGATCGACTCCGGGTGCTTCGGTGAGCTCGGCCACGACTTCGAACGGGACCGGCCGGTCGTCCGCGGCACCGTGGGCGCCGCCGCGGCCCGGCTGTTCCCGCTGGCCGACGCGGTCGCCTACGCCGAGCGCTGGCTCGCGCTGCACCGTCCCCGTGAGGAGGACATCACGCACCCGGGCGCCTGAGAGGTCCGGCGCGTCCCTAGACTCTGGACCCATGCGAAGTGAGCCCGCCCGCCCGTCTCCCGACCACCGCCCCCCGGCGAGACGCTTCGCGCCGCAGCCGGTCGTCGAGATCCGCTCCCTGGTCAAGCGGTACGGCACGAAGACCGCGGTGGACGGCCTCGACCTGGTGGCCGGGGCGGGCGTCACCGCCGTGCTCGGTCCCAACGGCGCCGGCAAGACGACCACGGTCGAGACCTGCGAGGGGTACCGGAGGCCGGACTCCGGCACGGTGCGCGTCCTGGGCCTCGACCCGGTCGCCCAGTCCGCCGGGCTGCGCCCCCGGATCGGGGTGATGCTCCAGTCCGGCGGCGTGTACTCGGGGGCGCGGGCCGACGAGATGCTGCGCCACGTCGCTAAGCTGCACGCGCATCCGCTGGACGTGGACGCCCTGATCGAACGGCTGGGCCTCGGAAGCTGCGGCCGGACCGGCTACCGCAGGCTCTCCGGCGGCCAGCAGCAGCGGCTGGCGCTGGCCATGGCCGTGGTCGGCCGGCCCGAGCTGGTCTTCCTGGACGAGCCCACCGCCGGACTCGACCCGCAGGCCCGCCGCGCCACCTGGGACCTGGTCCGCGACCTGCGCACCGACGGGGTCTCCGTGATCCTCACCACGCACCACATGGACGAGGCCGAGCAGCTCGCCGACGACGTCGCGATCATCGACGCCGGCCGGGTCATCGCCCAGGGCTCCCCCGAGGAGCTGTGCCGCGGCGGCGCGGAGAACACCCTGCGCTTCAGCGGCCGCCCCGGACTGGACGTCGCCTCCCTGCTCAAGGCCCTGCCGCCCGAGTCCTCCGCGGCCGAGCTGACGCCCGGCGCCTACCGGGTGGTCGGCGAGGTCGACCCGCAACTGCTCGCCACGGTGACGTCCTGGTGCGCGCAGCACGGGGTGATGCCGGACCGGATCTCGGTCGAACGGCACACCCTGGAGGACGTCTTCCTCGAACTGACGGGCAAGGAGCTGCGCTCATGACCACCACCTCGGCCACCGGCTCGACCGCCGGGGCCTACGTGCCGCGGCCCGGTGCCGCCCCGCTGCCGCGCATGATCGCGGCGCAGGCGGCGCTGGAGACGAGGATGCTGCTGCGCAACGGCGAGCAGCTGCTGCTGACGGTGATCATCCCCGCGCTGCTGCTGGTGCTGTTCGGCTCGGTGGACATCGTGGACACGGGCGCGGGTAAGTCCGTGGACTTCCTCGCACCGGGGGTGCTGGCGCTCGCGGTGATGTCGACGGCGTTCACCGGACAAGCCATCGCCACCGGCTTCGAGCGCCGCTACGGCGTGCTGAAGCGGCTGGCGTCGTCACCGCTGCCGCGCTGGGGTCTGATGACCGCCAAGACGGCGTCGGTGCTGGTCACCGAGGTGCTCCAGGTGATCCTGCTGACCGTGATCGCCTTCGCCCTCGGCTGGTCCCCGCACGGCAACCCGCTGGTCGTGCTGGTGCTGCTGGTCCTCGGCACGGCCGCCTTCAGCGGGCTGGGCCTGCTGATGGCCGGGACGCTGAAGGCCGAGGCGACCCTGGCCGCCGCCAACCTGGTCTTCCTGCTGCTGCTCGTCGGCGGCGGGGTGATCGTGCCGCTGGACAAGTTCCCCTCCGGCGTCCAGGACGTCCTGGCCCTGCTGCCGGTCTCGGCGCTCTCCGACGGGCTGCGCGACGTTCTCCAGCACGGCGCGGGCATGCCCTGGGGCGACCTCGGGATCCTCGCCGTGTGGGCGGTGGCGGGGCTGGCCGCCGCCGCGAAGTTCTTCCGCTGGGAATAGGCACCGAAGACACCCATGGACCCTCGTGAAAGTGTGCACAAGCGGCGGCCTACGATGGAACGCGTGCCGAACCTGACCCGCGACGACGCCGTAGCCGCCGTGCGCAACCCGCTCGCCTTCATCGCCGAACGCTGGACCCCGCAGCCCAGGACCGTCCAGCGGGCGGCCCTCGCCGCGCTCGTCATGGCGGTCGTCATCGTCGTCACCGGGGGCGCCGTCCGGCTGACCGGCTCGGGCCTTGGCTGCCCGACCTGGCCGACCTGCACCGACGACTCGCTGACCACGACCCGCGCGATGGGCTTCCACGGCGTGATCGAGTTCGGCAACCGCATGCTGACGTACGTGCTGTGCGCCGCGGTCGGCTGGGCGATCATCGCCGCCCGCTCGCAGAAGCCGTGGCGGCGCGGGCTGACCCGGCTGGGCTGGGTGCAGTTCTGGGTCGTCATGGGCAATGCGGTGCTCGGCGGCATCGTCGTCCTGGTCGGTCTGAACCCGTACACCGTCGCGGCGCACTTCCTGCTCTCCACGGCGCTGATCGCGGTCGCCACGGTGATGTGGCAGCGCACCCGCGAGGGCGACGGGGCGCCGCGTCCGCTGGTCGGCAAGGCCGTGCAGCAGCTCGTGTGGGTGCTGGTCGCGGCGAGCGTGCTGCTGATCGCGGTGGGCACCGTCGTGACCGGCGCCGGTCCGCACGCGGGCGACTCCGCCGAGGTGGACCGCATCCCGCTCGACTGGGCGACCGTCGCCAAGGCGCACGCGGTGCTGGCCTGGATCGTGGTCACGCTGACGTTCGCCCTGTGGTTCGTCCTCAAGGCCGTCGACGCCCCCAAGGGTCCCCTGGACCGCACCCGGGACCTGTTCCTGATCCTGCTGTCCCAGGGCGTCATCGGCTATGTCCAGTACTTCACGCATCTGCCCGAGGTCCTGGTGGCCGCGCACATGCTGGGGTCCTGTGTGATGTGGATCGGTGTGCTGCGGGTCCTGCTGTCCCTGCGGGAGCGGCCCGGGGCGGCGGACGGCGCGGACGGCGCGCTGCCGGACACCGCCGCCGAGCCGGTCGCACTGACGAAGGCGTAGCACCCCGCCCGCGCGGCCCCGCGCACACGTCGGCCGGTGCTTCGGCGGGGAACCTGGTCCAGGTTCCCCGCCGAAGCACCGGCCGACTGCGTTCCGTGCGCCCCGGTCAGCGGGTGCGTCCCGGTCAGCGGTTGGCGGGGCCGCCGAGCTGGATGCCCGCCATGCGCGTCCACTCGTACGGGCCCGTCTTCACCTTGGCGGCGAACTCGCCGTCGAAGGACTCGTGGACGGTGATCCCCGCCTTCTGCACGGCCTGCTCGGCGATGGCCAAGGTGGGGGCCACGATGTCGCCCCAGGTGCCGTCCTCGCCGACGAGGACGATCCGGGCACCGCGCTCGCCGAGGTACGCGACCTGCCCCTCGGCGCCGCCGTGCGCCTTGGCGAAGGAGCCGATCCGGTGGGCGAGGCGGGCCGCCTTGCGCTCGGCCCTGGGGTCAACCTGCTGCGTGTCTGCCATGGCCAGGATGCTACCGACGGGTAGACACAACGGCGACGGGCGGGGTGCGTGGCCTTGGCCACGCACCCCGCCCGGACGGCGCAGATGCTGCGGGGGTCAGTGCAGGAAGGGGTCCACCGCCACCGCGACGAACAGGATCGACACATAGGTGATCGACCAGTGGAACAGCCGCATCTCCTTGAGCTTCGTGCCGGTCACCTCGGCCTTGGCGCGGTTCTGTAGCCCGTGCGCCTCCCACAGCCAGAAGCCGCCGGACAGCAGGGCGACCACGGTGTAGAACCAGCCGGTGTAGCCCAGCGGGGTCAGCAGCAGCGAGACGACGACCATCACCCAGCTGTAGATCACGATCTGCCGGGCGACCACCTTGTTGGAGGCGACGACCGGGAGCATCGGCACGCCCACGCGCGCGTAGTCCTCCTTGACCTTCATGGACAGCGGCCAGTAGTGCGGCGGCGTCCAGAAGAACATCACGAGGAAGAGGATGACCGGCGCCCACGACATGGAGTTCGTGACGGACGACCAGCCGATGAGCACCGGCAGGCAGCCGGCGATGCCGCCCCACACGATGTTCTGCGACGTACGCCGTTTGAGGATCATCGTGTAGCCGACGACGTAGAAGAGAAGCGCGCCGAGCGACAGCCAGGCCGACAGCCAGTTGACGGTGAATCCGAACAGCAGCGTGGAGACGACCGCCAGGCTGATGCCGAAGGCGAGGCATTCACGCGGGCTGACCATTCCGGTGACCAGCGGACGCTGCGAGGTGCGGTCCATCAGCGCGTCGATGTCGCGGTCGATGTACATGTTCAGCGCGTTGGCGCCGCCCGCGGACAGATAACCGCCGACGCAGGTGAGCAGCACCAGCCTGAGGCTGGGCACACCCTGCTGTGCCAGGAACATCACCGGCACGGTGGTGATCAGCAGCAGCTCGATGATCCGCGGCTTGGTCAGTGCCACGAACGCCTTGACCCGGGCCCCGAACGGCCGGTGGCTCGGGCTCTGGCCTGCACCGAGCAGTCCCTCCCCCAGGGCCTCAAGGGCCTGGGAGGGACCCCCAGGACGGGATTCGACGGCCGTCACGCACACCCCTGACAGAGACTCCCAGCGAGCCCCGTCCCGTGAACGCAGGGTAAAAGCTCGCGCGTACCACGCCACTGTAGACGTTGCCCAGACCCGGACATTCGCGGGGGTGGGGTCGTGTTGGCCGCGCCCGCCCGGCGGCCGTCCGGCCAGGGCCGTCCGGCCCGGCCGGCTCCCCCGCCGGGCACCCCTTCGAACGGGCGCGGCCCGGCTCGATCGAGCGATCGGATGAGCGGTCCCCTATTCAGGTGCCGAATTCACTCCCGGTTGGCCGAGAGGCGGATTTCCCGTAGTCCCGTCAGTCTTGAATGACTCGAAAAAACGCACGTCTTTACGGGGGTAGGCTCAACAACGGCCGGCCGACGCCGAGAACGCCGGCAACCCGTGCGTGGACACACGCACCGGCATCCGACATGTGGAGAGGAGCCCTGACCCAGGGTGAGCACCAAGCCGACCACCACAGACCTCGAGTGGACCGAGTTGGACCAGCGCGCGGTGGACACCGCGCGCGTCCTGGCCGCCGATGCCGTACAGAAGGTCGGAAACGGCCATCCCGGTACGGCCATGAGTCTGGCTCCCGCCGCGTACACCCTCTTCCAGAAGGTGATGCGGCACGACCCGGCCGATCCGCAGTGGGTGGGGCGCGACCGCTTCGTGCTGTCCGCCGGCCACTCCTCCCTGACGCTCTACACCCAGCTCTACCTGGCCGGCTTCGGCCTGGAGCTGGCGGACCTGGAGTCCTTCCGCACCTGGGGCTCCAAGACCCCGGGCCACCCCGAGTACGGGCACACCGCCGGGGTGGAGACCACCACCGGCCCGCTCGGACAGGGTGTGGCCAACGCGGTGGGCATGGCGATGGCCGCCCGCTACGAGCGCGGCCTCTTCGACCCCGAGGCCCCGCAGGGCGAGTCGCCCTTCGACCACTTCATCTACTGCGTCGCCGGTGACGGCTGCCTCCAGGAGGGCATCTCGGCCGAGGCGTCCTCGATGGCCGGCCACCAGAAGCTCGGCAACCTGATCCTGCTGTGGGACGACAACCACATCTCGATCGAGGGCGACACCGAGACCGCCGTCTCCGAGGACACCGTCAAGCGGTACGAGGCCTACGGCTGGCACGTGCAGCGCGTGGCGGCCAAGGACGACGGCGACCTGGACCCGCAGGCGATCTACGCCGCGATCCAGGCGGCCAAGGCGGTCTCCGACCGGCCGTCGTTCATCGCGATGCGCTCGATCATCGCCTGGCCGGCCCCGCACGCCCAGAACACCGAGGCCGCGCACGGCTCGGCGCTGGGCGAGGACGAGGTCGCGGCCACCAAGCGCGTCCTCGGCTTCGACCCGGACAAGCACTTCGACGTCTCCGACGAGGTCATCGGCCACACCCGGCAGGCGCTGGAGCGCGGCCGGCAGGCGCGCGAGGAGTGGGAGAAGTCCTTCCAGGCGTGGCGCGACAGCGACGCGGAGCGGGCCGCCGAGTTCGACCGCATCGCCGCCGCCGAGCTGCCCGCCGGCTGGGCCGAGAAGATCCCGGTCTTCGAGGCGGGCAAGAGCGTGGCGACCCGCGCGGCCTCCGGCAAGGTGCTCCAGGCGCTCGGCGAGGTGCTGCCCGAGCTGTGGGGCGGCTCCGCCGACCTGGCCGGCTCCAACAACACCACCATCGACAAGACGTCCTCCTTCCTCCCCGCGGGCAACCCGCTCCCGGAGGCGGACCCCTACGGCCGCACCATCCACTTCGGCATCCGCGAGCACTCGATGGGCGCCGAGCTGAACGGCATCACGCTGCACGGCAACACACGCGTGTACGGCGGCACCTTCCTGGTCTTCTCCGACTACATGCGCAACGCCGTGCGCCTGTCCGCCCTGATGCACCTGCCGGTGACGTACGTGTGGACGCACGACTCCATCGGCCTGGGCGAGGACGGCCCGACCCACCAGCCCGTCGAGCACCTCGCCTCGCTGCGCGCCATCCCCGGCCTCAACATCGTCCGCCCGGCCGACGCCAACGAGACCGCCATCGCCTGGGCCGAGATCCAGCGCCGCTGGACCAAGGAGTACGGCAAGGGCGCCCCGCACGGCCTCGCGCTCACCCGCCAGGGCGTGCCGACGTACGAGCCGGACGACGACGCGGCCAAGGGCGGCTATGTGCTGTTCGACGCCGAGGGCGACGAGCCCGAGGTCATCCTGATCGCCACCGGTTCCGAGGTGCAGCTCGCCGTCGAGGCGCGCGAGCGGCTCCAGGCCGACGGCGTCCCCACGCGCGTGGTGTCCATGCCGTGCGTCGAGTGGTTCGAGGAGCAGGACCAGGGGTACCGGGAGAGCGTGCTGCCCCCGGCCGTGCGGGCGCGCGTCGCGGTCGAGGCCGGTGTCGCGTTGTCCTGGTACAAGTACGTCGGCGACGCCGGACGCATCGTCTCCCTGGAGCACTTCGGTGCCTCCGCCGACGCCAAGGTGCTGTTCCGCGAATTCGGTTTCACCGCCGAGAACGTGGTCGCCAAGGCCCGGGAATCCCTCGCCGCCACCCAGCGCTGACGCTCATATACGACACGTAGGAGATGCAATTTCCATGACAGACGCACTCAAGCGCCTCTCCGATGAAGGCGTCGCGATCTGGCTGGACGACCTGTCGCGCAAGCGGATCACGTCCGGCAACCTCGCCGAGCTGATCGACCAGCAGCACGTCGTGGGCGTCACCACCAACCCGACGATCTTCCAGAAGGCGATCTCGCAGGGCGACGGCTACGACCAGCAGCTCTCCGACCTCGCGGCCCGCCGGGTCACCGTCGAAGAGGCCATCCGCATGATCACCACGGCGGACGTCCGCGACGCCGCCGACATCCTGCGCCCGGTCTTCGACGCCACCGACGGCCAGGACGGCCGGGTCTCCATCGAGGTCGACCCGCGCCTGGCCCACAACACCAGGGCGACGGTCGCCGAGGCCCGCCAGCTGGCCTGGCTGGTGGACCGCCCCAACACGCTCATCAAGATCCCGGCCACCGAGGCGGGTCTGCCGGCGATCGCCGAGACCATCGGCAACGGCATCAGCGTCAACGTCACGCTGATCTTCTCGCTGGAGCGCTACCGCAAGGTCATGGACGCCTTCCTCACCGGCCTGGAGAAGGCCAAGGAGCGCGGCCTGGACCTTTCGAAGATCCACTCGGTGGCGTCCTTCTTCGTCTCCCGTGTCGACACCGAGATCGACCGGCGCATCGACGAACTGGGCACCGACGAGGCCAAGGCGCTGCGCGGCAAGGCCGGCGTGGCCAACGCGCGCCTCGCCTACCAGGCGTACGAGGAGGTCTTCTCGTCCGACCGCTGGAGCGCGCTGGAGAACGCGGGCGCCAACAAGCAGCGCCCGCTGTGGGCCTCCACCGGGGTGAAGGACAAGGCGTACAAGGACACCATGTACGTCGAGGAGCTGGTGGCGCCGAACACGGTGAACACCATGCCGGAGGCCACCCTGGAGTCCACCGAGGACCACGGCGAGATCCGCGGCGACGCGGTCCGCGGCACCTACGCGCAGGCCCGCGCCGACCTGGACGCCCTGGAGAAGATCGGGATCTCCTACGACGACGTCGTCCGGGTCCTGGAGGACGAGGGCGTCGAGAAGTTCGAGTCCTCCTGGAACGACCTGCTGAAGTCGACCGAGGCGGAGCTGGAGCGCCTCGCCCCCGCGGAGGGCTGACGCCTTGTCGTCTCTTTCCGGGCTTTCCGGTCTTTCCGGCAGCGGAGCGAACCCGCTCCGTGACCCCGCCGACCGACGGCTCCCGCGTATCGCGGGGCCGTCGGGCCTGGTCATCTTCGGCGTCACGGGCGACCTGTCCCGCAAGAAGCTGATGCCCGCCGTGTACGACCTCGCCAACCGGGGTCTGCTGCCGCCGGGCTTCTCGCTCGTCGGCTTCGCCCGGCGCGACTGGGAGCACGAGGACTTCGCGCAGGTCGTGCACGACGCCGTCAAGGAACACGCGCGCACGCCCTTCCGCGAGGAGGTCTGGCAGCAGCTCAGCCAGGGCATGCGCTTCGTCCAGGGCACCTTCGACGACGACGAGGCGTTCGAGCGGCTGCGCGCCACGATCGACGAGCTGGACAAGGCACAGGGCACGGGCGGCAACTTCGCCTTCTACCTGTCCGTCCCGCCGAAGTCCTTCCCGGTCGTCATCCAGCAGCTCAAGAAGCACCAGCTGGCCGACCAGACGGGCGGCTCCTGGCGGCGCGCGGTCATCGAGAAGCCGTTCGGCCACGACCTGGAGTCGGCCGAGGAGCTGAACAAGGTCGTCCACGAGGTCTTCGCCCCGGACCAGGTCTTCCGCATCGACCACTACCTGGGCAAGGAGACCGTCCAGAACATCCTGGCGCTCCGCTTCGCCAACACCATGTTCGAACCGATCTGGAACCGGTCCTTCGTGGACCATGTGCAGATCACCATGGCCGAGGACATCGGCATCGGCGGCCGGGCCGGCTACTACGACGGCATCGGCGCCGCCCGTGACGTCATCCAGAACCACCTGCTCCAGCTGATGGCGCTCACCGCGATGGAGGAGCCGTCCTCCTTCGACGCGGACGCGCTGGCGGCGGAGAAGGAGAAGGTGCTCGGCGCCGTCCGGCTGCCCAGGGACCTCGGCGCCTCCGCCGTGCGCGGCCAGTACGCGGCCGGCTGGCAGGGCGGCGAGAAGGTCATCGGGTATCTCGAAGAGGACGGCATCGACCCGAAGTCCAAGACCGACACCTACGCGGCCGTGAAG
Organism: Streptomyces sp. PsTaAH-124; assembly: GCF_000373685.1. Taxonomy (NCBI): domain Bacteria; kingdom Bacillati; phylum Actinomycetota; class Actinomycetes; order Kitasatosporales; family Streptomycetaceae; genus Streptomyces; species Streptomyces sp. PsTaAH-124. The sequence continues at coordinate 340,084 of NZ_KB892169.1, read as the reverse complement.
CTGGGCATCGACAACCGCCGCTGGGCGGGCGTCCCCTTCTATCTGCGCACCGGCAAGCGGCTGGGCCGCCGGGTCACCGAGATCGCGGTGGTCTTCCAGCGGGCCCCGCACTCCCCCTTCGACACCACGGCGACGGAGGAGCTGGGCCAGAACGCGGTCGTCATCCGGGTGCAGCCCGACGAGGGCGTGACCGTGCGGTTCGGCTCCAAGGTGCCCGGCACGTCGATGGAGATCCGGGACGTCTCGATGGACTTCGCCTACGGCGAGTCCTTCACCGAGTCCAGCCCGGAGGCGTACGAGCGGCTGATCCTGGACGTGCTGCTGGGCGACTCCAACCTCTTCCCGCGCACCGAGGAGGTCGAGCTGTCCTGGAAGATCCTCGACCCGATCGAGCGGTACTGGGACAGCCACGGCAGGCCCGCGCAGTACGCGTCCGGGACATGGGGGCCGGCCGAGGCCGACGAGATGCTCGCACGAGACGGACGGAGCTGGCGCAGGCCATGAAGATCGACCTGACCGACACCAACGCCGGGAAGATCAACAAGGCGCTCGTGCAGGGCCGCCGCGCGATCGGCACCCCTGCGGTCGGCATGGTGCTGACCCTCGTCATCGTCACCGACGAGGAGAACGCCTACGACGCGCTCAAGGCCGCCGCTGACGCCTCCCGCGAACACCCCTCGCGGACCCTGGTCGTCATCCGGCGGGTCTCGCGCACCCTGCGCGACCGCACGTCCTCGCGGCTGGACGCCGAGGTACGCCTCGGCGCGGAGGCGGGTGCGGGCGAGACGGTCGTGCTGCGGCTGTACGGCGAGGTCTGCGACCACGCCCAGTCGGTGGTGCTGCCGCTGCTGCTGCCGGACGCGCCGGTCGTCGTGTGGTGGCCGGTGAACGGCCCGCCGGCCCCGGCCGAGGACCCGCTGGGCGCGCTGGCCCAGCGCCGGGTCACCGACACCTACGCCTGCGAGCGGCCGGTGCGGGAACTGACCGCGCGGGCCGCCGCGTACACCCCGGGCGACACGGATCTCGCGTGGACCCGGATCACGCCCTGGCGTTCCATGCTGGCCGCCGCGCTCGACCAGGTGACCTGCGAGGTCCAGTCGGTCGAGGTGGAGGGCGAGGAGTCCAACCCGAGCTGTGAGCTGCTGGCGATGTGGCTGGCGGACCGGCTGGACGTGCCGGTGAAGCGTTCGCCGTCGGCCGGTCCCGGGCTGACCGGGGTCCGGATGGACACGAGCTGCGGTCCGATCCGGCTGGACCGGGCCGACGGCCGGCTGGCCACGCTGGCCATCCAGGGCCAGCCGGAGCGGGCGGTCGCGCTGAAGCGGCGCGACACGGCCGAGCTGATAGCGGAGGAGCTGCGGCGCCTCGACCCGGACGACACCTATGCCTCGGCGCTGCGGTACGGCGTCGAGCGGCTGAACGGCGGCGACGGCGCGGTCGGCGGGCCGGCGGACGCCGACGGAACGGACGCCGAGGGAACGGACGCCGAGGGAACGGACTCCGAGGGTCCGGTCGCGGTGGCCACCCGCGAGGAGGACACGGCGAAGGCGCCCGCGCGGCGCGCCGCCGCGAAGACCGCGCGCAAGTCCCCGACCCGGAAGGCGGCGGCGAAGTGAGCACTCCGCAGCTGGTCGTCCACCGTGACAAGGAGCTGATGGCGCAGGCCGCCGCGGCCCGGCTGATCACGAAGATCGTGGACGCGCAGGCGTCGACGGGTTCGGCGTCCGTGGTGCTGACCGGCGGGCGCAACGGCAACGGCGTGCTGGCCGCGCTGGCGGCGGCACCCGCCCGGGACGCCGTCGACTGGACGCGCCTGGACCTGTGGTGGGGCGACGAGCGGTTCCTGCCCGAGGGCGACCCCGAGCGCAACATCACCCAGGCCCGGCAGGCGCTGCTGGACTCCGTACCGCTGGACCCGAAGCGCGTGCACATCATGCCCGCGTCGGACGGCCCCTACGGCACGGACGTCGAGGCGGCGGCCGACGCCTACGCCGAGGAGCTGGCACGGGCGGCCGGACCGGAGAACCACGGCGCGGTACCGGCCTTCGACGTGCTGATGCTGGGCGTCGGCCCGGACACGCATGTGGCGTCCCTGTTCCCCGAGCATCCGGGGGTGCGGGAGACGGAGCGCACGGTCGTCGGGGTGCACGGCTCGCCGAAGCCGCCGCCCACCCGGATCTCGCTGACGCTGCCCGCGATCCGCTCGGCCCGCGAGGTGTGGCTGCTCGCGGCGGGCGAGGACAAGGCGAACGCGGTGGCGATGGCGCTGTCCGGCGCGGGCGAGGTGCAGGCCCCGGCGGCGGGCGCCCACGGCCGGGCCCGCACGCTGTGGCTGCTGGACACGGCGGCGGCGGCGCAGCTGCCCAGGTCGCTGTATCCACCGGCGTCGGCCTGACCGGTCACCGGAGACACAGAGCACCCGACGGGGGTGGTGCGGGCGTCGTGCCCGCGCCGCCCCCGTCCGTGCGTCGAGGTCAGCGGCCGTACGGGTTCCGCCGCGCGTACGGGTTCCGCGGTGCGTGCGGGGGCTGGGGTGCGTGCGGGGGCTGGGGCGGGATGTACGGCGGGGGTGCGGCCGGCCTCGGCGGGACCGGGCGGGGCCGGACGGCGGGGTGGGTGTCCAGGCGGATGCCGTGGCGGCTGCGCAGGCGGCCCATCTCCAGCAGGGATATGCCGGTCACGGTGACCGGCGCGCCGAGGACGAACAGGACACCCAGGGTGAGGCTGAGCCCGTGCAGGTCGCCGGTGGCCAGGTCGGGCAGGGCCATCAGCCAGCTCGTCACCGTGGCGAGCAGCGGCGGCAGGCAGCGGTGCACGACCGCGGTGCCGAAGAAGTTCCCCGAGACCAGGTAGGCGCCGTAGCCGACGAAGACGGTGAGCCACAGGGCGGCGAGTCCGAGCAGCAGCACGAGCAGTCCGCTGCCCGCCGCCAGCTTCCACAGCACGACGGTGCCGACGATGGTCCCGACGAAGGCCAGCAGCAACTGCATCGACCGCAGCAGCGGTTGCCTCAGCTCCCGGACCGGGCCGGTGCGGCGCCACCGGTAGAGCATCGCCCCCACGGTGAGCGGGGTGACGAACAGCAGGACGACGGAGGCCGTCAGCATGTTCTCCAGCATCTCGTCGAAGGCGAAGCCGCCCTGCACGAAGGTGTAGACACCGACGGCCGCGACCGTCCCGGCGATGATCCGCACGCGCTTGAGCTTCTCCACGTCCGGATCGAGTGCGGGCGGGATCCAGGCCGGGTGGAACACCGCCCGCGCGACTTCCCTGGGCCGCAGCAGCGACCGCGCCGACAGTTCCCCGCTCAGCCAGCCCTGTGGCGCACCAGCCATGTCGAACTCCCCCGAGTGACGGCTCTGATGATCGTCAGGAGTGTACGGCACCCGCGCCGCGCCCCTGTCGGCTCATCCGGTGGACTGATGAGACGTCACCTGCCTTTCTCCGGTTCCGACTTCGGGCTGTGCGCGCACGGGCGTCAGCGCGCAGACGGACAGTACGAAGAACGCGGCCGCGAGCAGCGCCGGGGTGTTCGGGCCCCACGCGGCAGCGACGGCGCCGCCGAGCAGGGCGCCCAGCGGTGCCCCGGCGACCGCGAGGGTCCGGAAGGCGGCGCTGACCCGGCCCAGCAGCCCCTCGGGGCTGCGCTGCTGCATCAGCGTGGTGGTGTTGACGTTCCAGACCATGCCCATGAGGCCGAAGACGGCCATCGCGGCCACCAGGGCGATCAGGTCGCGCACCGTGCCGATGACGAGGAGCGCGGCGATCTGTGTCAGACCGGCCAGCAGCACGGCCCGGGTCCGGCCGAGCCGGGCCACGAGCGGCCGGTTGACCGCTCCCCCGGCCAGGCTGCCCACGGTGTAGGCGGTGGTCGCCGCCGCGTAGCCGCCGGGCCCGGTGTGCAGCCGGCCGGTCACCAGGACGACCAGGGTGGCGATGAGGGCGCCCATGCCCACATTGCACAGGGCGGTGGCGGTGCACAGGGCACGCAGGGCGCGGTCCCGGCGCAGCACACGCAGTCCCTCGGCGATCTCCCGGCGCAGGGTGCTGCCCGCCGGTCTCGGCGGGCGCGGGGGCGCCGCGGTGCGCAGCGAGGCGACCAGCACGGCGGCCAGCAGGAAGGTGACGGCGTCGGCCGCGAAGGGGACGGCGGCCCCGGCCGCGATCAGTACGGGCACCACCGGAGCGCCCACGAGGCCGCCGGCGACGCGCTGCCCCGTCATCAGCCGGGTGTTGGCGCTGCCGAGCGCCTCGCGGTCCACCAGGGCGGGCAGCAGGGCCGTCGCCGCGTTGTCGAAGAGGGTCTGGAGCGTGGTCAGCGCGAAGGCCAGGGCGATGAGCAGCCCGATCGAGGCGTGCCCGAGGGCGACGGCCACCGCGAAGGCACCGACCAGCAGCGCGCGTACCGCGTCCACCGCTCCCATCGCGCGGCGCTGGTCCACCCGGTCGGCGACGGCTCCGCCGAGCAGTCCGAAGACGATCCAGGGCAGATAGCCGCAGGCGGTGACCGAGGCGATGAGCAGGGGGTCATCGGTCAGCGAGGCGGCGAGCAGCGGCAGTGCGGCCGTGCGCAGCGCATCACCGAAGCTGGACAGCACGGCGGCGCTCCACAGCCGCCCGAACGCCCCGCGCCACGCGGGCTGTGCCACGGCCTGTGCCGCGTCGACCGTCGTCATCGCCGCCCCCTCACGATTCGCTGATGCACAAACCGTAGAGGGCACCACTGACAATCGGCCGGCGGCGGCCTGCCGCCCGGGTGGGGCCGGGGTCGTCCCGGGCGCCCGAGCGGTACCCGACGGGACGTCAGGTACTAGATCTCGCCCCGGAGTTTGGCGAGCGCCTCGGCGAGGATCGCCTCGCCGTCCGCGTCGCTGCGCCGCTCCCGTACGTACGCCAGGTGCGTCTTGTACGGCTCGGTGCGCGGCGGGTCCGGCGGGTTGTCCCGGTCCTGTCCGGCCGGGAAGCCGCAGCGCGGGCAGTCCCAGGTGTCGGGGACCTGTGCGTCGCTGGCGAAACTGGGCTGTGTCTCGTGTCCGTTGGAGCACCAGAAGGAGATGCGCAGGCGCGGCGCGGACTCGCCGCGCTCGGCCTCGCCCATCGGCCCCGCCCCGACCCGGCTTCCCCGGATCGCGTTGCCACTTGCCACGGTCGTAACTCCCTGCGTGATGGTGCCGCGAAGCGAGTCGGCGTACCGCTTCGCCGCGAGCGCCTCAGTCTACGTAAGGCCCAACGCGCGTCCAGTGTGGGGAGTTACCGTCCCCCGTGCACAGACGCAAGCCCCATGATAGGCCGCGCTACAGGGCGCGTACCGACCATGGGGCTTTACGTGCGGAATGTGCGGTGTCCGCCGGCTCGTCAGCTGTTGGACTTCATCAGCAGGCCGAGGACGATGATGCACGCGAACCAGAGCAGGCCGACCACCACGGTGATGCGGTCCAGGTTGCGCTCGGCGACGGAGGAGCCGCCGACGGACGACTGCATGCCGCCACCGAACATGTCGGAGAGGCCGCCGCCCTTCCCCTTGTGCATCAGCACCAGCAGCATCATCAGCAGGCTGAAGACGATCAGGGTGATCGAGAACCCCAAAACCACGGCTGGACCAACTTCCTCGGATTCGGATGGACGACAGGGGCACAGCACCTCGGCTGTGCCCCCGCAAGAGTACGACGTATCGCCGCTACCGCCTACTCACGTCCGGTTTCACTGCTCGCGGAACCTGATGATCTTGACGAACTCGTCGGCGTCCAGCGAGGCACCGCCGACCAGGGCGCCGTCGATGTCGGCCTGGCCCATGATCTCGGCGACGTTGCCCGACTTGACCGAGCCGCCGTACTGGATGCGGACCTTGTCGGCCAGGTCCTGGGAGTACAGCTCGGCGACCTTGGCGCGGATCGCGGAGCAGACCTCCTGGGCGTCCCCGGCGCCGCAGACCTTGCCGGTGCCGATGGCCCAGACGGGCTCGTAGGCGATCACGACGGACTCGGCCTGCTCGGCCGGGAGGTCCTTGAGGCCGCCCTCGACCTGGGCGAGGGTGTGGGAGACGTGGTTGCCCGCCTCGCGGACGTCCAGTTCCTCGCCGACGCACAGGATCGGGGTCAGGCCGTGCTTGTAGGCGGCCTTGACCTTGGCGTTGACCAGCTCGTCGGTCTCGTTGTGGTACTGGCGGCGCTCGGAGTGGCCGATCACCACGTAGGTGCACTTGAGCTTGGCCAGCATCGGGCCCGAGATCTCGCCGGTGTAGGCGCCCGAGTCGTGCTGCGAGATGTCCTGGGCGCCGTACTTGATCTTGAGCTTGTCGCCGTCGACCAGGGTCTGCACCGAGCGCAGGTCGGTGAAGGGCGGCAGGACGGCGACCTCCACGGCGTCGTAGTCCTTGTCGGCCAGGGCGAAGGCGAGCTTCTGGACGTGCGCGATGGCCTCGAGGTGGTTGAGGTTCATCTTCCAGTTGCCCGCCATCAGCGGCGTGCGGGTGGTCATTGAGGTCAGTCCTCCAGTGCTGCGAGGCCGGGGAGCGTCTTGCCCTCGAGGTATTCGAGGGAGGCGCCGCCACCGGTCGAGATGTGGCCGAATGCGTTCTCGTCGAAACCGAGCGTACGGACGGCGGCGGCGGAGTCGCCGCCACCGACCACGGTGAAGCCGTCGGAGTCGACGAGGGCCTGGGCGACCGCCTTGGTGCCCTCGGCGAAGTCGGGGTGCTCGAAGACGCCCATCGGGCCGTTCCAGAAGACGGTGGCGGCGTCGGCGAGCTTCGAGGCGTACAGCTCCTGGGTGCGCGGGCCGATGTCCAGGCCCTCCTGGTCGGCCGGGATGGCGTCCGTCGCGACGGTGGCGGGGTGGGCCGGGGCCTTGGTCCTCAGGTCCGGGAAGGCGGGCGCGACCAGCGTGTCCACCGGCAGCACCAGCTCGACGCCGGTCTTCTCGGCGCGCTCCAGATACTCCCGGACGGCCGGGATCTGGTCCTCCTGGAGGAGCGACTTGCCGATCTCGTGGCCCTGCGCCTTGAGGAAGGTGTAGGCCATGCCGCCGCCGATGAGCAGCCGGTCGGCCTTGCCGAGGAGCTGGTCGATGACGGCGAGCTTGTCGGAGACCTTGGCACCGCCGAGGGCGACGACGTAGGGCCGCTTGACGTCCTCGGTGAGCTTCTTCAGGACGCCGACCTCGGTGGCGATGAGGTACCCGGCGTAGTGCGGCAGCCGGGCCGGCAGGTCGTAGACGGAGGCGTGCTTGCGGTGCACCGCGCCGAAGCCGTCGCCGACGTAGACGTCGGCGAGGGCGGCGAGGGCGTCGGCGAACTCGCCGCGCTCGGCGTCGTCCTTGGACGTCTCACCCGGGTTGAAGCGCAGGTTCTCGACGACCGCGACCTGGCCGGGCTCAAGGCCGTCGACGGCGGCGTGCGCGGCGGGGCCGACGGTGTCCTGGGCGAAGGCCACGGGAGTGCCGAGGAGTTCACCGAGCCGTTCGGCGGCGGGCAGCAGCGAGAAAGCCGGGTCCGGGGCGCCCTTGGGGCGGCCCAGGTGGGAGGCCACGATCACCTTGGCGCCGGCGTCGGCGAGCGCCTTGACGGTGGGCAGCACGGCGCGGATGCGGCCGTCGTCGGTGATGACACCGTCGGCCAGCGGCACGTTCAGGTCGGCGCGGACGAAGACCCGCTTGCCGTCCACGCCTTCGGTGAGGAGTTCGTCGATCGTCTTCATGGGAATGGGACTCCTGAGGAGGGGCTCTTGATCGTACGAGGACCGGTCGATCCGCACGCGGGCGGACCGGGCGGCCCGGCTCGCCGTACGTGCGTCAGGGCCCGGACCGCGCCGAGGTGCGCTGCCCGAGCCCTGTTCTCACATCGAGGTGCCTGCTCTGCCGATCAGAGCTGGTCGCCGACGAAGACCGTGAGGTCGACGAGGCGGTTGGAGTAGCCCCACTCGTTGTCGTACCAGCCGAGGATCTTCACCGACTTGTCGTCCTGGACCATGGTCAGGGACGAGTCGAAGGTGCAGGAGGCCGGGTCGCCCACGATGTCCGAGGAGACGATCGGGTCCTCGGTGTAGACGAGGTAGCCCTTGAGCGCGCCGTCCTCGGCGGCCTTCTTGAACGCGGCGTTGACCTCGTCCTTGGTGACGTCGCGCTGGAGGGTGACGACCAGGTCGGTGGCCGAGCCGGTGGGGACCGGGACGCGCATCGCGATGCCGTCCAGCTTGCCCTTGAGCTGCGGCAGGACCAGGGCGGTGGCCTTGGCGGCACCGGTGGTGGTCGGGATGATGTTCTCGGCGGCGGCGCGGGCGCGGCGCAGGTCCTTGTGCGGGAAGTCCAGGATGCGCTGGTCGTTGGTGTACGCGTGCACCGTGGTCATCAGACCCCGGACGATGCCGAAGTTCTCGTCGAGGACCTTCGCCATCGGCGCCACACAGTTGGTGGTGCAGGAGGCGTTCGAGATGATGTTGTGGTTCGCCGGGTCGTACTCGTCCTGGTTGACGCCCATGACGATGGTGATGTCCTCGTCCTTGGCGGGGGCCGAGATGAGGACCTTCTTCGCGCCGCCGGCCAGGTGCTTGGCGGCGTCTTCCTTCTTGGTGAAGATGCCGGTGGACTCGATGACGATGTCCACGCCCAGCTCACCCCAGGGGATGTCGGCCGGGTTGCGCTCGGAGAGGACCTTGATGGTCCTGCCGTCGACGGTGATGCTGTCCTCGGTGTGCGTGACCTCCTGCTTGAGGCGGCCGAGGATGGTGTCGTACTTGAGCAGGTGAGCGGTGGTCGCGGTGTCACCCAGGTCGTTGACAGCCACGATCTCGATGTCCGCACCCTGCTCCAGCAGCGCGCGGAAGTAGTTACGACCGATGCGGCCAAAGCCGTTGATGCCTACGCGGATCGTCACGAACCGATCTCCTCGTTGGTACGCCGGTTTCGACGCCGGCGAGCTGTATTTGGGATGTCCCCGACCACCCCCGACCCTACCTCCCTGAGCCCCCCGGGGTGACATTCGGAGACCCCCTGAACGGCACGGCGGCCCGTACCCGGCAGTAGGGGTACGGGCCGCCGTGGCCCCGCGTCCGGTTCACTCCATTTCGGTACGGAGTGTCAGTACGCGTTGACCGCATTCATCACTCTTTCGTGCAGGCCCCGGCTCACTTGTCGAGTGCCGCGATCGCCCGCCGCAGGAGGGCCGCGCGATCGGCCTCCGAGGCGAGGTGGTCCAGACCGAATCCGAGCAGCACGGTCCGGCCCGTGGCGACCGCTCCGTACGTCCGGAAGAGGACGCCGGTGCGGGCCCAGTCCTTGACGACGGCCGGGCTGCCCGGCGGCGGTCCCGGCACCCGCCAGGGGCCGAGAGACGTCTCGAAGCCCTCGGTGTCCCGCGCGGCGCCGCCGACGACGAGCGAGGCGTCGTCGGCGAGGACGCCGTGACCGCCGGTGCCCGGGTCGGTGACGTAGGCGAGGGAGACCTCGACCGTCCGTCCGGCGTACGCGCTCAGGTCGAAGCTCACCTGCCGCCAGCCGCCGGAGGAGCCGGTGAGGCTGTTCCACGCCCCGCTCGTGCCGTGCGCGGCGCAGCCGCCGGTGTCCGGCGTCAGATAGTGCTTCAGCCAGGGATGGTCCTCGATCAGGAACCCGGCGCCGCACTCGGCGGGCACGGCGGCGCTCGTCGCGCCGCCCGCCTCCGGGAGCGTCGTCCAGTCGTCGGCGCCGGTGTGCGCCTCCAGCAGTACGTGGTCGTAGCCGCGCTCGGTGTCCCACAGCAGACGGGTGCGCAGGGCGGGCCGGTCCGCCGCGGTGACTCCGGTGAGGTCGACGGTGCGGGTGAGGCGCTTGTAGGCGTCGTCGGTGTGCACGGCGGCCGCCATCCCCGCGCCCGCGTAAGGGGCGTACGGGTCGGCCGTCCCGGCGAACCGTCCCGCGCCCGCGCTCGCGAACTGCGGGTACGTGTCCGGCGGCAGTTGCTCGGAGGTCACCTCGTAGGCACCGGCCCGGTCCAGCGGGTGGCCGGGCGCGTCGCCGAGCGCGCCGGAGAAGCCGGCCAGCGGCCCGGAGCCGGTGAAGCCGGTGGCGCCCGGCGTCGGGGTGTGCGAGAAGGCGCCCAGCCAGTACTGGCCGAAGTCGTCCGAGAGGTTCCCGCCTCCCAGATCGACGCTGCCGCCGGCCTGCTCGCCCGCCTCGATCAGCCTGCCGCCCTCGTTGAGGTAGGCGCGCAACCGGAGTTGGGTGGCGTTGCCCGGCCCGGGGGCGCCCGAGTAGTGCACGACCGTGCCGAAGTGCTTCAGTACGCCGAGCGCGTCGGGCGCGCCCTGGGTCGCGACGTCCCAGACGACCGCCGTGCGCCCGGCGGACCGCAGCGCGTCCACGTACGCGCGCGTCCGTGTGGCGGGCGCGCCCTCCTCGGCGACGACGAGCGTGTCGGCGCGCGGGCGGCGGGCCACGGTGTAGGTGAAGTGCTCGCTCGCCGTTCCCGCTCCGGACGCGGACCCGGGTGTGGGGGTCGGTGTGGACGTGGACGTGGACGTGGGCATGAGCGTGGGCGCGGTGCCGGTGTGGCCGGTGAACCACACCTCCACCCGGTCGCCCGGTGCCGCGCCGTGGACCTGGGCCCGGTACTCGTCGAAGTAGAGGTGGTCGGCACCGCCGTAGGTCGTGCCGCCCTTCCAGGGACGCAGGGCGCGCACCTGGGTGCGGCCGCCGTTGACGCGGTAGCGCAGTTCCTTGTCCCGCACGGACCTGCGGGCGACGACCGAGACCTCCTGGTCGGCGCCGCGCGCGTACGACGTCCCGAAGGCGGCCGGGGTGAAGTCGGGGGCGTCCAGGCCGACCGGCGAACTCGGCCGGTCGGGGTGGGCGGCGGTCTCGGCGACGGCGAGCGCGAACGGGAGGTTCTTCTCGAACTCCCGCTCGATCAGTTTCTCGTCGTCCGGGAAGTTGAACACCGACCGGCAGTCGGCGGCGTTCCAGGCGTCGTCCGGGTCGGCGTCCGAGGCGGTCTCGCAGGTCGCCATCTCGGGGGTGAACATCGCCGTGCCATTGACGTTGGCCGCGTGGCCGTCCGCCTCGCCGTTGGTGGTGTACAGCTCCGAGGACAGCTGCGAGCGGTAGCCCGGGATCGCCGGTCTGTCCGGCGTGCCGGCCAGCGCCTTGTAGAGGACGTCGTCCGGGGTCGGCGTGGCGACCTGCCAGCCGACGCCGTAGAGGAGCAGTTCGGCGGCCGAGTGGTAGTTGACGGCGTACCGGAACCCGATGCGCTTCTCGAACCGGTCGAGCGCCCGCGTCTCCGGCTCGGAGGCCGGGGCCGGGCCGCGGTACGTCTCACTGGCCGGTCCCGGCGACGAACCCTCGTCGTCGTAGCCCCACTTGTACGGGAAGTTGCGGTTGAGGTCGACGCCGTCGCCGCTGGAGATGACCCCGTCGCCGTTGTTGTCCCTCAGGTTCTTGCGCCACAGCCGGGTGCTGTCGTCCTGGAAGGTGTAGTCGTAGCCGTCCGGGTTGGCGGAGAGGACGAACCACAGCTCGGTGGTGTCGACGATCTTCCTGATACGCCGGTCGGTGCGGTAGTGGTCCAGGTAGTGGTGCATCAGCCGGCGGGTCGTCTCCGGCGTGATCCACTCGCGCGCGTGCTGGTTGGACAGGTAGAGCACGGCGGGCTTGGTGCCGTCCGCCGTCCGCCGCGCGCCGCTGGTGAGCTTCAGCGCGAGGATGTCCTGGCCGCGGACCGTCCTGCCGAGGGAGACGACCTTGGTGAGGTCGGGGTGGTCGCGGGCGGTCGCCTCGATCTCCGCCGCGAGCCCGCCCCTGCCGCTGTAGGGCCGGAAGACGCCCTGCCCGGCGGCGCGCACCCGCCGCTGCGCCGTGGAGGCCAGGTCGTGCTCGGTGAGCCGGACTCCCTGGGCGCGCAGCTTCCCGGCCTGGGCGTCGGTCAGATACAGCTCGACGGGGGTGTGGCCGTTCGCGGCCGGGCGGGGCCCGAGTTCATGGGCGTCCTGCCCCGCCTTCAGCAGCAGGGGCATCTGCTGTGCGGTGACCTCGGCGCGGAAGACCTTCACCTCGTCCGGGTGCGGCCCCGGTGCGCTTCCGCTCCGCGCCTGGGCGGCGGGCGTCAGGGCCGCCCCTGCGAGCAGGAGCGCGGTGACGGCAAGGATCGATCTCGCTCGGTGTCTCATGGAACCCCCCGGCGGTGGTCCGCCACCATGGCGCACGCCTGCCAGGTTCATGTCACTGCGGGAACGGGTCAAGGGTGCCTCTTGAGTCAGGGGAACACCGGAACCCGGCCCCCACGCCTGGGCGACGAGTGCGCAGGACGCACAGATGCACAGATGCACAGATGCACAGGGGTGGTGGGGCAGACCGGTGCGACGGCCGACAGGACGGGACGGGTGGAAGGGCGTGAGCGGGAGGGGCGGCCGGTGGCGCCTACCGACGGTCGCCTCCGCGGCGGCGCGCGGCCCCCGGCATACGGGGGCGGCAGCGGAGCCCGACGGCGCCCGGGACCGGCGACCGGCCGTCGGCTATCTGCCACCGGCACGGCCGGACCCGGGAGGACGGGGAGGTCGGCCGGGTCAGGCGCGGGAGGAGGGCCGGTCGCGCCGGGTGCGGGAGAAGAGCCCACCGGACCCGGCGGCCAGGGGGCACCGGCCGGGCCCGGACCGAGAGGAGGAGGGCTGATCGCGCCCGGCGGAAGGGCAGAGCCCGCCCGAACCGGCGGGAAAGGCGCACCGGCCGGATCCGGCGCGAGCGGGGAGCCGGTCGCGTCCGCTGGAAGTGGAGCGGGCTCGGCCAGGGGACGGTGGCCGGGTGGGGGCGCCGGGCGGGCTGTGCCGCGGCACATGGCCCGGTGGCGCCCGTGTCCCGTCCGGGCCGGGCCGGGGCCCGGCCGCTCTCGCGGGCGGGCCCTGCCGCGCGGCGCACCCGCTCAGCCCGCGAGGTTGTCCGCCAGCTCCTCGCTGAGATTGGCCTCCGTGCCCGGGATGCCCAGGTCTCCGGCGCGCTTGTCGGCCATGGCCAGCAGTCTGCGGATGCGCCCGGCCACGGCGTCCTTGGTCAGCGGCGGGTCGGCGAGCGCGCCCAGCTCCTCCAGGGACGCCTGCTTGTGCTCCATGCGCAGCCGCCCCGCCGCCGCCAGGTGCTCGGGCACGTCGTCGGCGAGGATCTCCAGGGCGCGCTGCACCCGGGCGCCGGCCGCGACCGCCGCGCGGGCCGAGCGGCGCAGGTTGGCGTCGTCGAAATTGGCCAGCCGGTTCGCCGTGGCGCGGACCTCGCGGCGCATCCTCCGCTCCTCCCAGGCCAGCACGGACTCATGGGCACCCAGACGCGTCAACAGCGCGCCGATCGCATCACCGTCACGGACGACCACCCGGTCCACTCCGCGGACCTCGCGGGCCTTGGCGGCGATGGAGAGCCGACGCGCGGCGCCGACGAGGGCGAGCGCGGCCTCCGGTCCCGGGCAGGTGACCTCCAGGGACGAGGAGCGGCCGGGCTCGGTGAGCGAGCCGTGCGCCAGGAACGCCCCGCGCCAGGCGGCCTCCGCGTCGCAGGTGGCCCCCGAGACCACCTGCGGGGGCAGGCCGCGGATCGGACGGCCCCGGCCGTCGACCAGGCCGGTCTGCCGGGCCAGCTGGTCGCCGCCCGCGACGACCCGGACCACGTAGCGCGAGCCGCGCCGCAGGCCGCCGGGCGCCATCACGATCAGCTCCGAGCTGTGCCCGAAGATCTCCAGGATGTCCCGCTTCAGACGCCGCGCCGCCATCGCGGTGTCCAGTTCCGCCTCGATCACGATGCGCCCGCTGACCAGGTGGAGGCCGCCGGCGAACCGCAGGATGGCGGAGACCTCCGCCTTCCTGCAGCAGGTCCGGGTGACGGGGAGCCGGGAGATCTCGTCCTTCACCGCTGCCGTCATCGCCATGGGCCGATCCTTCCATGCATCCGAAAAATACGGTCGTACGCGGCGGCCAGCAGCTCCGGGTCGTGCCGCGGAGTTCCGTCCCTCCGGGCGACCGGCGCCAGCTCGACCGCGGCGCCGAACCGCTTGGCGGCCTCGGTGAGGACGTCGCGGTCGGGCACGGCGGCCTCGTCGGCCAGCACCACGTCCAGGGCGAGTTTAGGGGCGTGTCGTCCCAAAACCTCCAAATGACGCTGCGGGGAGAAGCCGGCGGTTTCTCCCGGTTGCGGGGCGAGGTTCAAGGAGAGCACCCGGCGGGCCTTGGTCTCGGTGAGCGCGTCGAGGAGCTGGGGCACCAGCAGATGCGGGATGACCGAGGAGAACCAGGAGCCGGGACCGAGCACCACCCAGTCCGCGTCCAGGACCGCCTCGACGGCCTCGGGGACGGCGGGCGGGTCGTGCGGCACCAGGTGCACGGACTGCACCTCGCCCGGGGTGAGCGCGACGGTCGCCTGCCCGCGGACGGTGTCGACGTCCTCGGGCCGCTCCGGGTCGTGCCCCTTGACCAGGGCCTGCAACTCCAGCGGTACGGCGGACATGGGCAGCACCCGGCCGTGCGCGCCCAGCAGCTTGCCGACCAGGTCGAGAGCCTGCACGTGGTCGCCGAGCTGCTCCCACAGGGCGACGATCAGCACATTGCCGACCGCGTGGTCGTGCAGATCGCCCTGGGAGGTGAAGCGGTGCTGGATGACACGGGCCCAGGTCTGGCCCCAGTCGTCGTCGCCGCACAGCGCCGCCAGCGCCTTGCGCAGGTCGCCGGGCGGCAGCACACCGAGTTCGTCGCGCAGGCGCCCGCTGGAGCCGCCGTCGTCGGCGACGGTGACCACGGCGGTGAGGTCGCCGGTGATCCGGCGCAGCGCGGCGAGCGAGGCGGACAGGCCCATGCCGCCGCCGAGGGCGACCACCTTGGGCTGGGCGCCGCGGCGCCGCGGCCGGGCGCCGCGCGCCTCGGCCGGCCGGCTGGCCGCACCGGCCGCCAGGCGGCCCGCACGGCCCTCGGGGACCACGCGGCGCAGCCTGCTCAGCCGGGGAGTACGTCCGGTCACTCGCGCCCCATGTCCCGGTGGACGACGACCGTCTCCACACCCTCGGCCGCGAGTCGCGCGGCGAGCTTCTCCGACATGGCCACCGAGCGGTGCTTGCCACCCGTGCAGCCGATGGCGATGGTCACGTACCGCTTGCCCTCCCGGCGGTAGCCGGCCGCGATGAGCCGCAGCAGTTCGGCGTAGCGGTCCAGGAACTCCTTGGCGCCGGGCTGGTTGAAGACGTACCCGGCGACCTCCTCGTTGAGCCCGGTGTAGGGGCGCAGTTCCGGCACCCAGTGCGGGTTGGGCAGGAACCGCATGTCGGCGACCAGGTCGGCGTCGACCGGCAGGCCGTACTTGAAGCCGAACGACATCACGGTGGCCCGCAGCTCGGGCTCCTCCTCGCCGGCGAACTGGGCGTCCATCTTGGCGCGCAGTTCGTGCACGTTGAGGCTGGAGGTGTCGATGACCAGGTCGGCGTCGCCGCGCAGCTCGCGCAGCAGTTCCCGCTCGGCGGCGATGCCGTCGACGATGCGGCCGTCGCCCTGGAGGGGGTGCGGGCGGCGCACCGACTCGAAGCGGCGCACCAGGGCCTCGTCGGAGGACTCCAGGAAGACGATCCGCCGTGTGACGTTGCGGGCTTCCAGGTCCGCGAGGGACTCACGGAGGTTGTCGAAGAAGCGACGGCCGCGGACGTCGACGACGACGGCGATGCGCGCGACGTTGCCCTGCGAACGGGCGCCCAGCTCCACCATGGTGGGGATCAGCGCGGGCGGCAGGTTGTCCACGACGAACCAGCCGAGGTCCTCCAGGCATTTGGCCGCCGTGGACCGGCCGGCCCCCGACATGCCGGAGATGATCACCAGTTCGGGGATGGCCGCCTCGGGGACGCCTGCCGTGTCGATGCCCGTACTCACCTGTGCTCCGTGGTCCTGGTCCGGCTGCTGCCGGCCCTCCTGCGCCGCGTCGTGCGTGCCGTCCTGCGGCGTGCCGTGCGCGGTGTCCTGTGCGGCGTCGTGCGCCGGTTCCCGTGACGCCCCGGGGGTCCGGCCGGGTTGCTCCGTCCGCGCCTGTTCTCGTGGCGCCGCGGACTGCTTCTCGTGCTCGGTCATGTCTCCTGCCCCCGTCGTTCGGCCGGGCCGCCCGTGGGCACCGGCTGCTGTGCGGTGCCCGGCGTCGCCCCGGGCTCCGTCTTCTCCGCGGCTTCTGCGCCTGCTGGGTCTTCTGCGTCTTCCACGATCTCTCCGGTCGCCGTGTTCACGGCGGGTGCGGCCGGGGCCGCCTGGGCGAGGGCCACGGCGATGGTCTCGGCCGTCTTGCGGCCTATGCCCGGCACCTCGCAGATCTGGTCGATTGTGGCGGACCGCAGCCTCTTCACCGAGCCGAAATGCTTGAGCAGCGCCCGCTTGCGTGTCTCGCCGAGGCCGGGCACCTCGTCCAGCGGGCCGGCCCGGAAGCGCTTGGCGCGCCGGGTGCGCTGGTAGGTGATGGCGAAGCGGTGGGCCTCGTCGCGGACACGCTGGAGCAGATACAGCCCCTCGCTGGTGCGGGGCAGGACCACCGGGTCGTCCTCGCCGGGCAGCCACACCTCCTCCAGGCGCTTGGCCAGGCCGCACACGGCGATGTCGTCGATGCCCAGCTCGTCCAGGGCGCGGCGGGCGGCGGCGACCTGCGGCCGGCCGCCGTCGACGACGACGAGCTGCGGCGGGTAGGCGAACCGCTTGGGGCGTCCGTCGTCCTCGGTGAGGGCGCCGGCCGGGGCGTCGGGCGTGTCGCCGGGGCCCTCGCCGGGCGCGAGGGCGGGCACTGCTGCCTGCTCGCCGTCGGGCGCGCCGTCGCTCTCGCCGTCGGCCCACTCGCCGGTCCGCTCCTTCTCGGCCAGGTACCGGCGGAAGCGGCGGGTGATCACCTCGTGCATGGAGCGGACGTCGTCCTGGCCCTCGAAGCCCTTGATCTGGAAGCGCCGGTACTCGCCCTTGCGCTGGAGCCCGTCCTCGAAGACGACCATGGAGGCCACCACGTCGTCGCCCTGGAGGTGGGAGATGTCGTAGCACTCGATCCGCAGCGGGGCGCTGTCCAGGCCGAGGGCGTCGGCGATCTCCTCCAGGGCTCGCGAGCGGGTGGTCAGGTCGGAGGCGCGCCTGGTCTTGTGCAGGGCGAGCGACTGGAGGGCGTTGCGCTGCACGGTCTCCATGAGGGCCTTCTTGTCGCCGCGCTGCGGGATGCGCAGGGACACGCCCGCGCCGCGGCGGCCGGTGAGCCACTGCTGGACCGGTTCCAGGGGGTCGGGCAGGGCGGGGACGAGGACCTCCTTGGGGACCGCGTCGCCGGTCTCCTCGCCGTACAGCTGCTGGAGGGCGTGCTCGACCAGGGCGCCGGTGGTGACGTCCTCCACCTTGTCGGTCACCCAGCCGCGCTGGCCGCGCACCCGGCCGCCGCGCACGTGGAAGATCTGCACGGCGGCCTCCAGCTCGTCCTCGGCTACGGCGACGAGGTCCGCGTCGGTCGCGTCGGCGAGCACGACCGCGCTCTTCTCCATGGCCTTCTTCAGCGCACCGATGTCGTCGCGCAGGCGGGCGGCCCGCTCGTACTCCATCTCCTCGGCCGCCGCTGTCATGCGCTGCTCCAGGCGGCGCAGATAGGTGCCGGTGCGGCCGGCCATGAAGTCGCAGAAGTCCTCGGCCAGTTCCCGGTGGTCCTCGGCGGAGATCCGGTCGACGCAGGGCGCCGAGCACTTGCCGATGTAGCCGAGGAGGCAGGGGCGGCCGGTGCGGGCGGCGTTCCTGAAGACGCCGGCCGAGCAGGTGCGCACCGGGAAGACGCGCAGCAGCAGGTCGACGGTGTCGCGGATGGCCCACGCGTGCCCGTACGGACCGAAGTAGCGCACGCCCTTCTTCTTGTGGCCGCGCATGACCTGCACGCGCGGGAACTCCTCGTTCATCGTCACGGCGAGGTAGGGGTAGCTCTTGTCGTCCCGGTACTTGACGTTGAACCGGGGGTCGAACTCCTTGATCCAGGAGTACTCCAGCTGGAGGGCCTCGACCTCGGTGGACACCACGGTCCACTCCACGGACGCGGCGGTGGTCACCATCGTGCGCGTGCGCGGGTGGAGGTTCGCCAGGTCCTGGAAGTAGTTCGCCAGGCGCTGGCGCAGGCTCTTCGCCTTTCCGACGTAGATCACCCGGCGGTGCTCGTCGCGGAACTTGTACACCCCGGGGGTTTCCGGGATGTCTCCCGGCCTGGGGCGGTAGCTGGAGGGGTCGGCCATGTCTCACACCCTACTGGCGAGCGGTGACAGGGCGATGAGCCTGTGGACAACCCCGCACAGCCGCCCGGCCACCCCCCGGACA
This sequence comes from Streptomyces sp. PsTaAH-124, assembly GCF_000373685.1. Classification (NCBI taxonomy): domain Bacteria; kingdom Bacillati; phylum Actinomycetota; class Actinomycetes; order Kitasatosporales; family Streptomycetaceae; genus Streptomyces; species Streptomyces sp. PsTaAH-124. The sequence continues at coordinate 321,797 of NZ_KB892169.1, read as the reverse complement.
GATGTGCGGCTACCCGCTGTGACCAGCCGTCTTCGCACGGTGCCGGGACCGGTCCGTGGACGAGGCCCGGGTCCGGCGGCGGGGTGCGGACTCGGCCAGGAGTGCCTCCGGCCGGGCCGAAGGTGTTGTCGGGACTTGGTCAACACGCTTCAATGCGGGGGAAGTCGGGGCCCGCGGACGACGGTCCACGGACGTGCGCGCACGCCGGCGGCTCCCACGTCCCTGCCCGCGGGGCGGCCCCGGCGATCCGCGCGGACGGTCCGACCAGCCGTCGTCCGTCCTTCACAGAGAGGCCCGTGCATGCTGCCGCACGCCCCCCAGCAGGAGGACGTCGCCACCGCGGAACTGGACACGGCCCTGCGGGGCGGTCCGTTCCATGTGGCGCTGCGCGCCGCGATCGCCGCCCGCGGGCTGCCGCTGCAACGCGTGCAGCACCATCTGTCGCGGTACGGCGTCAAGGTCGGGGTGACCAGTCTGAGCTACTGGCAGCAGGGCGCCCGGCGCCCGCAGCGCCCCGAGTCGCTGCGGGCCGTGCGGGCCCTGGAGGAGATCCTCCAACTGCCCGACGAGTCACTGATCCGGCTGCTGGCCGAGACCGGGGAGCGCCCGGTCGCCCGGCGGTCCGGCGTCCGCTCCTACCGCTCCCTCGTCGAGGCGTCGGACGTCCTGCGCGGCCTCCTGGCCGAGCTCGACGCGCCGGTCGACGGCGGTTTGCAGTGCCTGGGGCACCACGAACGGGTGGGGCTCGGCGCGCGCCGGGAACTGGCCTGGCGCGAGTCGCAGCACATCGTGCGCGCCCACCGGGACGGCGTGGACCGGTTCCTGGCCGTGCACCAGGGCGACCCTGAGTGCGTGCCGGAGCGGATGCGCGTGCACGCGCTGGAGAACTGCCGCGCCGGGCGGGTGCGCCGGGACCACGGGACGGGGGTGCTGGTGGCCGAGTTCCTCTTCGACACCCGGCTGCGGTCCGGGGACACCTTCCTGTTCCGCTACGCCGTGGAGGACGGCACGGCCGGGGTGTCCGGCGAGTATCTGCGCGCCTTCGACGCGGCGGGCGGGCAGTACGCCCTCCAGGTGCGGTTCGACGCGAGTGCGCTCCCGGTGCGCTGCCATCGGTTCGCCCAGCAGTCGGCGGCGGCGCCGCGCGGGGGCCGCCAGGAACTGGAGGTGAGCGAACGGCACCGTTCGGTCCACCTGGTCGAGCCGCGGGTGCGGCCGGGGGTGGTGGGGATCGGCTGGGACTGGGAGTGACCGGCCGGACCGCGCGGCGGCCCGGGGATCAGGCGCCGGGCCCCGCGACGATCTTGCCGCCGTCCGCGTGGACCGGGAGCGTGTCCAGCGGCACCGTGGCCGGGGACCGCACCACCCGGCCGGTGACGGCGTCGAACTGACTGCCGTGGCACGGGCAGGTCAGCGTCGTCCCCTCCAGCTCGGTGATCGCGCATCCCCTGTGGGTGCAGATGGTGCTGAACGCCTTCAGCGCGCCGTCCCCGGACCGGCTGACGACCACGTTGTGGTCCGTGAACAGCTTGGCGCCGCCCTTGGGGATCTCGCTCTCGGCGCCGAGGTCGACCGGTGCCGTCGGGGCCGAGGCCGCGCCGCCGCCCTCCGGCCCGCAGGCGGCGAGCCCGAGCCCGGCGACAGGTGTGACGGCCGCCGTGCGCAGGATCGCACGGCGGCTCGCGCGGGGACGGCCTGGCATGGGGACTCCACTGGTCGCTACGGGTCGCTGATTCGGGCACCGCCGACGATACCCACCGGCGAGGCGCGGGCGGGGAGCGGGTCCGGGCGGTGGTGGCCCGGGGCCGCCGGGGGCCGCCGGGGACCGCCGGGACGCGCCCGGAGGCCGCTGGAGCGGGCCAGGGGGCTGCCGGAGCGAGGTCCTCGGGGGCCGGTGCGGGCCGCGTAAACGCTTGCGCAAGCGTTTACGCGACTCCCCGGATGCGGTACGGTCCCCGCCACGGACACCGGCAGGCCACTCGGGAGGGGACGCGCGATGCCGACCATGGCCGATGTCGCACGGAACGCGGGAGTCTCCGTGGCGACCGTCTCGCACGTGCTGAACGGCACCCGCCCGGTGCTGCCCCACACCCGCCAGGCGGTGCTCGACGCCGTGGAGCAGCTCGGCTACACGCCCAACGGGCTCGCCCGCTCCCTGGTCACCGCCCGCACCCGGTCCATCGGTCTGGCCGTGTCCGCCATCAGCAACCCGTACTTCACGGAGATCCTCCAGGGGGTCGAGGCGCATGCGCTGGAGCACGGCTACGGCCTGCTCATCGCCGATCCGCACGACGACCCGGTGCACGAGCGCAAGGTGGTCCAGCTCCTGCACGAGCGCCGCGTGGACGGCATGATCGTCGCCCCCTCGGCCCGGCCGGACGCCCTCGTCGCCTACCTCGCGCGGCACGCCGTACCGACCGTGTTCCTCGACCGGCTGATCGACGCGGCACCGGACACCGGGGCGTCCGGCGCGCCGGGCTTCGACCAGGTCTGCGCCGACAGCGCCGAGCCGACCGCGCTCCTGGTCACCCACCTCGCCGGGCTCGGCCACCGCCGGATCGGCCTCGTCGCGGGGCTGCCCGGACTGAGCACCACCCGGGAGCGGATCACCGGCTACCGGCACGGTCTCGCCGCCGCCGGACTCCCCCACGACGAGCGGCTCGTCGTGCACGGCGACTCGGCGGCGGACGGCGGACACCGGGCCACGGCCGCCCTGCTGTCCCTGGCCGCACCGCCCACGGCGCTCGTCACGGCCAACAACGCGATGACCATCGGAGCGCTGCGGGCACTGCGCGAGCGGGGCCTGTCCGTCCCGGGGGACCTGGCGCTGTGCTGCTTCGACGACTTCGACTGGGCCGATCTGTTCTCCCCCGGGCTGACGGCGATCGCCCAGCCCGGCCGGGAGCTGGGGGCGCGCGCCGTCCAGGTGCTGCTGGACCGTCTGGCCGACCCGGAGGCACCCGCCCGTACGGTGCGGCTGCCCTGCGCCTTCGTCCACCGCACGTCCTGCGGATGCCCCGCACAGCCCGAGGAAGGAACCGACTCGTGATCGTCGTCGCCGGTGAGGCCCTGATCGACCTGGTACCGCAGGGCGCGGGCGCCCTCGCCGACCTCAAGCCGGCGCTCGGCGGCGGCCCCTACAACACGGCGGTCGCCCTCGGCCGTCTCGGCTCCCCCGCCGCCTTCTGCTCCCGCACCTCGCGCGACGCCTTCGGCGAGGCCCTGCTGGACGGGCTGCGACGGGCCGGGGTCGACGTCAGCGGTGTGCAGCGCGGCGGCGAGCCGACCACTCTGGCGGTCGCGACGGTCGGCGCCGACGGCTCGGCCGCGTACTCCTTCTACGTCGACGGCACCGCGGACCGCCTGTTCAGCGCGCCTGCCGCGCTGCCCGCCGGGACCCGCGCGGTGTCGTTCGGGACCTGCTCGCTGGTGCTGGAGCCGGGGGCGAGCGCCTACGAGGAGCTGATGCGGACGGCGGCCGGGGCGGGCGTGTTCACGGCGCTGGACCCGAACATCCGGGCCGGGCTGATCCCGGACGCCGATGCCTACCGGGCGCGCTTTCGCGGCTGGCTGCCCTCGGTGACCCTGCTGAAGCTCTCCGAGGAGGACGCGCGGTGGCTGGGCGGCTCCCCGCGCGAGTGGCTGGCCGCCGGGCCGTCGGCCGTGGTGGTCACCCATGGCGGCGACGGACTCACCGCGCACACGCGGGACGGCGCCGTGCACACGGTGCCCGGCGAGAAGGTGGCGGTCGTCGACACGATCGGCGCGGGCGACACCGTGAACGCCGCGCTGCTGCACGGTCTGGCCGCCCGCGACGCGCTCTCCCCGGAAGGGCTCGCCGGGCTGGGCGCGGCGGGCTGGACGGCACTGCTGCGGTTCGCGGCGCGTGCGGCGGCCGTCACCTGCTCCCGTGCGGGGGCGGAGCCGCCGTACGCCTCGGAGCTGGGCGAGGAGTAGAGGCGCAGCGAAGTAGGAGTAGGAGCGGAGAAGTAGCCGACGCGGGCCCTCCTCCCGCGTGCATGCGGGCGCCCCGCGGGGGGAGGTCCCACGGGGCGCCTGCGGTGACCGTGCGGCGGATCAGCCCTTGCGGGCCCGCGCGGTCTTCTTCGCGGGGGCGGCCTTCTTGCCCGCCGCCGCGGTCTTCGTCCTGGCCGTGGCCGTCTTGCGCGGGGCGGCAGCGGCGGCCACCGCCTTCTTGGCGGCGGACTTGCGCGGAGCCTTGACCGGTTCCGCGTCACTGACGCGGTCGGCGCCCAGGATCTCCCGCAGGAACTTGCCGGTGTGGCTGGCCGGCACCCCGGCGACCTGCTCGGGCGTGCCCTCGGCCACGACGAGACCGCCGCCCGCGCCGCCCTCGGGGCCCATGTCGATGACCCAGTCGGCGGTCTTGATCACATCGAGGTTGTGCTCGATGACGATGACCGAGTTGCCCTTGTCGACCAGGCCGGACAGGACCTTGAGCAGCTTGCTGATGTCCTCGAAGTGCAGACCGGTGGTCGGCTCGTCCAGGACGTACACCGTGCGTCCGGTGGAGCGGCGCTGGAGCTCGCTGGCGAGCTTGACGCGCTGCGCCTCACCGCCGGACAGGGTGGTCGCGGACTGGCCGAGCCGGACGTAGCCGAGGCCGACGTCCTTGAGGGTGTTCAGGTGCCGGGCGATCGCCGGGACCGCCTCGAAGAAGTCGGTGGCCTCCTCGATGGGCATGTTCAGCACGTCGGCGATGGACTTGCCCTTGTAGTGGACCTCCAGGGTCTCCCGGTTGTACCGGGCACCGTGGCAGACCTCGCACGGGACGTAGACGTCCGGGAGGAAGTTCATCTCGATCTTGATGGTGCCGTCGCCCGCGCAGTTCTCGCAGCGGCCGCCCTTGACGTTGAAGGAGAAGCGGCCGGGCTGGTAGCCGCGGACCTTCGCCTCGGTGGTCTCGGCGAACAGCTTGCGGACGTGGTCGAAGACGCCGGTGTACGTCGCCGGGTTGGACCGCGGTGTACGGCCGATGGGCGACTGGTCGACGTGCACCACCTTGTCGACGAGGTCGTCGCCGTCCACGCGCGTGTGCCGCCCGGGGACGTTGCGCGCGCCGTTCAGCTCGCGGGCCAGGTGGGTGTAGAGGATGTCGTTGACCAGGGTCGACTTGCCGGAACCGGAGACGCCGGTGACGGCCGTGAAGACACCCAGCGGGAAGGACACGTCGATGTCCTGGAGGTTGTTCTCCCGGGCGCCGCGCACCGTGAGCCGCCGGGACGGGTCGAGCGGGCGGCGGATGCCGGGCAGCGGGATCGCCTTGCGGCCCGACAGGTACTGGCCGGTCTGCGACTCCTCGTTGGCGAGCAGTTCCTTCAGGGAACCGCTGTGCACGACCTTGCCGCCGTGCTCGCCCGCGCCGGGGCCGATGTCCACGACCCAGTCGGCGACCTTGATGGTGTCCTCGTCGTGCTCGACGACGATGAGCGTGTTGCCCATGTCGCGCAGCCGGACCAGGGTCTCGATCAGCCGGTGGTTGTCGCGCTGGTGCAGGCCGATGGACGGCTCGTCCAGCACGTAGAGGACGCCGACGAGGCCGGAGCCGATCTGGGTGGCCAGGCGGATGCGCTGGGCCTCGCCGCCGGAGAGGGTGCCCGCGGCGCGGTTCAGCGACAGGTAGTCCAGGCCGACGTCGACCAGGAAGCGCAGCCGCTCGTTGACCTCCTTGAGGACACGTTCGGCGATCTTCTTGTCGCGGGCGGTCAGCTTCAGCTCGCCCAGGAAGTCCGCGCAGTCGCTGATGGACATCGCGGAGATCTCGGCGATCGAGCGGCCCATGAGCGTGACCGCGAGGACGACCGGCTTGAGCCGGGTGCCCTCGCAGGTGGGGCAGGGCACCTCGCGCATATAGCCCTCGAAGCGCTCGCGGCTGGCGTCGCTCTCGGCCTCGCTGTGCCGGCGCTTGACGAAGGGCACGGCACCCTCGAAGGGCGTGGTGTAGACGCGCTCGCGGCCGTACCGGTTGCGGTAGCGGACCTCGATCTGCGTCTTGTGGCCGTACAGCAGGGCCTTCTTGGCGCGCTGCGGCAGGCCCGCGAAGGGGATGTCGGTGCGGAAGCCGAGGGCGTCGGCGAGGGCGCCGATGAGCCGGCCGAAGTAGTCCTTGGTGTGGCCGTGCGACCAGGGGTGGATGGCGCCCTCGTCGAGCGACTTGTCCTGGTCGGGGACGATCAGCTCCGGGTCGACCTCCATGCGCGTGCCGATGCCGGTGCACTCGGGGCAGGCGCCGAAGGGCGAGTTGAAGGAGAAGGAGCGGGGCTCCAGCTCCTCGAAGGACAGGTCGTCGTGGGCGCAGTACAGGTGCTCCGAGTACATGCGCTCGCGCTCGGGGTCGTCCGCGGGGAGGTCGACGAAGTCGAGCACGACCATGCCGCCGGACAGGCCGAGGGCGGTCTCCACGGAGTCGGTCAGGCGGCGCTTGGCGGAGTCCTTGACGGTGAGGCGGTCGATGACCACCTCGATGGTGTGCTTCTCCTGCTTCTTCAGCGTGGGCGGGCTGGAGAGCTGGATCGTCTCGCCGTCCACGCGCGCGCGGGAGTAGCCCTTGGTCTGGAGGTCGGCGAACAGGTCGACGAACTCGCCCTTGCGCTCGCGCACCAGCGGCGAGAGCACCTGGAAGCGGCTGCCCTCCGGCAGCTCCAGGACCTTGTCGACGATGGCCTGGGGCGACTGCCGGGAGATCGGCCGGCCGCACTCGGGGCAGTGGGGCTTGCCGATACGGGCGAACAGCAGACGCAGGTAGTCGTAGACCTCGGTGATGGTGCCGACCGTGGAGCGCGGGTTGCGCGAGGTCGACTTCTGGTCGATGGAGACCGCCGGGGAGAGGCCCTCGATGAAGTCGACGTCCGGCTTGTCCATCTGGCCGAGGAACTGGCGGGCGTACGAGGAGAGCGACTCCACGTAGCGCCGCTGGCCCTCGGCGAAGATCGTGTCGAAGGCGAGGGAGGACTTGCCCGAACCGGACAGGCCCGTGAAGACGATGAGCGAGTCCCGAGGCAGGTCGAGCGACACGTTCTTCAGGTTGTGCTCGCGCGCGCCACGGACGATGAGACGGTCGGCCACGCCGGTCCGCACCTTTCTTTGGGAGAAGTGACAGGGGCGGGGCCCCCGTGCTTCTTCAGCCTAGGGGGAGCCACTGACAACGCCGGGTGGGATTCCCGGATCCGCCCGGAGGGTCCAACAATCCCCGGCTCTCCAGCATGCCCGACGCCGCCGCCGACGATATCGCACGCGCTTTCGATTTGCGGCCGTAGTCCGCCTCCTTCACCCGAAGGTGTGACGCCGCTAGGGTCGGGCGCATGATGGATCACGCGCGTGACCTGGCGTCTGTACAGGAAGCCACCGAACGACTGCTCAGCGCGGCCGGTGCACTGGACAACGCGGCTGTGACCGACGAGTCACGGCTGCCCGGCTGGACCCGCGGCCATGTCCTCGCCCACCTGGCCCGCAACGCGGACGCACTCGTCAACGTCCTGGAGGGGCGTCCCATGTACGTCTCCGGCGAGGCGCGCGACGCGGACATCGAGCGCGACGCCCCGCGCCCGCTGGACGAGCAGCTCGCCGACGTGCGCGAGAGCGCGGCCCGCTTCGGGCGGGCGGCGGCCGCGCCCGCTGACTGGTCGCGCACGGTGGAACTGCGCAACGGCGTCACCGACAGCGCCTCCCGGGTGCCTTTCCGGCGCTGGGCGGAGGTCGGGCTGCACCACGTCGACCTCGGCATCGGCTACGAGCTGGAGGACCTGGGGGACGAGTTCACGGAGCGGGAGACCGACTTCCTCGCCCGGCGGTTCACGGGCCGTCCCGACGTTCCGGCGACCCGGCTGGCGGACGGCACGCGCGCGTGGAGCACCGGCCGGGAGGCCACCGCGCCGGAGATCACCGTCACGGGCGCCCCGGCCGACCTGCTCGGCTGGCTCGCCGGACGGCGGGACGGCGCCGCGCTCACCGTGACGGGCGGCGCGCTCCCGAAGCTTCCGCCGCTGTGACCGGTGCCCAGACCGGCGCCCGCGGGTCCGCGGCCTCGGCCCGCACGGCATAGGCTGACGGCCATGACGTACAGCGGAGAGGTGCGGGTCGGCGGCCCGGCGGACGTGCACGAGCTGAAGGACCTGATGATCACCAAGATCGCGGTCGGTCCGATGGACAACAACGCCTATCTGCTGCGCTGCCGGGCCACGGACGAACAACTGCTGATCGACGCGGCGGCCGACGCGCACACCCTGCTCGGCACGATCGGTGACGACGGCATCGCCTCCGTCGTCACCACCCACCGGCACGCGGACCACTGGCAGGCGCTGGCCGAGGTGGTGGCGGCCACGCGCGCGCGTACGTACGCGGGCCGGGACGACGTCGAGGGCATTCCCGTGCCGACGGACTTCCCGGTCGGGGACGGGGATGCGATCAGCGTCGGGCATGTGCGGCTCACCGCCCGCCATCTGGTCGGACACACCCCGGGCTCCATCGCGCTGGTGTACGACGACCCGCACGGACACCCGCACGTGTTCACCGGTGACTGCCTCTTCCCCGGCGGCGTGGGCAACACGCACCACGACAAGCAGGCGTTCGCGAGCCTGATCCACGACGTCGAGACGAAGATCTTCGAGCCGCTGCCGGACGAGACCTGGGTCTACCCCGGGCACGGCAACGACACCACGCTGGGCGCGGAGCGGCCGCATCTGCCGGAGTGGCACGCGCGCGGGTGGTGACCTCCCGTCCGGTGGAGCCGCACACCCCGTGTGCAGCCCTCACCCGGCGGCCAGGGCCGCGATCCGCTCCACCGCGAAGGCGTACCCCTGCACCCCGCAGCCGGCGATGACTCCGTCGGCGCGCAGCGACACGTAGGAGTGGTGCCGGAACGCCTCGCGGCGGTGCACGTTGGAGAGGTGGACCTCCACGACCGGCATCCCGTCGCAGGCGTTGAGCGCGTCCAGGATGGCCACGGAGGTGTGCGAGTAGGCGGCGGGGTTGATCGCGATGCCGCAGTGGCCGAGCCGGGCCTCGTGGATCCAGTCGATCAGCTCGCCCTCGTGGTTGGACTGCCGGAAGTCCACCGTGCCGCCGCACGCGGCCGCCGTCCTCTCGCACAGGGCCTGGATGTCGGCGAGGGTGTCGGAGCCGTAGATCTCCGGCTGCCGCTGCCCGAGCAGGTTCAGGTTGGGGCCGTTGAGGATCATGATCGGGGCGTTGGCCAGGGTGCGGGGCACGGTTCCTCCGGGTCCGTCGGGGCACGGCGATCGGCGGCGGTCGGCTGTGACCGCCGCCGGACCCGGTCTATCACGGGGCTCCGGACGCCCCTCCCCGGGCCGCCCCTCTCGCGGTCCGCGCCGTCAGGGGTTGATGGCCAGTTCGAGGTACGCCGCGAAGATCACCAGGTGGACACCGCCCTGGAGCGGGGTGGCCCGGCCCGGCACAACGGTCAGCGAGCTGACCACCACCGTGAGCAGGAGCAGCAGCATATGGGTGGAGCCGAGGCCGAGCACGAGCGGCCCGGAGAGCCATACGGAGGCCAGGGCGACGGCCGGGATGGTCAGGCCGATGCTGGCCATCGCGGAGCCCAGCGCGAGGTTCAGGCTGGTCTGCACGCGGTCGCGGCGGGCGGAGCGGAGGGCGGCGATGGTCTCGGGCAGCAGCACCAGCAGGGCGATGATCACACCGACGACCGCGTGGTGCAGTCCCGCGGACTCCACCGCGGACTCGATGGTCGGCGAGACGCCCTTCGCCAGCCCGACCACGCCGATCAGGGCGAGGGCCAGCAGTCCGACGCTGGTCCAGGCCATACGCGCGGAGGGGCGCTCCGCGTGGTCGTCGGCGGTGATGACGTCGCCCTGCCGGGTGATGGGCAGGAAGTAGTCGCGGTGCCGGACCGTCTGGGTGGCCACGAACAGCCCGTACAGGATCAGTGAGGACACGGCGGCGAAGGTGAGCTGCACACCGGAGAACTCCGGCCCCGGCTTGCTGGTGGTGAACGTGGGCAGCACGAGGCTGAGCGTGGCCAGGGTCGCCACGGTGGCGAGGGCCGCGCCGGTGCCCTCGGCGTTGAAGACGGCCGTGCCGTGCCGCAGCGAGCCGGCGAGCAGACAGAGTCCCACCACGCCGTTGCAGGTGATCATGACGGCGGCGAACACCGTGTCCCTGGCCAGGGTCGCGCTCTTGTCGCCGCCGTCCAGCATCAGGGTCACGATCAGGGCGACCTCGATGACGGTCACGGCGATGGCGAGGACCAGCGACCCGAAGGGTTCGCCGACCCGGTGGGCGACCACCTCGGCGTGGTGGACCGCGGCGAGGACCGCGCCGGCCAGCACCACCGTCACCAGGACGACGACCGCTCCGGGCAGCCCCCGCCCCCAGGTGAGGACCAGCAGGACGACCGCGAGGACCGGCACGACCGTGGTCCATGCCTTGGCTAGCGCCCTGAACCGCGTGATCATGCTGCGATCGTCGCAGAGGCCGACCGGGTTCGCATTCCGGTGGGCGCCCGGGGCGGCGGCCTCCGCACTCTCGGGGTGCAGGGATCCGGGCCCGGTCGCGGGACGGGAGGACGTCCCCGTACGGCGCTCAGACATCGGCACGGTCCTTGTGCGCGGCGTCGCCCTGTTCTTCTCGCACCTCCTCGGTCGCGGCCTGCTTCCGGGTGGCCAGCAGGCTGGTGACGGTGGTGACGACCAGGACCGCGCAGATCACGCCGAGAGAGACCGGGATGCTGATCTCCGGGACGTGCACACCGCTCTCGTGCAGGGCGTGGAGCACGAGCTTGACGCCGATGAAGCCGAGGATGACCGACAGGCCGTACGAGAGGTGGACCAGCTTCTTCAGCAGGCCGCCTATCAGGAAGTACAGCTGCCGGAGTCCCATCAGCGCGAAGGCGTTGGCGGTGAAGACGATGTACGGGTCCTGGGTGAGGCCGAAGATCGCGGGGATCGAGTCGAGGGCGAACAGGACGTCGGTGGTACCGATGGCGAGCATCACGACCAGCATCGGCGTCATGACGCGCTTGCCGTTCTGCTGGATCCAGAGCTTGGTGCCGTGGTAGCGGTCGGCCACTCCGAAGCGGCGCTCGGCGGCCCTGAGCAGCTTGTTCTCCTCGAACTCCTCCTCGTCGCCGCCGGAGCGGGCCTCCTGGATCAGCTTCCAGGCGGTCCAGATGAGGAACGCGCCGAAGAGGAAGAAGACCCACGAGAAGCTGGCGAGGATCGCGGCACCGGCGGCGATGAAGACGGCCCGCAGCACCAGGGCTATCAGCACGCCGACCAGCAGCACCCGCTGCTGGTACTGCGTCGGTACGGCGAACTTCGCCATGATCAGGACGAAGACGAAGAGGTTGTCCACGCTGAGCGACTTCTCGGTGATGAAGCCCGCGAAGAACTCGCCCGCCGGCTGCCCGCCGCCGAAGAGGAACAGACCGAGCCCGAAGAGGCCGGCCAGGGCGATCCAGACGACGGTCCAGATGCCCGCTTCCTTGACGGACACGTCATGGGGCTTGCGGCCGATGAAGAAGTCGACCGCGATCAGCGCGGCCAGACCGACGATGGTCAGGACCCACAGGTTGATGGAAACTTCCACTGCGCCTCCGGCTGTTGCACGGGCAGATGAGTCAGCGTCATCGCTGCCGGAGGTCTCTTCCACCCGGAACGGGCCGGCGCCCCGGGATCTGGTCCGATCCGTATTGACGGGCACGCCGCAGCAGATAGGGAGTACTCCCCTCCGTACGGAAAACAGTACCCGAATCACCAAGGAAAGGTAAAGTGCAAGGCAAAGAAAAGATCAAAAGCCCTGATCAACCTGTCTTTACCTGTGCTTGACGCAGATGACGCAGCCGGGGCGCCCGCCCGGCGACCGGCTCACCCGCCCCAGTCGCGGCGCGCCGCGGCGACCTGCGCGAGCACCTGCTCGACCACCCGGCTCCCCGGTGGCACGAGGGGCGGCTCGTACGTCCAGGCGTGCCCGACCCACGGGTCGGCCAGATGGTCGTCGGGCACGGGGGTGAGGCGCATCAGCGAACGCCACAGCGGGTCGAGCAGCGGGCCGTAGGCGGCGGCGTCCTCCCGGTCCGCGACCAGCATCAGATGGACGCCCACGGCCGGGCCCTCGTCCGCCAGATAGCGCAGCTGGGTCACGGCACGGTCGTCGAAGCCGTGCGGGAAGTCGTGGACGATCAGCAGTTGCTCGGCGGTGTCGAGGTCCGGCGGCAGCGAGTCGGGCGCACCGGCGCGCACCGCCATCTGCACCAGGTCCACCCGCCGGGTGAGCCGGCCGAGCACGTCCGCGACCCCGGCGGCACCGGCCGCGGGGGGCGTCGCGAGCACGCCCGAGCGCAGCAGGGGCGCGAGGGGTCCGGCCGCGGACCCGGCCGCGTCGACGACATGGACGCCGAACTCGCCCGGCGGATACACGGCGAGCAGGCGGGCGGTGAGCGCCACGGCCGTCTCCATCGCCAGCCGCCGCGACTGCTCGCCGCCGGCCGCCGTGTCGCCGGACAGCCCGGAGCGGCCGCTGTCGATCCACAGGCCGCGCTCCAGCGGCAGCCGGACCAGCAGGGGGATGCGCAGGCCGGGTTCCTCCGGCAGATGGAGGTCGCCCAGCCGCACGGCCATCGGGATCTCCATCGGCACGCGGTATCCGTGCCAGACCGGGTTGTCCCAGCCCGCGTAGGCGGGCGGCAGCGCGGGCTCGACCACCTCGGACTCGGCGGTGAGCTGGGCGAGGTCGCGGTCGAGGGCGGCCCTGGCCTGGTCGGCCAGTTCCTCGTGCCGGGCGTGTGCCGCCTGCCGTACGGCGTCGGCCTGGCCGCCGATGCGGCTGCGCGGGTCGGACAGGGCCTGGTCCAGCTCCTTGTCCCGGCGCGCGTCGGCGAAGTCGACGGCGCTGCGGTAGGCGGCCGTGGTGCGGGCCAGGTCCTCGAACATGCCCCAGACCTGGTTGTAGAGGCGCTCCTCCATGGACCAGCCGGTCGCGTCGCCGGCCACGGGCCGCGTGGGCTGTCCCGGCTCCGCCGGGGGCGCGGCGGGTGCGGGCGGGGGCGGGGCCGTCGTCTGCCGTCGCGGGTGGCTGTAGTCGATGGGGCCCCCTGTCGTGGAGGCGGTGGGAGCCGTGGGGGCGGTGGGGCCTGTCGGGGCCGTGGGACCCGCGGGAGGCGTGGGGGCGGACGGGGGTGCGTCGGCCCGGGACGGGGACGGGGACGTCGCTGCCGGGCCGGTACCCGGGCGCGGCGGTTGCGCGGCCGGGGGCGCGGGGGTGCCGGTGGTCCGGCCCGCGTATCCGGGGGCCGGGGCCGCGGGGGCGGTTCCCGTGGCGGTCGGGGCGGCCGTGGGGTCGCCCGGTCCGGTGCCCGGGGCGGACGCGGTGGTCCGCCGGGAGCGCTCGCCGTCCGCCGTGCGCGGCGGCGGGGCGGCCACCGAGCGGGCCAGTCCGCCGGCGACCGCCTCCTCGACGGTGCCCGCCAGCTCGCGGGCCTGGGCGAGCCCCTGGTCGGCCAGCAGCTCGGCGAGACCGCCGGCGTATCCCTGGCCGACGGCGCGTACCTTCCAGGCGCCCTGCCGGCGGTAGAGCTCCAGCGCGATCACGGCCGACTCGGCGTCCAGGCCGGTGAGTGTGTAGCTGGCGAGTTCGCCGCCGTCCAGGCCGGTGACGGCCACGAAGGGGGCGGCGACCGCGCCGAACCGGGCCGGGCCGTGGCCGCCGCCGGGCAGGGCGAGGAGCACGTCCACCCGGTGCACCGTCTCCGGCACCGCGTCCAGGTCGACGGCGAGCCGGTGGTCGGCGGCGGCCTGGCGGGAGACCTCGATGCCGGGCAGCACCGGGGCGCCGGGATGTGCCACCCCGGCGGTGCCCGGGACCGTGCCCTGCTCGTCGCCGGTGGTGGCCAGGGCCACCACCGGTGTCCCGGCGGAGACCCGGATCTCCAGGCGCGCCTCGGAGAGCGGGTGGTTCTGCCCCCGCACCAGCTCGGCCGTCATCGCCTTATCCCCCTGTGCCGTGCCGCTGCTCGTGTCGTGCCCGCCCGCCGGTGCCGTCCTACAGGTGCGGCAGGATGGCCGGCATCAGGTCCTGGAACGTACGGCCGTTGGCCGCGGTGCCGAGGGCCGTCATCGTCCAGCCGCTGCCCGCGCGGTGCACCTTCGCCATGACCTGCGCGGTGTAGTTGCCGCCGCCGGCGAGGGTGTAACGGGCCAGCTCCTGGCCGTTGGTCTCGTCCACCAGGCGGCAGAAGGCGTTCTGCACCTCCTGGAAGGTCTGGCCCGTGAAGGAGTTCACGGTGAAGACGATCTGGTCGATGTGGACCGGGACGCGCTGGAGGTCGACGAGGATCGCCTCGTCGTCGCCGCCCTGGCCGACACCGCCGACCAGGTTGTCGCCGGTGTGGCGCACGGAGCCGTCGTCGCTCACCAGGTGGCGGAAGAAGACGACGTCGACCGGCTGCTTGTCGGCGAACAGCACGGCGGAGGCGTCGAGATCGATCTCGCGCGTGCGCGAACCGAACAGACCGCGCCGGGGGGCTGCCTGCCAGCCGAGACCCATGCGGACCGCGGTCAGGCTGCCGCCGTCGTTCTTCTGCAGGCTGATGGCCTGACCCTTGGTCATGTTGACGGTCACGGCTGATTCCCCTCTCGGACTGCTCCCCTGTTGCCGCGGGTTCGCGCGGTTGATCAGCACCCTACGCAGAGGCACTGACATCGCCGCACTCCGGTCCGCACTTTGTGTCGGTCTTGCAACACTGCGCGAACGCGGGTGCCCGCGGGGCGGCGCTCCCCGGGCACCCGTCTCTCCCGTCAGGCCAGGCCGGCCTCTCGCATCTGGCGCAGTTCCTTCTTCATCTCGGAGACCTCGTCGCGCAGCCGGGCCGCGACCTCGAACTGGAGCTCCGCGGCGGCGGCGCGCATCCGGTCGGTCATCTGCTCGATCTGTTCGGCGAGCTGGGCGGCGGGGCGGTCGGTCGGCACCGTCTCCTTCGCCTTGCCCTTGGCGGCCTTCGGGGACTTGGCGCCCTTGGCCGCCGGGTCGCCGAGCGCCGGGACCGGGGTCCTGGCTCCCTTGCCGTCCTTGCCCTGGCGGTAGCCGGTGCCGAGCAGCCGCTCGGTGTCGACCTCCTCGCGGGCGATCTGCGCGACGATGTCGTTGATCTTCTTGCGCAGGGGCTGCGGGTCGATGCCGTTCGCCTTGTTGTAGGCGATCTGCTTCTCCCGGCGGCGGTTGGTCTCGTCGATGGCCTTCTCCATCGCCGGGGTGATCTTGTCGGCGTACATGTGGACCTGGCCGGAGACGTTGCGCGCCGCGCGGCCGATGGTCTGGATGAGCGAGGTGCCCGAGCGGAGGAAACCCTCCTTGTCGGCGTCGAGGATCGCCACCAGGGAGACCTCGGGGAGGTCCAGGCCCTCGCGCAGGAGGTTGATGCCGACCAGGACGTCGTACTCGCCGGCACGCAGCTCGCGCAGCAGCTCGATCCGGCGCAGGGTGTCGACGTCGCTGTGCAGATAGCGCACCTGGATGCCCAGCTCCAGGAAGTAGTCCGTGAGGTCCTCGGCCATCTTCTTGGTGAGGGTGGTGACCAGGACGCGCTCGTCCTTCTCGGTGCGCGCGCGGATCTCGTGCACCAGGTCGTCGATCTGGCCCTCGGTGGGCTTGACCACGACCTCCGGGTCGACGAGTCCGGTGGGGCGGATGATCTGCTCGACCTGGCCGTCGGAGCGGGACATCTCGTACTGGCCGGGGGTCGCCGACAGGTACACCGTCTGGTCGATGCGCTCCTGGAACTCCTCCCACTTCAGCGGGCGGTTGTCCAGGGCGGAGGGCAGCCGGAAGCCGTGCTCGACCAGGGTGCGCTTGCGGGAGGCGTCGCCCTCGTACATCGCGCCGATCTGCGGGACGGTCACATGCGACTCGTCGATGACGAGGAGGAAGTCGTCCGGGAAGTAGTCCAGCAGCGTGTTGGGCGGGGTGCCGGGGCCGCGGTCGTCGAAGTGCATCGAGTAGTTCTCCACGCCCGAGCAGGTGCCGATCTGGCGGAGCATCTCGATGTCGTACGTCGTGCGCATCCGCAGCCGCTGGGCCTCCAGCAGCTTGCCCTGCGTCTCCAGCTCGGCCAGGCGCTCCTTGAGCTCCTCCTCGATGCCCCGGACGGCGCGCTCCATGCGCTCGGGTCCGGCGACGTAGTGGGAGGCCGGGAAGACGTAGAGCTGCTGGTCGTCGCTGATGATCTCGCCGGTGACCGGGTGCAGCGTGGACAGCGCCTCGATCTCGTCGCCGAACATCTCGATGCGGACGGCCAGTTCCTCGTAGACCGGGAAGATCTCGATGGTGTCGCCGCGGACCCGGAAGGTGCCCCGGGTGAAGGCCAGGTCGTTGCGGGTGTACTGGATGTCGACGAAGCGGCGCAGCATCTCGTCGCGGTCCATCTCGTCGCCGACCCGGAGGGGGACCATGCGGTCGACGTACTCCTGCGGGGTGCCGAGGCCGTAGATGCAGGAGACGGAGGCGACCACGACGACGTCGCGGCGGGTGAGCAGCGAGTTGGTCGCGGAGTGCCGCAGCCGCTCCACCTCCTCGTTGATCGAGGAGTCCTTCTCGATGTACGTGTCCGACTGCGGGACGTACGCCTCGGGCTGGTAGTAGTCGTAGTACGAGACGAAGTACTCGACGGCGTTGTCGGGCAGCAGCTCGCGGAACTCGTTGGCCAGCTGGGCGGCCAATGTCTTGTTCGGGGCCATGACGAGCGTGGGGCGCTGGAGCTTCTCGATCATCCAGGCGGCCGTGGCGGACTTGCCGGTGCCGGTCGCGCCGAGCAGGACGACGTCCTTCTCGCCCGCCTCGATGCGCCGGGCGAGCTCGGCGATGGCCTGCGGCTGGTCGCCGCTGGGCTGGTAGGGGCTGACGACCTCGAAGGGCGCCACCGTGCGTTCGATCTGGGAAACGGGCCGCATGCCATCCACCGTACGACCCCCCACTGACAACGGGCCGCGATCAGCGGTTCTGCGGGGTGCGCGGGCTGCGCGAGGCCGGGGACCGGCGGCCGGGGCCGGTCGCGGCATGGCCGGGGCCGGGCGCGGGGCGGCGGGCGGGCCGGGCGGCCGGGGCGCGGGCCGGGACCCCCGGCTCGTGCACCACGGGGACCCAGTCCTTGTGCCCCATGACCATCAGCGGGTCGAGCAGGACGACGACCCCGGCCAGGACCAGGAAGGCGAGCGGGCCGATCAGCATGGGGGCGAGCAGCGCGGCCGGTGACTCGCCGGGGGCGGGGGTGCCGCCCGTGCCGTGCAGGTGCACGCTGAGCGCGGCCATGCCGGTGTAGTGCATGCCGGTGACGGCGAGGCCCATGACGAGGCTCGCGCCGACGCTCCACAGGAACCCCCTGACCTGCCCGGCCGCCCACAGGGCGGCGGTCGCCGCGACGACGGCGATGACGACCGAGGCGGCGACGGTGAGGGTGTTGTACTCGAAGGTGCCGTCGAGCTGCATCCCGGCCATGCCCAGGTAGTGCATGGAGGCGACGCCCAGACCGGTGACGGTGCCTCCGGTGAACAGCGCCGAGCCGGTGGCGCCCTTGTAGCCGACGATGAAGACCCCGACGCCCACCATGACGATCGCCACGGCCAGGCTCGCGTACGTCGTCGGCCGGTCGTAGTGGATCGGCGCCCCCCGGACGGTGAATCCCATCATCGCCACGAAGTGCGTGGTCCAGATGCCCGAACCGATGGCGGCCGAGCCGAGGGCGAGCCAGCCGGGGCGCCAGGAGTGGGCGACGAGCAGGGCGCGGGTGGTGCAGCGCAGGCCGAGCGCCCCGCCCAGGCAGGCCATGAGACAGGCCACCAGCGGAGTGACGAGCCCGTAGCCGAATCCGTCGACCGTGCCGTGCATGCGAGGTTCCCTTCCGCCCTGTCGAGCCCCGGAATGTGAGGGAGTCGCCCCCGCCCCATGACCGCCCCCGCGGCCAGGGTTGACGCAGAGAGTATGGCCCCCGCCGGAACGGTCGAACGACTTTCCGGCAAAGAAGCACGACCCTTCCTCAGATGTGCGGCCCCGGTGACGGGACCGGCACGACTCCCTCGTCCGCGTGTCCGATGCGCCATCATCCCCGATGAATGACTCCTCGCTGTCACTCTTGCACTGTCGGTGATCACACGAAACGAGGAGTCCGCATGCACGCGCGCGCAGTTGCCGCCACGACCACCGTGCTCCTGGGAGCCCTGGTGCTGCCGCCCGCCGCCGAGGTCCGGGCGGCGGGCGTCCAGGAACGGCCCCTGGTCGTCGCCCACCGGGGTGCCGACGCCTACGCCCCGGAGAACACGCTGGCCTCGATCGACAAGGCGGCGGCCCTCGGCTTCCGCTGGGTGGAGAACGACGTCCAGCGCACCAAGGACGGCGAACTCGTCGTCCTGCACGACGACAGCCTGCGCCGCACCACGAACGTCGAGGAGGTCTTCCCGGGCCGGTCACCGTGGCAGGTGAAGGACTTCACCGCCGCCGAGATCGCGCGCCTGGACGCGGGCAGCTGGTTCTCCCCCGCCTACGCGGGCACGCGCGTGCCGACGCTCGCGCAGTACATGCGCCGCATCGAGCACAACCACGAGAAGCTGCTCCTGGAGGTCAAGAACCCGGAGCTGTACCCCGGCATCGAGCGCCAGACGCTGAAGCTGCTCGGCGACGAGGGCTGGCTCGACCGGCGGCATCTGGCGGACCGGCTGATCGTGCAGAGCTTCAGCGCCGACAGCGTGCGCACCGTGCACGGCCTGGCGCCCGGGGTCACGACCGCCTTCCTCGGCCGGCCGGACCCGGCGGACCTGCCGCGGTACGCGGGCTTCGCCGACCTGGTCAACCCGTCGTACGGGACGCTCTCGGCGGACTACGTCTCCCGTGTCCACGCGGTCGCCGGGCCGCACGGCAGGCCGATGCGGGTGTTCGCCTGGACGGTCGACGACGCGGCCCGCGCCCGGACCGTCGCCGGTTACGGCGTCGACGGCATCATCACCGACAAGCCGGACGTGGTGCGCGAGGCCCTGAACGCGGCCTGACGCGGCCTGACGCGGCCTGACGCGGCCCCCGGCCGTGCCGATCCGCCTCCGCGGGCCGGGAAACCGCAGGTCGGCGGGGTTTGTCAGTGGGGGCCCGTACGGTGGTCGGCATGGACAAGCACGAGCAGGACGAGCACAGCGGGCGGCAGGTCGTGTGGGCCGTGGTCGACAGCGGCATCGGTCCCCTGCTGCTGGCGGCGACCGACGAAGGACTGGTCAACGTCGTGTTCCACGCCACCGAGGCGGTGCGCGACCGGGCGCTCGCCCGGCTCGCCGCCCGGCTGGGCGCCACGCCCGTCGAGGCGCCCGGCTCCCCGCTGCTCGCCGAGGCGATACGCCAGCTGGACGCCTACTTCGCGGGCGAGCGGCGGGACTTCGAGCTGCCGCTGGACTGGTCCATGCTCCCGGGCGACTCGGGCTTCAACGGGCAGGTGCTGCGCGCGCTGGCGGCGGACGTGCCGTTCGGCTCGGTCGTCGGCTACGGCGATCTGGCCGGACGGGTGGGCCAGCCCGGCGCGGCCCAGGCGGTGGGCGTGGCGATGGGCTCCAATCCGCTGCCGGTCGTGGTGCCCTGCCACCGGGTCGTCGAGCGGGACGGCGGCATAGGCGGCTTCGGCGGCGGTCTGGAGACCAAGCGCGCGCTGCTCGCGCTGGAGGGCGTCCTGCCCGAGCCCCTGTTCTGAGCGCCTGAGCGCGGGTGAGCGGGTCGCGGGTGTTCCGGGTCCACGGCACACGGGTGCTCCGCGTCCCAGGGACGGGGGTCTTCGTCTCCGGGTGGGCTCAGTCGTAGTGCCTGGCCTCGAAGACGTTGCCGTCCGGGTCGCGGAAGTAGAAGCTGCGCCGGGCCGCCCCGCGGGCCCCGTACGAGTCGTGGGAGAGGCGTGACACGGGGACGTCGCCCTGCTCCAGGCGGGCGCGCAGCGCGTCGAAGGCGTCGGCGGGCAGGGACAGGCAGACGTGGTTCACCGGGTGGCCCGCGCTGCCCGCCGCCCCGGGGAGCATGTTCATGGCCTGCACGAGGTCGAGCGGTGCGAGGTCGAGGATCGTCTCCTCGTTGACGCGTACGGAGGGGAAGGACGCCTCGCCCGCGGTGAACTCCGCGGTTCTCAGTGGCTCGAAGCCGAGCGTCTTCTCGTAGAAGCCGGCCGCGGCGAGCGGGTCGCGCACCCAGAGGACGACGTGGTCGAGACGTGTCGTGTTGTCCGTCATGGATTCCAGGCTGGTGCCGTGCCGCCTGGGCCGCAAGGGGTTTGACCGGGGCCGGGGCCCGCCAGAGATGAGGGGAGGGAGAGCCGTGGCGGACGGGAGGCAGGCACGTGCTGGTGGTGTCCGAAGAGGTGCGGGAGGCGCTCGCGGAGCGGCGTCCCGTGGTGGCCCTGGAGTCGACGATCATCGCGCACGGGCTGCCGCGCCCGCGCAATCTCCAGGTGGCGCTGGAGCTGGAGGACGCGGTGCGGCAGGAGGGCGCCGTACCGGCGACGATCGCCGTGCTGGACGGGCGGCCGCACATCGGTCTGGACAAGGACCGGCTGGAGCGGGTGGCGAACGAGGAGGGGATCCGCAAGCTGGGCCACCGGGACCTGCCGCTCGCCGTGGCGGCGGGGGCGAGCGGGGCGACCACGGTGTCGGCGACCGCCCTGCTGGCCTCGCTGGCGGGGGTCCGTGTCTTCGCGACCGGCGGGCTCGGCGGGGTGCACCGGCAGTGGACGGTGACCCAGGACGAGTCGGCCGACCTGGGGCTGCTGGCGCGTACCCGGATCACGGTGGTGTGCGCCGGGGTGAAGTCGATCCTGGACGTGCCGGCGACCTTGCAGCGGCTGGAGACGCTGGGCGTGGCGGTGGCGGGCTACGGCACGGACCGCTTCCCCGGCTTCTATCTGTCGGACTCGGGGCATCCGGTGGACTGGACGCTGCGCACGCCCGAGGAGGTGGCCGAGGTCATGCGGGCGCAGAACATGCTGCGGGCGCCCGAGTCCGCGCTGATCGTCGCCAACCCGGTCCCGCCGCAGGAACAGCTCGATCCCGGGCTGCACGCGCGGGTGCTGGCCGACGCGCTGGGCGCGTGCGAGGCGGAGGGGGTCACGGGCCAGGCGGTGACGCCGTTCCTGCTGGACTTCCTCGTCCGGCACACGGACGGCGCCTCGCTCCGGGCGAATCTGGCGGCCGTCCGCGGCAATGTCCGGCTGGCCGGGCGTATCGCCGCCGCCTGGGCCCGGATGTGAGCACCGGGCGGGCGGCGGCAGGGGGTGACGGGGGCACCGGGACCCCGTGCGCCGGGGCGGGCGCGCTGCTGGTGGTCGGGGACGTGGTCACGGATGTAGTGGCCCGGCACCCGGGGCCGCTCGCGCCCGGCACCGACACCGCCGCCGCGATCCGGCTGCTGCCCGGCGGCGCGGGGGCGAACGTGGCCTGCTGGGCCGCGTACCGGGGAGGCCCCGAGGTGCGGCTGCTCGGCCGGGTGGGCGCGGACACGGCGGCCTGGCACGAACGGGAACTGACCGCTTCGGGGGTGCGGGCCCGGCTCGTCGTGGACCCCGAGGCGCCCACCGGCACGGTGGTCTGCCTGGTCGACGGGGCGGCCGCGGCGGAGCGCACGTTCCTCACGGACAGCGGGGCGTCGCTGCGTCTGGAGCCCGCCGACTGGTCCCCGGCGCTGCTCGACGGGGTCACCCGGCTGCATCTGTCGGGTTATCTGCTGTTCTCCGGGACGGGCCGGGCGCTGGTGACGGCAGCCGTCGGGTCGGCACGCGCGCGTGGGGTGCCGGTGAGCCTGGATCCCGCGTCGGCGGGTTTCCTCGCGACGCTGGGCGTGGAGCGGTTCCTGGCGCTCACCGAAGGCGTGGACGTCCTGCTGCCCAGCCGCGACGAGGCGTGCCTGCTGACCGGGGCGGCCGATCCGGCGGACGCGGCGGCCGCGCTGAGCCGGCGCTTCCCTCTGGTGGTGGCCAAGGGCGGCCGGGACGGTGCGCTGGTGGCCCGCTCGGGCGCCGTGTGCGCCCGCGTGCCCGCCCGGCCGGTGGTGCCCCTGGACACCACCGGCGCCGGTGACGCGTTCACGGGTGCCTTCCTCGCCGCGCTCGCCGACGGCGCCGGACCCGGGACCGCCGCGGCGGACGGCTGCCGGGCGGGCGCGCTCGCGGTGGTCCGGGTGGGCGGGAGACCTCCTCGGCGGGCGCGGGGAGCGGTGCCCTCGTGAGCGACGGGACGCGCCGTGGCATCTCGGGCGCGGCGCTACTCCTTGTGCCCCCAGGCCGAGAACATCGGGGCGGTGACGAGGTCCATGGTGCCGGTGGCGACGTTGGCCAGGTGGCGGTCGATCTCCTCGTCGGTGGCCAGGCCCGCGGCGACGAGCCGGCCGCGGATCTGCCGGACGGTGGCCGACTCCAGGGCGGTGCAGGCAGGCGACGCGACCGGGAAGAAGGCATCGGCCTCGACCCGGCGCAGCCCGGCCTCCCGCAGCAGCCGGGGCAGCGTGCGCCCGTACGCCAGGTCGGCCCCGCGGCCGGCGAGCAGTCCGCGGAAGCCGCGCCGCAGCCGGTTGGCCAGTTCCTCGGCGGGGCCGTGCTCGTCCGGGCAGATCAGCGGTTGCAGCGCCGGATCGGCGTCCTCCAGGAGCAGCCGTCCGCCGGGTCGCAGCGCCGCGATCATGGACCGCAGTGCCCGCTCCCGGTCGGGGACGTGGACCAGGACGAGCCGGGCGTGCACCAGGTCGAAGCCCTCCCCCGGCGGCTCCTCGGCGCCCACGTCGTGCGTGCGCACCTCGATCGGCGGGCGGGCGGTGGCGGCGAGCCGGGTGGTGTCGATGTCGGTCGCGACGACCCGCCCGGTGGGGCCGACCCGGTCCGCCAGCCAGGAGACGACGGACGTCCCGCCCGCGCCGACCTCCCAGCACCGCCAGCCGGGGGCCACGCCGAGCGCGTCCAGATGCCGGAAGGTGGTGGGGTCGAAGAGATGCGCGAAGGCGTCGAAACGCTCTCCTGCCTCGTCCTGCCGGTTGTCCAGCAGATATCCGTCGCCGTGCGTCATGCCCCGATCATCTCGCGGGGCGCGCGGAGGAGGCGGCGGAGGGGAGGCCGTCCGGGGCGGGGAGGGACGGCCGGGGCCGGGGTGCGGAGTTCGGAGTTCCGGGTCCGGGGTCCGGAGGACGGGCGAGCGGGCGGGCGGCCAAGCCGAGGGCCGGAACGCCGAGAGCCCAGAGCCGGAACGCCATGGGGCCAGGCCCCGGCCCCTGTCTTCGGCCCCGGTCTTCGGGAGGTTCGGGGCGCCGGGAATCGTGGTGCGTGCGGGGTCGGAGGGGTTCGGCCGTCGTCGAGGGGAGGTCAGCCGTTCCAGGCGGGGTGGCGTGGGTCGTCGGCGCGGATCAGGACGTCCGCCGCGGCGGCCGGGTCGGTCTCGGCCTCGTAGCGTGCGAAGGCGGGCAGCGTCCAGTGGTCGGCCTCGGGGGTGCGGCGGCGCAGGGCGCCCGGCGAGAGGAGGACGTGGACGCTCAGGTCGAAGGGGAACCAGTGCCGCAGCAGGAGGGGGCCGTGGAGCAGCAGCAGTCCGCCGGGCGGCAGCCGGACGTGCGGGCTGCGGGTTGCCCGGTCGGTGGCCGGGTCCCACAGATCGGGCAGGACCCGGCCGTCCGCGCCCGGTTCGAGCGGCCCGAAGACCTCGCGCCAGAGCGCGCCGGTGTCGTGCCAGCCGTCGTAGTACGTGTCCACGTCCCGGCGGCCGTGTTCGAACCGCAGGGAGGCGGGCCGCAGGAAGCCCTCGGTGCCGACGACCAGGGACGGCCGGCCGCGTACGCGCAGCGCCTCCGAGACCCGCGCGGCCAGGTCGCCGGGGCGGGCGGCGGGGGCACCGTCGAAGGCGACGCGCGGCCAGGCGCCGCCGTCACCCGGTTCCACGTCGAGCAGCCGTTCGGCCAGGAGGTCGCCGAGCCGTTCCCAGGTGATCGCTTCGAGTCGCACACGGCCATGATGCGGCAGCCGGGGACGCCCGCGGGTGGGCCGAGGGCGGTACGGGCATGTACCCCACATGGCCCCGCTCCCCGCACCCCCGCTTCCGCAGGGCCTCGTCGCGATCCAGCCCCTGCGCGGGAAGCACTGCTCGGCGTGCCGCCGCGGGCCGCTGTCCCTGCTCGTCCTCGAAGAGGGGCGGCCCCGCTGCCTGGACTGCGCGGACCTCGCCCACCTGGTGTTCCTGCCGCGCGGCGACACCGCGCTGACCCGCAGGTCAGGGGAGGAGAGCACGCTGTCGGTCCCGGTGGTGCGGTTCGCCCGGCGCCGCGGCCGCTACGAACGGCAGGGCGTCCTCGTCGAAGAGGCGGCCCTCGCCCGCGCCGAACAGCGGTGTCTGGCCGACGCCGAGGCGCGGCGGCGGCGCCGGGCCCGGGACGCGCGGCGACGGGCGGCGCGGGACCTGCGGTTCGCGGCGGAGATACGGCGGCTGTTTCCCGGCTGCCCGGCCGGACGCGCAGGGGCCGTCGCGGCGCACGCCTCGGTGCGCGGCAGCGGACGGGTGGGGCGCAGCGCGGCGGGACGGGCCCTGTCCGAGAGTGCGGTCGTGTGCGCGGTGCGGGCGTCCGTACGGCATCTGGACACACCGTACGACCGGCTGCTGATGGACGGAGTGCCGTGGCCCGAGGCGCGGCGGCGCAGCGCGGACACCGTGGAGTCGGTACTGCGGACGTGGCGCGCCACGGAGACGACCGGACCGGAGACGGCCGAAGCGGAGACGACCGAAACACCGCCGACCGCAGCACCGCCGCCCGAAGCGGAGGCGACCGAAGCAGCGGGCACGCACGAGCCACACAGGGCATCCGGGGCTCACGAGGCGCAGGAGGCGCACGGGGCGCGAAGCGAACCACTCGGCGGGATCGGTCGCGCGGGCGAGGGGCCCCACCGCTCTGCGCACGCGTCCGGCGCGACGTATCGTGACCAGGAGAGTCGCGCCCGCCCCGTGGCCGGAAGAGTGCCGCCCGAGCACGAGGGAGACGGCCATGGCCGATCCCAAGGGTTTCCTGAACACGCCTCGCCGGGAGTGGCCCCGCAGGCCGGTCCCGGAGCGGGCCGGGGACTGGGACGAGGTGTACGTCCCGGGTGCGCTGCTGCCGATCATCGGTGAGCAGGCCGACCGGTGCATGGACTGCGGGGTCCCGTTCTGCCACGAGGCGTGCCCGCTGGGCAATCTCATCCCCGAGTGGAACGACCTGGTCGCCCGGGACGACTGGCGGGCGGCGAGCGACCGGCTGCACGCCACCAACAACTTCCCCGAGTTCACCGGCCGGTTGTGTCCGGCGCCCTGCGAGGCGGGGTGTGTGCTGGCGATCAACCAGCCGGCGGTCACCATCAAGAACGTCGAGTGCGCCGTGGCCGACCGCGCCTGGGAGGAGGGGTTCACCCCGCCGCGCCCGCCGGAGCGGCTGTCGGGGCGGACGGTGGCGGTGATCGGTTCGGGACCGGCCGGGCTCGCCGCGGCGCAGCAGCTGACCCGCGCGGGGCACACGGTCGTCGTGTACGAGCGGGACGACCGGCTCGGCGGTCTCATGCGGTACGGCATCCCGGAGTTCAAGATGGAGAAGCGCCATCTGGAGCGCCGGCTGGAGCAGATGCGGGCCGAGGGAACCCGGTTCCGTACGAACACGGCGGTCGGGCGGGACATCGGCGCGGACCGGTTGCGGGCGCGGCACGACGCGGTGGTGATCGCGACCGGCGCCACGGCCTGGCGCGAACTGGACTTGCCGGGACGGGAGTTGGCCGGAGTGCGGCAGGCGATGGAGTATCTGCCGCTGGCCAACCGGGTGTGCGAGGGGGACATCGAGGTCTCGCCGATGTCGGCGGCCGGACACCATGTGGTCATCGTGGGCGGTGGCGACACCGGCGCCGACTGCCTGGGCACGGCGGTGCGGGAGGGCGCCGCGTCCGTGACCCAGCTGGACATCTACGGCCGGCCCGGCGCGGAGCGCGACGAGGACAGCGAGCCGTGGCCGACGTACCCGAAGATCTACCGGATGTCGGCCGCGCACGAGGAGGCCGGGGAACTGCGTACGGCGCCCGCCGCGGACGCCGACGCCCGGCTGTTCGCCGCGTCGACGCTGCGTCTCGTCGGTGACGGGCAGGGGCATGTGCGCGAGCTGCACCTGACCGAGGTGGACGCGCGGCGCCGCCCGCTGCCGGACCGGGAGCGGACGCTGCCGGCCGATCTGGTGCTGCTGGCGCTCGGGTTCTCCGGGCCGGACCGGGGGGACGGGCTCGTCGACGGACTCGGGCTCGAACTGGCGCCGCGCGGCACGATCGTGCGCGGCCCGCACTTCGAGACGGGCGTCCCCGGGGTGTTCGCCGCCGGGGACGCCGGTCGCGGGCAGTCGCTGATCGTGTGGGCGATCGCGGAGGGCCGGGCGGTGGCCGCGGCGGTCGACCGCTATCTGACGGGCGGTTCACGGCTGCCCGCCCCGATCGGGCCGTACGACCGCCCGATGGCGGTGTAGGCCCGCCGGGGCGGGAACGCGGTCACCCGTAACCGGTGTCCGGCGGTTCTGCGGTCAGCGGTCAGCGGTCAGCGGTCAGCGGTCAGGCGGAATGTAAGCCGGAATGTAAGCGGTCGCGAGAGGGACGGGCGGACGGTAAGCGGTCGATGTCGGTGGGGATCAAGTCAGTGCCAAGAGTTAAGAAGAAACCGTGCAAGAAGGGCCGTGCAAGAAAAACAGCGGAAGCCGGTCAGGAGAGCAGGAAGTCGGCCACCCCCGCCTTGGCACCCTCGATGAAGGCGGTCATCTCGTCGGTGGTGTAGATGAGGGCAGGACCGTCCGGGTCGGTCGACTGGCGTACGGCGATGCGGCCGTCGGCCAGCTTCATCGCCTCCAGGCAGTTGCCCCCGTTGCCGCCGCTCCACGGCTTGTGCCAGCCCTCGCTGCCCAGCTCCCTGGCCGGCATGCCGTTGTAGATCCGCTCGCCGCGGACCCGCCGGCCGCGACGGCTCGGCGAGGGCTGGGACGTGATGTGATCCATTCACAACTCCTTGCGGAGATCCCGGAGGATCTCCTTCGTGCGATGTGCTGTGGCGGCCTGCGCCGCCATGCGGTCCATGACCTCCAGGTGGGTCGCCACCTCGCTGCGCGCGTCCAGGTAGACGGCGCCGGTCAGGTACTCGCTGTAGACCATGTCCGGCAGTTCGGGCATGGCGAATCGGAACAGCACGAAGGGCCCGTACGTGCCGGGATGCGGCCCCGAGGAGAACGGGGCGATCTGTAGCGTCACGTTGGGCAGCTTCGTGGCGTCGAGCAGCTTGTCGATCTGGGTGCGCATCACCTCCGGGCCGCCGACCGGGCGGCGCAGCGCGGTCTCGTCCAGGACGACCCAGAAGCGGGGCGCGTCGGAGCGGGTGAGCAGGGCCTGGCGCTGCATACGGAGCGCGACGTGGCGCTCGATGTCCTCCGGGCTGGTCTGGCCTATGGCGCCCGAGGTGAGCACCCCGCGCGCGTAGTCCTCGGTCTGGAGGAGTCCGGGCACGAAGTGCGGCTCGTAGGACCGGATGAGCGAGGCGGCGCCCTCCAGGCTGACGTACATCGAGAACCAGCCCGGCAGGATGTCGTGGAACCGCTGCCACCAGCCGGGCCGGTTGGCCTCCTCGGCCAGTTGTACGAAGGCGTCAGCCTCGTCGTCGGGGATGCCGTAGGCCTTCAGCAGGAGCTGGAGGTACGGGATCTTGAGGGAGACCTCGGCCATCTCCATCCGGCGGACGGTGGCGGGGGCGACGCGGAGGATGCGGGCGGCTTCCTCGCGCTTGAGTCCCGCGCGTTCCCGCAGGTCGAGGAGGCGCCGACCGAGCACGACCTGCCCGACGGTCGGCGCGGACCGCGGTTCGCTCACCCTCCACCTCCAGTTGAAAGTCCTGACAGCCCTGCGGCGCCATTCGAAGATTCATTCGAAGACCCGAGGGATCTCCGGCCGATCTCAACTGGCGCCGCGCGACATGCTGTTGCGTGCAGTGTGCCACGGCCCCTCACCGCGTCATACAGCACTCTGCATTTTTCATAGTGACACTTGCCAAGTGTTCACGGCGGGGAGATAGTGGCAAGCGTGATTCCGTCCCCGCCCTTAGGAACAGACGCCGCCGCGGGTCTTCTCGCCCCCGGCGCCGCCACGGGAGCGGGCCCCACCGGGGCCGTTGCCGAGCGCCGGTTCCGTTTCGAACTGGCCGCGCATCCGGGTTCGCCCGCACAGGCCAGACGACTGACCAGGTCACGGCTCACCGGCTGGTCGGTGTGCGAGGACACCTGTGACACCGCGGCCCTGATCGTCACCGAGCTGGTCACCAACGCCATCGTGCACACGGCGAGCAACCAGGTCGTCTGCGAGCTGCTCGACGGCGACGACCTGGTGCGCATATCCGTGCGCGACGAGGGCTGCGCCCCGGGTGAGCCGCACTCCTCGCCGCAGCGGCCGGAGGAGGAGCACGGCCGAGGGCTCCTCCTGGTCGAGGCCCTGTGCCGCGCCTGGGGAGCGCAGGAGCTGGGCCACGGTCTCGTCGTGTGGGCCGACCTGCCCCGCGCGGCCGCCACGGCGGACGGTCCCGCCGCCGACATTGCGGCGTCCACGGACGTACGGCGCCCCGCGGACGCACCGGCATCCATGGACGCACCGACACCGGCACCGGCGGACGCGAACCCGCCCGCGGAGGCGAAGGCCGAGGCGGACGCGGAGCCGCCCGCGGATGCCCAGGCACCGGCGCACGAACAGGGTTCCCGGGACGACCGCGAGGTGCGCGGCGACCTCGGCTGGGGCGCGCGCCCCAAGCCGGCCCCCGCCCGTCACCCCGGCCACGAGGACGACCCGCGGGCGGCACGGGAGCCGCACGGGCACCCGCACGCCCAGCACACCCCGCCACCGCATCACGCGGCGCACACACCACACGCATCACACACACCGCAGGCGGCCCACGGACCGCATGCCGCACCGCACGGGACGCACGCGCCACAGGCGTCCCACCCGCCGCTCACCCCGCACACCCCGCAGGGCACGCGACCGCACGAAGCTCAGGGAACGGGGTCTGTATGGCTGTGAGCGGTACTCAGGGTTCCGATCTCGGCTCCGGCCAGGTATGCAGCCTGGACACCCTCGTACGCCTGGGGCGCACGCCGCGCACGCCCGGCGCACCGGGCAGCCCGGAACCGTCCGGTCCGCCGCTCCGGCTCACCCTTCCCGAGGGCATGACGGTCCCGCTGGGCTGTGACGCCGTGGCGGTGCCCGCCCGTTTCGGCTCCGAGCTGATGCCCCGGCTGCCGCGCGTGGGCTGCGTCTTCGCCGACGCGACGCACTGGTGGTGGATCGTGCCCTCGGACTCCGACTACGCCCTGCGCTGGCCCGCCCCCTCGTACTACGCGACCGGCGCGGTCCTGCCCGACACGGCGCGCGACCGGCTGCCCACGCTCATCCACCGCCCGGACGGCACGGTCCCCTACACGCCGCCCATCCCCCTGTACCTGGCCCTGTGCCGGGTGACGGGGACGACCCCGGCCTGGTCCCGGTCGGTCAGCGCCTGATCCTCCCCCGTCGGCGTACAACCGGCGGAGCGCTGGGCGTACGCCGGTGTGCCCGGCACTCAGGCGCTCACGTCACCGCCGCCGTCGCCGCCCCGGACGATCACCAGGAAGGTGTCCGTGGCGAGGTCCATGACGACCTCGGCCGGCAGGCCCTCCAGACGCCGCGCGTGCGCGAACTCCTCCGCGGGCCATGACCCGCGCGGACCACCGGCGGGAAAGCGTTCGAGCACTGTTCGCCCGTTCACGCCGCACCTCCCTGTCGAGCTGTACTCCTAGAGTTAAACGCCAAGCATGGGGTGAACGCCTCGCGCGGTGACCGTACTGAGACGCAGTCGACACGAGTTCACCGCCGAAACCGCGTCCGACCTCACACTTCCGGCGCAGCCGGGCACCGTGCGCGGCACCCCGCGCACGGATCGTGCTCACTCGTCCGCGTGATCCGGGAGGGCGGCCATCGCCGTGCCGAGGAGGTGTCCGGCGCGGTCCACGGCCCGCTCCAGCTCCTCGGGGGACGCCGTCAGCCCGCCGAGGACGCCGTCGACGTCCGCCAGCCCCGCGCGCGCCACGAGCCCCTTGTCGTTGGTGGTCCACTCCCCGCGCGCGGCCAGCACCGCGTGCGCCGTCTGCGTCGCGGCCAGGGCCACCGCCCCGGCGACCTGGGTGAGGGCGCCCCTGGGCGCGTGTCCGGCGCGCGCGTAGGCGAGCGTGGCGGTGGCCAGGCCGTACCAGTGGTCGCGCGCGGCCGGGCTCAGCCTGTGCGGATACGCCGTCGGCCGGGGCAGCTCACCGCGCAGTACCCGGTTCACCGCGAGTTCCGCCACCACCAGGTAGCTCGGGATCCCGGCGAGGTGGAAGAGCAGCGGCTCCACCCGGAACCGGCCCGCCTCGGCCTCGGCCCACTCGTGCTCGACGACGGCGAGGTCCCGGTAGTGGACGTCGACACGGCGGCCGTCCACGGTCAGCCAGGCGCCGCCGTTGAAGACGCCGCCGCCCCACTCGCCGATCCCGGAGACCTCCCCCGGCCAGCCCACGGCGCGCAGCTCGGCGGGGTCGAAGCGGTCGCGGTAGTAGACGGCGAGGTCCCAGTCGCTGTCGGGCCGGTGGGTGCCCTGGGCGCGGGAGCCGCCGAGGGCGACGGCCCGGACACCGGGGAGGGCGGCGAGCCGGTCGGCGACGGTGTCGAGGAAGAGCTGGTCCGGGTCTTCCGCCCGTTCCGAATCTTCCGCCTGTTCCGGATCTTCCGCCTGTTCCGGGCGTTCCATGCGGTGGTGCTCCCCTTGTCTCGCGTCTCGCTTTGTCTCGTGTCTCGTTGTCTCGCTCGTTGTCCCGCTCGGCTCTCATGGCGGGAAATTCGGGTGCGCCGGTGTGCGCGCGGCGCGCATCATCGGCGGGTTGTCCACCGTCCCACTCTCCGGGGCCGTCGGCCGGCCCCGTCCCAGGAGTCCTGTTGATACAGCGCGTCACATCCTCCGCCCTCTTCCCGCCGCCGACGTACTCCCACGCCTCCGTCGTCGAGGCGGGCACCAGGCTGGCCTTCCTCGCCGGGGCGGTGCCCCTCGACGCCGAGGGCGGACTCGTCGGGGCGGGCGACCCCGTGCGCCAGGCCGAACAGGTGATCGCGAATCTGTCCCGGCAGCTCCGTGACGTGGGCAGCGACCTGGCCCATGTGCTGGTGACCGACGTGTACGTCGTCAGCGGGGACCCGGCGGTGCTCAGCACCGTATGGGAGGTGGTCGAGGCGTCCGGACTGGCCACGGGTCCGCACTCGTCGACGCTGCTCGGCGTCGCCTGCCTGGGGTATCCGGGCCAGCTGGTGGAGATCACGGCGACGGCCGTCGTACCGGAGGCAGCGGACGAGGCGCCGGAGGAGGCAGCGGGCGAGGCGCCGGGTGCGGTGGAGCCCGTGGTGCTGCGCCGGGCCGGTGCACCGGACGCCGCGGCCGTCGCCGACGTCTGGCTGCGGTCCTTCGCCGCCGCGCTGCCCACCGTCGTGCGGCCGCGCACCGACGACGAGGTGCGGGCGTACTTCCGGGACGTGGTGGTGCCCTCGCGGGAGACGTGGGTGGCCGACGACACCGGCGGGGACGGCGTCGTCGGCGTGATGGTGCTCGACGACGCCGAGGTGTCCCAGCTCTACCTCGATCCGGCCTGGCGGGGGCGCGGGCTGGGCGACCGCTTCGTCGCCCTCGCCAAGGAGCGCCGCCCGCGCGGGCTGGAGCTGTGGACGTTCCAGGTCAACGCGCCCGCGCACCGCTTCTACGAGCGGCACGGCTTCGTCGCCGCCGAGTACACCGACGGCAGCGGCAACGAGGAGCGCGAGCCGGACGTCCGGTACGTCTGGCGGCCCTGAGGGCGGGCGGCACCGTGCCGGCAGGCGTCCGCGGGCCGCCGCCGCAGGGCCGCGGCGGTCGCGTCAGCCACGGGCGCCGTACCGGTCCGTGGCCGCGACCAGGACGTCCACCACTCCGGGGGCGCCCGCGTGGTGCCCGGCCCGGTCCACGATCACCAGCTCGCTGTCCGGCCAGGCCCGCTCCAGGCGCCAGACGATGCCGAGGAGGTTGCCGAGGTCGAGGCCGCCCTGGACGAGGGTGCCGGGGATGCCCGCCAGCAGGGGGCGTCGCGCAGGACCACGCCCTCGTCGTTGTCCGGGCCGAGGAAGTGGTCGTTGCCGAAGTAGTGCGTGACGGTGCGGGCGAAGGCCATGCGGAACGCCGGGTCCTCGTAGCGGGGCACGGAACGCGGCGGGGCGGGGACGATCGCCGTCTCCCAGTCGGTCCAGGCCCGTGCCGCCCGCGCGCGGACCTCCGGGTCGGGCGATTCGAGCAGCCGGCTGTAGGCGGCGGCGAGGTTGCCGGTGCGGTCGGCGTCCTCGGGCAGCTCGGCGAGGAAGCGGGCGAAGGCGTCCGGGAAGAGCCTGCCCAGTCCGTGGGTCAGCAGGGCCACCTCGGCGTTCGAACCGGTGGCGACCCCGGTGAGCACCAGCTCGGAGACCACCCCGGGGTGGGTCTGGGCGTACCGCAGTCCCAGGACCGAGCCCCAGGAGGCGCCCCACACCAGCCACCGCTCGATGCCCAGATGCCGGCGCAGCAGTTCCAGGTCGGACAGGAGGTGCCGGGTGGTGTTGACGCTCATGTCGGTGCCGGGGGCGCTCGCGTGCGGCACGGAGCGTCCGCAGCCGCGCTGGTCGAGGAGCACGATCCGGTAGACGGCCGGATCGAAGTAGCGCCGGTGGCCCGGGGTGCAGCCGGAGCCGGGGCCGCCGTGCAGCACGAGCGCGGGCTTGCCGTCCGGGTTGCCGCAGGTCTCCCAGTAGACGTGGTTGCCGTCGCCGACGTCGAGCAGGCCGCGGTCGTACGGTTCGGTCTCCGGATAGAGGGGCATCGGCGCACCTTAGCCGGGGTGCGGCGGCGCCGTCCCCCGGTTTTCCGCGCGCCCCCGCGCCCGGGGCTCCTGTCCCGGGCGCGCGCCCGCGCGGTCATTCCTCCGGCTTCGTCTCCAGCCCCGCCGCGTCCGCCGCCGTGCGCAGGACGTCACGGAGCATCGCCGGGGTGAGGCGGCCGGTGAAGGTGTTGCGCTGGCTGACGTGGAAGCAGCCGAAGAGGTCGAGGCCGGGGAGCACCACCCGGGTGCCGTGC
Organism: Streptomyces sp. PsTaAH-124; assembly: GCF_000373685.1. Taxonomy (NCBI): domain Bacteria; kingdom Bacillati; phylum Actinomycetota; class Actinomycetes; order Kitasatosporales; family Streptomycetaceae; genus Streptomyces; species Streptomyces sp. PsTaAH-124. The sequence continues at coordinate 288,612 of NZ_KB892169.1, read as the reverse complement.
GCGAAGGCGGGGCGGGGCCGGGGCACCGTCCAGCCCGCCTCGGTGAACGCGGGCAGCGCGGCCTGCCAGCCGAACGCGCCGAGCACCACCACCGCCCGCAGGGTGGGCCGCAGCAGATGCAGTTCCTGGACCAGCCAGGGCCGGCAGGTGTCCCGCTCGCCGGGGGTCGGCTTGTTGGCGGGCGGGGCGCAGTGCACCGGCGAGGTGAGACGTACGCCGTGCAGTTCCTGACCGTCGTCGGCGGAGACGGCGGTGGGCCGGGAGGCCAGGCCCACGTCGTACAGCGCCCGGTAGAGGACGTCGCCGGAGCGGTCCCCGGTGAACATGCGGCCGGTGCGGTTGGCGCCGTGCGCGGCCGGGGCGAGTCCGACGATCAGCAGCCGTGCGTCCGGGGGGCCGAAGCCCGGTACGGGGCGGCCCCAGTACGTCCAGTCGGCGAAGGCGGCCCGTTTGGTCTCGGCCACCTCCTCGCGCCAGGCCACCAGGCGCGGGCAGGCCCGGCAGCGGGTGATGCGCCGGTCGAGGGCGTCGAGACTGCTGGTGTCCATGCCTCCACCGTAAATAGCACCGGGGCGGTGGGTCCGGGCGGCTAAGGTCGGGTCCATGGCTTCGGGAGACGACATGGACCGCGACCAGGACAGGGGCGGCCCGAGCGGGGACGGCGAGCACGAGGGCGGCGCGGACGGGCAGGGGCGCGGGGACGCCGCTCCGGCGGCGGCCGCCGTCGATCCCCGGGTCGCCGCCGCCGTGGCCGCCGCTGCGGCGGCCGGTCCGGGCGCGGGCGAGACTGTGCGGATCGACAGCTGGATCTGGGCCGTCCGCCTGGTCAAGACCCGCTCCGTCGGCGCCACCGCCTGCCGGGGCGGCCATGTCCGGGTGAACGGCGAGCGGGTCAAGCCCGCGTACTCCGTCCGCGTCGGCGACGAGGTGCGGCTGCGCGGCGAGGGCCGGGAGCGGATCGTCGTGGTCACCCGGCTGATCCGCAAGCGGGTCGGCGCGCCCGTGGCCGTCCAGTGCTACGTCGACAACTCCCCGCCGCCCCCGCCCCGGGAGGCCGTCGCGCCCGCCGGGGTGCGCGACCGCGGAGCCGGACGGCCGACCAAGCGCGACCGCCGGGAGCTGGAGCGGCTGCGCGACCTGGGCACCCTGGACGGTCCGAGCGGTCCGCAGGGCCGTCCGCGCGGCCACTGACCACCGACCGTCACGCCGCCCCGCCCCGGCCGCAATCCCGGGGGGCCGCCGTACTCCCCGCACCACCGCACCGGCGTACTCCTCACACCGTCGCGCCGGCATACTCCCCGCACCGCCGCGCCGCCGCAGCGCGAAGAGTACGTTGGCAGGGAGAAGTGGTGAGCGGCGATGCGTACGGGCAGCGAACCGACGACCGCGCGCAGTGCTCTGCGGGCGCGGTTCTGGCTGTGCCTGTGGGGGCTGGCCTGGGCGATGTTCGGCGTGGCCGTGTTCGTGCTGGTCGGGCGGCCGGGGTGGGCGGCGGCCTGCGGTGTGCTGTGGCTGGTGATCGCGGTCGACTTCGCGGTCGTCGTCCGTCATCTGCGCCAGGGTCCGCACTACCAGCCGGGCCGTGACGTCCCCCCGTACCGGCCCCCCGACTGAGGGTTCCCCCGGAAGCGGACTGTCGGATCAGGTGTCGAACTTGGCCCGTTGCAGGTACTCCGGGTTGGGGTCCAGCGCGGCGGCCAGCCGGAAGTGGCGCTTGGCCTGGTCGGGACGGCCCTGCCGCTCGTAGGTGCGGGCGAGCGCGAAGTGCGCGTACGCGTTGTCCGGCTCCCGCTCCAGGACGATGGTGAACTCCAGCTCGGCCGGTCTCAGTTGCGCGGCGGCGAAGAAGGCGCGGGCGCGCAGCAGCCGGGCGGCCGTGTTCTCGGGGTGCGCGGCGATGACGCCGTCGAGCAGCTTCACCGCGCCCCGTGGATCCCGCGCGGCGAGCAGGTGTTCGGCGGCGCGGAAGTCGATGACATGCGTCTCCGGAGTACGTCCGGGGGAACCGCTGGTCTCGGGCACGGCTGAGTCCTTCCCTTGCTGGAAGGGTCCAACGCCCCGACCGGGCAACCGTATTCCGGCGGACGCGGGCCGTGCGGGGGCGCGCGGGCTACTCCCGGTCGCCGGCCGGTGCGCTGTGCGCCCTGTCGGTCAGCTGCGCCCAGACCTCGCGCACCCGGTCCTGCAACCGTTCCAGCGGTACGTCGTTGTCGATGACGATGTCGGCGATCTCCAGGCGCTGTTCGCGCGTCGCCTGTGCGGCCATGCGCGCGCGGGCGTCCTCCTCGGTCATGCCGCGCAGCCGTACGAGCCGGTCGAGCTGGGTCTCGGGGCGGGCGTCCACCACGATCACGAGGTCGTAGAGGGGGGCCAGGCCGTTCTCGGTGAGGAGCGGGACGTCGTGGACGACGACGGCGTCCTCGGCGGCGGCCTCCTCCAGTTCGCGCGAGCGGGCCCCCACCAGGGGGTGCACGATCGCGTTGAGGACCGCGAGCCGCTCCGGGTCGGCGAAGACCACGGCACCCAGCCGGGGGCGGTCCAGACTGCCGTCGGCGGCGAGCACCGCGGGGCCGAAGGCGTCGGCCACGGCGGCCAGTCCCGGTGTGCCCGGGGCGACCACCTCGCGCGCGATGTGGTCGGCGTCGATCAGCACCGCCCCGCACTCCACGAGCAGCCGTGACACCTCGCTCTTACCGGCTCCGATGCCCCCGGTCAGGCCCACCTTCAGCATGGCGGCAGCTTAGGGCCTGGCGCGGGCGGCGCGGGCGCCGGGCCCGGCGGGGGCGGTCAGTTCTCGCCCTCCCGTTCGGCCAGGAACCGTTCGAACTCCCGGCCGATCTCGTCCGCCGAGGGGATCTCCACGGGCTCGGCGAGCATGTTGCCGCGGGTCTCCGCTCCGGCGGCCGCGTCGTACTGGTGCTCAAGGCCCTGGACCAGGGAGGTCAGCTCCTCGTCGCCCTCCCGGATCTGCCGGTCGATCTCGGTCTGGGTGCGGTGGGCGTCGTTGCGCAGGGAGTGGGCGAGGCCCGGCAGGACCAGCCCGGTGGCGGCCGTGATGGCCTCCAGCACGGTCAGGGCCGCGTCCGGGTACGGGGAGCGGGCGATGTAGTGCGGGACGTGCGCGGCGACGCCCAGGACGTCGTGCCCGGCCTCCATGAGCCGGTACTCCAGCAGGGCGGCGGCGCTGCCGGGCACCTCGGCCTCCTCGAAGGGGCTGCGGTGGCCGGGGACGAGGTCGCTGCGGTTGCCGTGCGGGGTCAGGCCGACCGGGCGGGTGTGCGGGACGCCCATGGGGATGCCGTGGAAGGACACGGCGAGGCGTACGCCCAGCCGCTCCACGATCTCCCGCACGGCCGCCGCGAAGCGCTCCCACTCGACGTCCGGCTCCGGACCGGACAGCAGCAGGAACGGCGCGCCGGTGGCGTCCTGGACGAGGCGCACCTCGATGGAGGGCTCCTCGTACGCGCTCCAGCGGTCGCGCTTGAAGGTCAGCAGCGGCCGGCGGGCGCGGTAGTCCACGAGCCGGTCGTGGTCGAAGCGGGCCACGACCTGGTGGGGCAGGGAGTCGAGCAGCCCGCCGGCGATCAGGTCGCCGGTCTCCCCCGCGTCGATGTAGCCGTCGAAGTGGTAGAGCATGACCAGGCCGGCCGACTCCTGCGCGAGCGCCATGTCGACGACCGCCAGGCCCTTCGGCTCCCATGTGTACAAACCCTGCGGATCAAGCACTGTGATCGCCCCTCCTCGTGTTCATCGGTTCACAACGAGGAGCGGGGCGCGGGCATTCCCCGCCGCCGCGTGCCGTCGCGCGACTCCAGGCGCGCCACACCGGCACTCTTGACGCGCTCATGCCTCTCTCTTACGGTCCCGGAGCGGTCCGCGGTTCATGTGACCGCCCTCGGTTCAGGTACGCGAACCCGCGCTGCTCGGTACCGCCCGCACCCGCCCGTCTTCGTGACCACAGGAAGGCTCCCCCATGCGCCGACGTTCCCGCACGTTGCTCACCTCCCTGCTCACCGTCACCGCGGCCCTCGCCGCCCCGCTCCTCGGCGCCCCGGGCGCGCGGGCGGCCGCCCCGGTGGTCGAGGTCTCCACCGCGGCCCAGCTGAAGACGGCGCTGTCCGCGGCGGCCCCGGGCGACACGATCCACCTCGCCGACGGCACGTACACCGGCAACTTCAAGGCCACCCGCGCGGCCACGTCCGGCGCCCGCATCACCCTGACCGGCTCGGCCGGGGCCGTGCTCACCGCGGGCGGCGGCTACGGGCTGCACCTGAACGGCGCGTCGTACTGGACGGTCAGCGGGCTGACCGTCACCGGCGGCCAGAAGGGCATCATGATCGACGCTGCGCGGGGCGTGATCGTGGACGGTGTGACCGTGCACGACCTCGACATGGAGGGCGTCCACTTCCGGAACTCCAGCACGGACGGCGTCATCCGGAACTCCCGGATCTACGACACCGGGCACGACGGGCGGGGCATGGGCGAGGGCGTCTACGTCGGCACCGCCAACACGCTCTCGGACCGCAGCGACAACATCCAGATCCTGGGCAACACCATCGGGCCCGGTGTCGGGGGCGAGAACGTCGACATCAAGGAGGGCACCACCGGCGCCCGGATCGTCGGGAACACGTTCGACGGCAGCGGCCTCACCGGAGCCAACTACGACGACTCCTGGGTCGATGTGAAGGGCAACGGCGTCCTGGTCCAGGACAACACCGGTACCCGTACCACGAACGACGGCTACCAGACCCACACCCAGCAGTCCGGCTGGGGCTGCGGCACCGTGTTCCGTGGCAACAGGTCGACCCTGACGGGTGCGACCGGCTCGACCCGGCTGGCCGTCGACGTCACCGGCCGGAGCGCGAGCTGCCCGACCACCGTCTACGACAGCAACACGGTGACTGGCGGGAAGGGCCTGACGAACATCGAGGTGACGCCGACGCCCTGAGGACGGGCACCGCCGGGCACCGGCCGGTTCTCCGCGCACACAAGGCCGCGGCCCGTACCTCCACACAGGGGGTACGGGCCGCGGTCGTGCGCTACTGCGGGTGCCTGACGGCGAGCGGTCAGCTCTGGCCGCCGGCCAGCTTCTCGCGCAGGGCAGCCAGCGCCTCGTCCGAAGCCAGCGCACCGGAGGTGTCGCCGCCCTCGGAGGAGTACGAGCCGCCACCGCCGGACGCGGCCGGAGCCCCACCCGCGGTGTCGCCACCCTCGGCAGCGGCCTTCTCGTCCGCCTCGCGGGACTTGATGACCTGCGCCTGGTGCTGCTCGAAGCGCGTCTGCGCCTCGGCGTACTGGCGCTCCCACTCCTCGCGCTGCTTCTCGTAGCCCTCGAGCCAGTCGTTGGTCTCGGGGTCGAAGCCCTCGGGGTAGATGTAGTTGCCCTGGTCGTCGTAGGACGCGGCCATGCCGTACAGGGTCGGGTCGAACTCGACCGCCGACGGGTCGGCACCGAAGGACTCGTTGGCCTGCTTCAGCGAGAGGCTGATGCGACGGCGCTCGAGGTCGATGTCGATGACCTTGACGAAGATCTCGTCGTTGACCTGGACGACCTGCTCCGGGATCTCCACGTGGCGCTCGGCCAGCTCGGAGATGTGGACCAGACCCTCGATGCCCTCGTCCACGCGGACGAACGCACCGAACGGCACCAGCTTCGTGACCTTGCCGGGCACGACCTGGCCGATCTGGTGGGTGCGGGCGAACTGCTGCCACGGGTCTTCCTGGGTCGCCTTCAGCGACAGGGAGACGCGCTCGCGGTCCATGTCGACGTCCAGGACCTCGACCGTGACCTCCTGGCCGACCTCGACGACCTCGGAGGGGTGGTCGATGTGCTTCCAGGACAGCTCGGAGACGTGGACCAGACCGTCGACGCCACCCAGGTCCACGAAGGCACCGAAGTTGACGATCGAGGAGACCACGCCGGAGCGGACCTGACCCTTCTGGAGGGTCGTGAGGAACGTCTGGCGGACCTCGGACTGGGTCTGCTCCAGCCAGGCACGGCGGGACAGGACCACGTTGTTGCGGTTCTTGTCCAGCTCGATGATCTTCGCCTCGAGCTCCTTGCCCACGTAGGGCTGGAGGTCGCGGACGCGGCGCATCTCGACCAGGGAGGCCGGGAGGAAGCCGCGGAGGCCGATGTCGAGGATGAGACCACCCTTGACGACCTCGATGACGGTACCGGTGACGATGCCGTCCTCTTCCTTGATCTTCTCGATGGTGCCCCAGGCACGCTCGTACTGGGCGCGCTTCTTCGAGAGGATCAGGCGGCCTTCCTTGTCCTCCTTCTGGAGAACAAGGGCCTCGATCTCGTCACCGACGGCGACGACCTCGTTCGGGTCGACGTCGTGCTTGATCGAGAGCTCGCGGCTCGGGATGACACCTTCGGTCTTGTAACCGATGTCGAGCAGGACCTCGTCCCGGTCGACCTTCACGATGACGCCGTCGACGATGTCGCCGTCGTTGAAGTACTTGATCGTCTCGTCGATCGCGGCGAGGAATGCTTCCTCGTTACCGATGTCGTTGACCGCTACCTGCGGGGTGGTGGCGGTGGTCTCGGTGCTGCTCGTCATGTGGGAAAGGGCTCCGGTACGGACATTGAAGTCGTAGGTACTGCTTACGCCGGGAGCCCGTTTCGCTCTGCCGAAGCCGGACAGCCAAGGAAGCGCCACACAAAACCGCTGGTGGCGCCTCGAGAACCGAGGGGACATACAACAGATGCGAGCGCAGCCTGCTCCGTCTGAGGCGCGCAGGCCCGCAGCGCAACTTGTAGCATACGGGGGCAGCCGGGCAGGGTCAATGCGCGAAGTCGCACACCCGGGGCGAACACCGCATTCCCGGCACAGGAACCGTCCTCCGGGGTCGTACCGGCACCGGAACGCCCTCGGCGGCGCGCGCCACGGGGGCGCACGGAAGAGCCCGCAGACTAGTACGAGGGAGCCGATCATCCAAGAGTCCGAACTGTGCGAGCCCGAGGCCACCCGACGCGCGGCCGGTGTCGCCGAGAGCGCCCGCGCCAACCGCGGCTGGTGGGACCGGAACGCCGACGAGTACCAGGTCGAGCACGGCACGTTCCTCGGCGACGAGCGCTTCGTGTGGTGTCCGGAGGGGCTGGACGAGGTGGAGGCGGAACTCCTCGGTCCGCCCGAGGACCTGAAGGGCAGGGACGTCCTGGAGATCGGCGCCGGCGCGGCCCAGTGCTCGCGCTGGCTGGCCGGACAGGGCGCGCGTCCGGTCGCCCTCGACCTCTCCCACCGCCAGCTCCAGCACGCGCTGCGCATCGGCGGACCGTTCCCCCTGGTGTGCGCGGACGCCGCCGTGCTCCCCTTCGCGGACGGCTCGTTCGACCTGGCCTGCTCGGCGTACGGGGCGCTGCCCTTCGTCGCCGACCCGCGGCTGGTGCTGCGGGAGGTGCGCCGGGTGCTGCGGCCGGGCGGGCGGTTCGTCTTCTCGGTGACGCACCCCGTCCGGTGGGCGTTCGCCGACGAGCCCGGCCCGGAGGGTCTGTCGGTGTCCGCCTCCTACTTCGACCGCACGCCCTACGTGGAGCAGGACGAGGAGGGCGGCGCGGTCTACGTCGAGCACCACCGCACCCTGGGCGACCGGGTCCGCGACGTGGTCACGTCCGGGTTCCGCCTGGTGGACCTGGTCGAACCGGAGTGGCCCGACTGGAACACCTCCGAGTGGGGCGGCTGGTCCCCGCTGCGCGGGCACCTCATCCCGGGGACGGCGATCTTCGTCTGCGAGCGGGACTGACCCCGGCCCGGACACGGACCCCGATTCCCGTCCGCCCTCCACGCGCGCGTGGAGGGCGTTCCCGTACCCGTACGACACTGGGGGCGTGATCCGTGACGACGCCCTGGCCGCGCTTCCCGTGCGCGCGGCCCTCCCCGCCCTGAACGACGCGCTCGACGGGCACGGCAGTGCCGTCCTGGTGGCCCCGCCCGGCACCGGCAAGACCACGCTGGTGCCGCTCGCCCTGGCCGGGCTGACCGGCGGGGGCCCGGCCCGGCGGGTGGTCGTGGCCGAGCCGCGGCGGATCGCGGCGCGCGCCGCGGCCCGGCGGATGGCCTGGCTGCTGGGCGAACGGCCCGGCGAGAGCATCGGCCACACCGTCCGCGGGGAACGCGTCGTCGGGCCGCGCACGCGCGTGGAGGTCGTCACCACCGGTGTGCTGCTCCAGCGCCTCCAGCGCGACCAGGAACTGGCCGGTACGGACGCGGTGGTCCTCGACGAGTGCCACGAGCGGCATCTGGACGCGGACACGGCCGCCGCGTTCCTGTGCGACGTACGGGAGGCGCTGCGGCCGGAGCTGCGGCTCGTGGCCGCTTCGGCGACCACGGACGCCGGGGGCTGGGCGCGGCTGCTGGGCGGGGCACCGGTGGTCGAGGCGGCCGGCGTGTCGTACCCGGTGGAGGTGGTGTGGGCGCCGCCCGCGCGCCCGGTGCGGCCGCCGCACGGCATGCGGGTGGATCCCGCGCTGCTCGCGCACGTGGGCTCGGTGGTGCGGCGGGCGCTGGCCGAGCGGACCGGTGACGTGCTGTGCTTCCTGCCGGGCGCGGGCGAGATCGCCCGGGTGGCGGGCGCGCTCGGGGATCTGGCGGGCACGGACGTGCTCCAGGTGCACGGACGGGCCCCGGCGGCCGTGCAGGACGCGGTGCTGGCGCCCGGGACGCGGCGGCGGGTGGTGCTCGCCACGTCGGTCGCGGAGTCCTCGCTGACGGTGCCCGGCGTCAGGGTCGTGGTGGACGCGGGGCTCGCCCGGGAGCCGCGGGTGGACCACGCGCGCGGGCTGAGCGCGCTGACGACGGTACGGGCCTCGCAGGCGGCCGGACGGCAGCGGGCGGGCCGGGCCGGGCGGGAGGCGCCGGGCACGGTGTACCGGTGCTGGACCGAGGCCGAGGACGGCCGCCTGCCGCGGTTCCCGGCGCCGGAGATCAAGGTGGCCGACCTCACCGCGTTCGCTCTTCAGGCGGCCTGCTGGGGCGACCCGGACGCCTCCGGGCTCGCCCTGCTCGATCCGCCGCCCGCCGGGGCGATGGCGGCGGCGCGGGAGGTCCTGACCGCCGTGGGCGCGGTCGGTCCGGACGGGCGCGCCACGGAGCGCGGTGCGCGGCTGGCCCGGCTCGGCGTGCATCCCCGGCTCGGACGGGCCCTGCTCGACGCGGGCGCCGGTGGTGCGGCCGAGCGGGCCGCGGAGGTGGTCGCGCTGCTCAGCGAGGAGGTGCCCCGGGAGTACGGCGACGATCTCGCGGCCGCGCTGCGCGCCGCCCGGCGCGGCGGCGACCCGTACGCGGGGCGGTGGCGCACGGAGGTGCGGCGGCTGCGGGCCGCGGCGAAGGGGTCCGCGGCGCCCGCCCCGGAAGGACGAGCCGCGGAGTCCTCCGGCGGGCGCCGGGAGGAGGACGTGGCCGGGCTGGTCGCCGCGCTGGCCTTCCCCGAGCGGGTGGCGCGGCTGGACGGCGGTTCGTACCTGATGGTCTCCGGCACCCGGGCGGAGCCGGCCGAGGGGTCCGCGCTGCGCGGGTCGCCGTGGCTCGCCGTCGCGGTCGCCGACCGGCCGCTGGGCCGGGGGCACGCGCGCGTGCAGCTCGCCGCGGCCGTCGACGAGGACACCGCCCGGTGGGCGGCCGGGGCGCTGCACGAGGAGCGGGAGGAGGTCGGCTGGACCGGCGGGGACGTCGTCGCGCGGCGCGTCGAACGGCTGGGGGCGGTGGAACTGAGGGCGCGTCCCCTCTCCGACCCCGATCCCGCGCTCGTGCGCGAGGCGCTGCTCCAGGGACTGCGCCAGGAGGGCTGGGGGCTGCTGCGCTGGTCGCCGGGGGCCGAGGCGCTGCGGCGGCGGCTCGCCTTCCTGCACCGGCGGCTCGGCGCGCCCTGGCCCGATGTGGGCGACGACGCCCTGCACGCGCGCGTGGAGGAGTGGCTGGAGCCGGAACTCGGCCGCGCCCGCCGCCGCGCGGACCTCGCGCGGATCGACGCCGGGCAGGCGCTGTCCCGGCTGCTGCCGTGGGCCTCGGGGGAGGCGGCCCGCCTGGACGAACTGGCCCCGGAGCGGATCACCGTGCCCAGCGGGTCGGCCGTCCGGGTCGACTACGGCGATCCCGAGCGGCCGGTGCTCGCGGTGAAGCTCCAGGAGATGTTCGGGCTGGACGCCTCGCCCGCCGTGGCCGGGGTGCCGGTCCTCGTGCACCTGCTCTCCCCCGCCGGCCGTCCCGTCGCCGTCACCGCCGACCTCGCGTCCTTGTGGCGGGACGGCTACAAGGGCGTACGGGCTGAGCTGCGCGGGCGGTATCCGAAGCACCCCTGGCCCGAGGACCCGGCGGCCGCCGAGCCGACCCGGCACACCAACGCCCGGCTGCGGCGCTGACCCGGCGGCCGGTCCGGGGCCGCACGCGCCGGGGCGCCCGCTCCCGCGCGGGTGCGGGAGCGGGCGCCCCGGCGCTGTGCCGGTGCCGCCGGGCGGCCTACGAGCCGGTGGACGGAGATGCCGACGGGGATCCGGACGGGGAGGGGGACGTGGACGGGGACCCGGACGGGTCCGGTGACGGTTCGGCGGTGCCGTCCGCCGCGACCTTCAGCTCCACGGTCAGGGTCGCGCCACCGGTGGTGGTGATGCGGAGCAGGAAGGTGCCGGTGGTGTCGTCCGCGTACAGCTTGGGCAGTTTGATCAGGCCCTTGCCGTCGGTCGTGAGGTCCTTCAGGGTGCGTACGGGCTTGTCGTCGTCGCCCTTGAAGTAGGGGCCCTTGTCGTTCTCGGTGCCGTCCTCGGCGGACGTGACCAGGGTGGCGGTGGCCGCGACCCGGTCCGCGACGGCGCCCTTGTAGGTGGCCTTGACCTCGACCTGGTCGGCGAAGGTGCCGCCGGGCGTGCAGAGCAGCGGTGTGTCGCCGGTGCGGACGAGCTTGTCGGCGGCGCGCGCGGTGACCGTGGCCCGGTAGTCGACGGCGGAGACCGTACGGCCCACCAGCAGGGCCCGCACGGTGAAGGAGCCCGTCTTCTCACCGGCCTGGAGCGCGGGTGCGACGGCCAGACCGGAGGCGTCGGTGACGACCGTGGCGGCCTTCTCGCCCCCCGCGAAGGCGGCGTCGGTGTCACCGTTGATCACGAACCGGATCCTGACCTTGGCGACCGCCTTGCCGGCCTTGGTCTCGGCGCGGGCGCCGATCTTCCGCGCGAAGGTGTCACCGGCCCGCGCCGTCAGCTCGCCCGTGCCCGCGTCCGCGTCCTTCAGGTGGTCCACGGTGTCGGTGGGCGTGGGGGGCTTGGTGGGGGGCGTCGGCGGCTTGGTGGGCGGCTCGGTCGGGGAGCCGCCGCCCGGCTTGCCGGGCTTGCTCGGGGTGCTCGGCTTGCCCGGCTCGGCCGGTGTGCCCGGCGTGCCGGACTTCCCGGGGCCGGTCGTCGGCGCGGTCGGCTGCCAGGGGACCGTGGGCGAGGTTCCGGGGTGCGTGCCGGGGGTGCCGCCGCCGCTGCTGTGGCTCGGCAGCTGGCCGGTGCCGTCCGGCACGGAGTGGGTGCCCTTGCGGTAGTACTCCAGCCAGGACAGGACGGTGTTCAGGTACTCCTGCGAGTGGTTGTAGCTGAGGATCGCGCTGTTCAGGTCCGCCTGGTCCGACAGGTCCCAGCCGTTGCGGCACAGGTAGTGCGCGGTGGCCAGGGCGGCGTCGTAAATGTTGTTGGGGTCCTTCTTGCCGTCACCGTTGCCGTCCCGGCCCGCCCATGCCCAGGTGGAGGGGATGAACTGCATGGGGCCGACCGCGCGGTCGTAGGTGCTGTCCCCGTCGTAGACGCCGTGGTCGGTGTCGCTGATGTGCGCGAAGCCGCTGCCGTTGAGGACGGGACCGAGGATCGGGGTGAGCGTCGTGCCCTGCGCGTCCACCTGGCCGCCGCGGGCCTGGCCGGACTCGACCCGGCCGATCGCGGCGAGCAGTTGCCAGGGCAGGTTGCAGCCGGGCTTGGCGGTCCGTAGCTCGGACTCGGCCTTCTTGTAGGCGTCGAGCACGGTGGCGGGTATGCCCGCCTCGGCCGGGCCGCCGACGGCGGAGGTGCCGCTCCCCGTGCCGGTACCGGTGCCGGTGGCGGGCTCGGGGCTCTTCAGCGGCGGCAGGTCCGTGTAGTACTGCGTGTCACCGGTCGCGGTGTCACCGGCGCCCGCGGGGGTGTCGGGGGCGGAGGACGCACCGGCCGCCGCCTGTCTGCCGTCGTCGCCGGCCGTCACACCGGGAGCCTCCGAAGCGGAGAGCGCCGCGACCGCGACCGCGGCCACAGCGGTGGTCGCCGCCCCTTTGTACAGCCTCCTGCCGAAATGCGCCGCCATGGAGTGAACCCCTCCCGTGAACGCCCGAGCGTCCCTCTGTTCCTGTGTGTTCGCCCTGTTGTGACGGTTGACCCGCGGTACTGGTTGCCCTTGTGGAGCCTTCCGGATGCACGACCCAGGTGACCCTACGACAACTTCCTTTGTGTCGGGAGCGGTTCGTGCCCGGTTTGCTCCGGTTGGCCACCTTCGGCCGCACGAGGACGCGGAACCGACGTGTCCGGTTCTCCCTCCCGCATACTGGACGTGTCGGTCATCCGGGCCGCCCGGTCCGGTCAACACGCCTTGTGCGAGGTTCCGTTGCCGTTCACTCCGAGCCACGCGGCCGCCGTCCTGCCCGCGGTGCGCGGGGACGGCACGGGCCGGTGGCGGCTGGTGCCGGTGGTGCTCGTCGCGGGTTCCTCCGCACCGGACGCGACCTACTACGCGGCGAACGCGCTGCCCTCGGCGATGGGGTTCGGCGCCTTCACCCACTCCCTGCCGGGCGTCGTGACGGTGGACGTGGCGACGGCCTGGCTCCTGGCCGGGCTGTGGCTCCTGGCCCGTGAGCCCCTGGTGGCGCTGCTCCCCCGGAGTGTCCAGGGGCGGCCCGCGGCACTGCTGCGGTGCGGTGCTCCACGCGCGCGCGTGGAGCCCTCCTCGGTGGCGCGCTGGTACCTCTCCGCGGCCGTGGGCGCGCTGACCCATGTGGTCTGGGACGCCTTCACCCACCACGACCGGTGGGGCGTACGGGTGTTCCCGGTGCTGGACCACCGGGTCTGGGGCGCGCCGGGCCACCGGTACCTCCAGTACGGCGGCTCGGCGGTGGCGGCGCTCGCGATCACCGGATTCGTCGTCCACGCGCTGCGGCGGGCGGTGGCCGTCGAGCCCGCCGGGGCCGGGGTTCCGGTGCTGCCGACCCGGGACCGGTGGTGGGGCCTGGCCCTGATCGGCGGCTGCGCGGCGGCCGGGACGGTGCAGCGGGTCGCCCGGTCGCGGGCCGGGGACGGGAGGGGCGGGGGCCTGTTCGACCTGATCCCCACCGTGTGCTTCGGCGCGGGCGCCGGGCTGGTGGCGGGGGTGACGGCGTACGCGGTGGTGGTGCGGGTGCGCCACCGGCACAGGGTCGCCGCCGAGGGCGGGGGCGCGGGCGTGGGGAGCAGCGGCGGGGGTGAGGGCGTGGGCCGGCCCCAGCCGGGTGCGGGAGACGACGGCGGGCGTCGGCAGGACGGCGGCCTACGGATTCGGTGAGGCGGCCCGGCCTTCGGGGAGCCGGGCCCTGGTTCCGGCCTGGTTCCGGCCTGGTTCCGGCCTGGTTCCGGCCTGGTTCCGGCCTGGTTCCGGCCTGGTTCCGGTCTCGGTCCCGGGCGGTCACCGCCGCTCAGTGCCTTCCGAAGGCTGTCCCGGCCCGGCTACCGGTCGCCGTGGCCCGGACCGTTGCGGCGGCTCTGGTGGTCCTGCGGGGACGGGTGAGGCGACGGGCGGTCCGTGCGATCGGGACGAGCCGGGCGGTCGGGACGGTCCCTGCGGTCTGTACGGTCTGTACGGTCCGTACGGTCCGGGCGGTTCTTACGGTCCCGGCGGTCGGGGCGGTCGGGGCGGGCCTCGCGTGGTGCCGGGCCGCTCGGGCGGCGGGGCACGGCCGGGGAGGCCGCGACGAAGACGGTGAGGGTGCGGGTGGGGACGGGGCGCGGCACCCGGGCGAGCAGGAGCGCCGCGTAGCCACGCGTCAGATCCGCCCACAGCCGCCAGGGAAGCCGCGCGCCGGGGGTGAACCGGCGGCGCAGGTCCCACGCGGCCCGCCGGAGGGTGACCGCGAGGTCGGTCGGGACGCGGGCGGTGCTCGCGGTCGACGCGAGGGCCGGAACCGGCGGGGGCGACGCGGCCGGGGCCGCGCCGACGGCTGTCTGGGATACCGCCGGCCGGTGGTTGAGCATGCGTATACCCATGCCCAGATCCTGTCGGGCGAGGATGGCCGGTGCGTCTTCGCGGGGGCCACGTGAGTGATGTACACGCAGTCGCCGCAGGTCACGGCAGGTCCGGGCGTCTCCGGTCGACCCGGCGACCGGGCGGCCCGGCGGCGCACGCGGACGGGTCCGGTGGACGGCTCATGAAGCCGTCCGCCGGACCCGTCCCGGCCGGGCCGTACGCGGGGCCCGGCGGCCGTCAGTGCGCCGCGGACTCCCAGTCCGGCCCCACGCCCACCGAGACGTCCAGGGGCGCCCTGAGCCGGACCGCGCCGGCCATCTCGCGGCGGACGATCTCCTCCACGGCCGCGCGCTCGCCGGGGGCGATCTCCAGCACGATCTCGTCGTGGACCTGAAGCAGCATCCGGGACCTCAGCCCGGCCTCGGCCAGCGCCCGGTCCACATGCAGCATGGCGATCTTGACGATGTCGGCCGCCGTGCCCTGGATCGGCGCGTTGAGGGCCATCCGCTCGGCCATCTCGCGGCGCTGGCGGTTGTCGCTGTTGAGGTCGGGGAGGTAGCGGCGGCGGCCGAACAGAGTCTCGGTGTAGCCGGTGGCGCGGGCCTCGTCCACCACCCGGTGCAGATAGTCCCGTACGCCGCCGAACCGCTCGAAGTAGGCGTCCATCAGGGCGCGGGCCTCGCCCGCCTCGATGTTCAGCTGCTGGGAGAGGCCGAAGGCCGACAGGCCGTACGCCAGACCGTAGGACATGGCCTTGATCTTGCGGCGCATCTCCGCGTCCACCGCCGAGCGCTCGACGGCGAAGACCTGCGAGGCCGCGGTGGTGTGCAGATCCTCACCGGAGGTGAACGCCTCGATCAGGCCCGCGTCCTCGGACAGATGGGCCATGACGCGCAGCTCGATCTGGCTGTAGTCGGCGGTCATCAGCGACTCGAAGCCCTCGCCGACCACGAAGCCGCGGCGGATGGCCCGGCCCTCGTCGGTGCGCACGGGGATGTTCTGGAGGTTCGGGTCGGTCGAGGAGAGGCGGCCGGTCGCGGCGACCGTCTGGTTGAAGGTGGTGTGGATGCGGCCGTCCGCGGCGACCGTCTTGATCAGGCCCTCGACGGTCACCCGGAGCTTGGCCTGCTCGCGGTGGCGGAGCATGATCACCGGCAGCTCGTTGTCCGTCTGGCCCGCCAGCCAGGCCAGGGCGTCGGCGTCGGTGGTGTAGCCGGTCTTGGTCTTCTTGGTCTTCGGCAGGGCCAGCTCGCCGAAGAGGACCTCCTGGAGCTGCTTGGGCGAGCCGAGGTTGAACTCGTGCCCGGCCGCGGCGTGCGCCTCCTTCACGGCCTGCTGCACCGCGCCGGCGAAGGTCTGCTCCATCGCCTCCAGATGGGTGCGGTCGGCGGCGATGCCGTGCCGCTCCATGCGGGCGAGCAGTGCGGAGGTGGGCAGCTCCATGTCGCGCAGCAGGTCCGCGGCGCCGACCTCCTGGAGGCGGTCCCCGAAGGCCGTGCCGAGGTCGAGGACGGCACGGGCCTGGATCATCAGGGCCTCGGCCTCGGCGGCGTCGTCCGCGCCGAAGGCGAGCTGGCCGTCGGCCGCAGCGGCCGGTGCCAGCTCGCGATGCAGGTACTCCAGGGACAGCGCGTCCAGGTCGAAGGAGCGGCGTCCTGGCTTCACCAGATAGGCGGCGAGCGCGGTGTCCATGGCGACGCCCGCGACGCTCCAGCCGTGCTCGGCGAAGACCCGCATGGCGCCCTTGGCGTTGTGGAACACCTTGGTCCGGCCCGTGTCGGCCAGCCAGCCCGCGAACGCCTGCTCGTCGGCCTCGTCGAGCTGCGTCGGGTCGAACCAGGCGGCGGCCCCGCCGTCGGCGGCCAGCGCGACCTCGGCCACCGAGCCGGTGCCCAGCGCCCAGGTGTCGACCGTGGCGACGCCCAGGGTCCGGCCGCCGTGCTCGGCCAGCCAGCCGGCCAGCTCGCCGGTGCCCAGCACCGCGCCGTCCAGCTCCACGCCCTCCGTCGCGACCGGCGTGGTCTCGGCCTCCTCGGCGCCCGGGTCGACGGCGAAGAGCCGCTCGCGCAGCGACGGGTTGCGGATCTCCAGGGTGTCCAGGACCATCGCGACGGCCTTGCGGTCGTAGGCGGCCCTGGCCAGCTCGGCGACGCCCTTCGGCAGCTCGACGCCGCGCTCCAGCTCGGTGAGGCGGCGGTTGAGCTTGACGGCCTCCAGGTGGTCGCGCAGATTCTGCCCGGCCTTGCCCTTGACCTCCTCGACGCGCTCGACCAGCTCGGCGAACGAGCCGAACTGGTTGATCCACTTCGCGGCCGTCTTCTCGCCCACGCCCGGGATGCCCGGCAGGTTGTCCGAGGGGTCGCCGCGCAGCGCCGCGAAGTCGGGGTACTGGGCGGGCGTCAATCCGTACTTCTCGAAGACCTTCTCCGGGGTGAACCGGGTCAGCTCGGAGACGCCCTTGGTGGGGTAGAGCACGGTGGTGTGCTCGGAGACCAGCTGGAAGGAGTCGCGGTCGCCGGTGACGATCAGCACGTCGAAGCCCGCGGCCTCGGCCTGGGTGGCGAGGGTGGCGATGATGTCGTCCGCCTCGAACCCCTCGACGGCGAAGCGGGAGGCGTGCATCGCGTCGAGCAGCTCGCCGATCAGCTCCACCTGCCCCTTGAACTCGTCGGGGGTCTTGGAGCGGTTCGCCTTGTACTCCGTGAACTCCTCGGAGCGCCAGGTCTTGCGGGAGACGTCGAACGCCACCGCGAAGTGCGTGGGCGCCTCGTCACGCAGGGTGTTGGCCAGCATCGACGCGAAGCCGTAGATCGCGTTCGTCGGCTGGCCCGTCGCGGTGGTGAAGTTCTCCGCGGGCAGCGCGAAGAACGCGCGGTAGGCCAGCGAGTGCCCGTCCATGAGCATCAGCCGCGGACGGGTGCCGCCGGGGTCGGTCTCGGTCTTCTTCGATGCTGTCTCTGCCACGTCCCCGATCCTGCCACGTGCCACTGACAGCCGGACGCCACCCGCGCTGTGCCCGGCCGCCAGGACCCCGACGGCCCCGGCACCCGGCCCCCGCACCCGGCCCCCGGTCCGCGCTGCTCCCCGGCCGGCGGCATTGTCACCGCCTCGTGCGAGGATCGGAGAGGGTCCGGTCCGGGGCCCGGGGCGCGATCTCGCGGCACCGGCCGGGGAAAGCAGCACCGGCGCAGCACAGGCAGTACCGGCAGCACAGGCAGCACAGGCAGCACCCACGCAGTCGCCAGTCGAAGGAGAGCGTCCGATGGCCACCAAGCCGCCCAAGGGTGATCCGGTCCAGGACGCGCCGCAGGTGGACGGGCCCGAGCACGCGGCGGCGGGACTGCCCGCCGTCCGGCACTCGCTGCGCATGGCCCGGCAGCAGATGGGAGTCAAGCGCACCGCGCTGACCCTGCTGCGGGTCAACCAGAAGGACGGCTTCGACTGTCCGGGCTGCGCCTGGCCCGAGCCGGAGCACCGGCACACGGCGGAGTTCTGCGAGAACGGCGCGAAGGCGGTCGCCGAGGAGGCGACCCTGCGCCGGGTCACCCCGGAGTTCTTCGCCGCCCACCCCGTGTCGGACCTGGCCGGCCGCAGCGGCTACTGGCTGGGGCAGCAGGGGCGGCTGACCCACCCCATGTATCTGCCGGAGGGCGCCGACCACTACGAGCCGGTCACCTGGGAGCGCGCCTTCGGCATCGTCGCCGAGGAGATCGCCGCGCTCTCCTCCCCCGACGAGGCCGTCTTCTACACCTCCGGCCGCACCAGCAACGAGGCCGCGTTCCTCTACCAGCTGTTCGCGCGGGAGCTGGGCACCAACAACCTGCCCGACTGCTCGAACATGTGCCACGAGTCGTCCGGTTCGGCCCTGTCGGAGACGATCGGCGTCGGCAAGGGCAGCGTCCTGCTGGAGGACCTCCACCAGGCCGATCTGATCATCGTGGCCGGCCAGAATCCGGGGACGAACCATCCGCGCATGCTCTCCGCGCTGGAGAAGGCCAAGGCGAACGGCGCGAAGATCATCAGCGTCAATCCGCTGCCCGAGGCCGGTCTGGAGCGCTTCAAGAACCCGCAGACACCGAAGGGCCTGGCCGCCGGTGCCGCGCTCACGGATCTGTTCCTCCAGATCCGCATCGGCGGCGACCAGGCGCTCTTCCGCCTCCTCAACCGGCTGATCCTTGAGACCCCGGGCGCCGTGGACGAGCTGTTCGTCCGCGAGCACACGCACGGCTACGAGGAGTTCGCGGCCGCCGCCCGCGCCGCCGACTGGGACCGGACGCTCGCCGCGACCGGCCTCGGTCGCGCGGAGATCGAGCGCGCCCTGGACATGGTGCTCGCCTCCCGGCGCGTCATCGTGTGCTGGGCGATGGGCCTGACCCAGCACAAGCACTCGGTGCCGACCATCCGCGAGGTGGTCAACTTCCTGCTGCTGCGCGGCAACATCGGGCGCACGGGCGCGGGCGTGTGCCCGGTGCGCGGCCACTCCAACGTGCAGGGCGACCGCACGATGGGCATCTTCGAGCGTCCCGCCCCGGCCTTCCTGGACGCCCTGGAGAAGGAGTTCGGCTTCGCGCCGCCGCGCGAGCACGGCTACGACGTCGTCCGGGCGATCCGCGCCCTGCGCGACGGCGAGGCGAAGGTGTTCTTCGCCATGGGCGGCAACTTCGTCTCCGCCTCGCCCGACACCGAGGTCACCGAGGCGGCCATGCGCCGGGCCCGGCTGACCGTGCACGTGTCGACCAAGCTCAACCGCTCGCACGTCGTCACGGGCGCGCGCGCCCTGATCCTGCCCACGCTCGGCCGCACCGAGCGCGATGTGCGGGGCGGCGGCGAGCAGTTCGTCACCGTCGAGGACTCGATGGGCATGGTGCACGCCTCCCGGGGCCGGCTGGCGCCCGCGAGCCCGGTGCTGCTGTCGGAGCCGGCCATCGTGTCCCGGCTGGCCCGTCGGGTGCTGGGCGAGGACAGCGTGGTGCCGTGGGAGGAGTTCGAGCGGGACTACGGCGCGATCCGCGACCGGATCGCGCGGGTGGTCCCCGGCTTCGAGG
The DNA here is from genome assembly GCF_000373685.1 of Streptomyces sp. PsTaAH-124. Lineage (NCBI taxonomy): Bacteria > Bacillati > Actinomycetota > Actinomycetes > Kitasatosporales > Streptomycetaceae > Streptomyces > Streptomyces sp. PsTaAH-124. The sequence continues at coordinate 269,348 of NZ_KB892169.1, read as the reverse complement.
ACTTCAACGCGCGCGTGGCCCGCCCCGGCGGCTTCGCGTTGCCGCACGCCCCGCGCGACGAGCGCCGCTTCCCGACCGCGACCGGCAAGGCCAACTTCACGGCCGCCCCGGTGGAGTTCCCCGAGTTGCCCGAGGGGCGGCTGCTGCTCCAGACGCTGCGCTCGCACGACCAGTACAACACCACGATCTACGGCCTGGACGACCGCTACCGGGGCATCCGGAACGGCCGCCGGGTGGTGCTCGTCCACCCCGAGGACGCGCGGCGGCTCGGGGTGGCCGACGGCTCGTACGTCGACCTGGTCGGCGAGTGGAAGGACGGTGTGGAGCGGCGGGCGAGCGGCTTCCGGGTGGTGCACTACCCGACCGCGCGCGGCTGCGCGGCCTCGTACTACCCGGAGACGAACGTCCTGGTGCCCCTGGACGCCACCGCGGACACCAGCAACACCCCGGCCAGCAAGTCCGTCGTGGTGCGTCTGGAACAATCGGCGACCGACTGAGCGTCCGCTCAGTGGCGTAGTGCCGACCGACGACGAACGGAGCCGGGCCCATGGGCGAGCAGCAGCACGTGAAGTTCCCTCAGGAGGTCATCGACGAGTACGCCGCCCTCGGCATCGACCTGCCCGCCCTGTTCTCCGCCGGCGACCTCGGGAACCGGATGGGCGTGCGGATCACCGAGGCGTCGGCCGAGCGTGTCGTCGGCACCATGCCGGTGGAGGGCAACACCCAGCCGTACGGGCTGCTGCACGGCGGCGCCTCCGCCGTCCTCGCCGAGACCCTGGGCTCGGTGGGCGCGATGCTGCACGGCGGCAGTTCCAGGATCGCCGTGGGGGTCGACCTGAACTGCACGCATCACCGCGGGGCGCGTTCGGGCGCGGTCACCGGTGTGGCCACGCCGCTGCACCGGGGACGCTCGACGGCCACGTACGAGATCGTGATCAGTGACGAGCAGGGGCGGCGGGTGTGCAGCGCGCGGCTCACCTGTCTGCTGCGCGAGGCGCGGCCGGCGGGCGCGGACGGCGCACGGGCCGCCGCCACAAACTGACCCGCGCGGGCAGGGGGCGGTCCGGTCGCGTGCCGGGCCGCCCCCTGCGGCATTCCCGGACACCGTGACGCACCACGTGCATCACGAACACCACCGGCCCCATCAGCCCCAACGCGCCGTTTACCGCGCAGGGCGGGACATCCCGGCGTATCGCACTCCAGATATCCGTATTCATGCCTTCCCGGCCGTCGCTGAATGCGATCTTCCATTTTTCTGCGTAACACTGCGTAACACAGAAGCAATACGAAGGCTCTGATTCCTCTTCGCGGACACCCCCCGGCATGATCTTTCCGGGGCCTCGCGGCGCGCTCGCGGCCCGCTCCGCCGCCGCCCCGCCGACGGCCAACCGGAAGTGCGCATTCTCAGAATGCGGACCGGACGGGAATTCCACCAAACCGGCCGAGAGCGACCTTCCGAGAAGCCCCTGAACCGGAACGGCATAACAAGAAAGTCACAAGCCAGTCCACCACCATGCCCATGGCCACACCCCAGGCTTAGAGTCACGGCCAGTCACCGCTCCACCGGGAGTTCGGTACCAGCGCGGCCTGTGCCACCCCCACACCGGGCGGACATGCCTGCGGAAAGGACTGATTGTGCGACAGCGTTCCCTGGTGATACTCACCTCCGTCCTCACGACCGGAGCTCTGGCCCTCACCGCGTGCGGCTCCCGCGGAGGCGACGACAAGGGCGGCGACGACAAGGGCGGCACCACGGTCGTCATCGGTGTCGACGCCCCGCTGACGGGACAGAACTCCGCCACCGGCCTCGGCATCCAGTCCGGCGTCGAGATCGCGGTCAAGGACGCCAACGAGAAGAAGCTCGTCCCCGGCGTCACCTTCAAGGTCGTCGCCCTCGACGACAAGGCCCTGCCGCCGACCGGCCAGCAGAACGCCTCCCAGCTGGTCGCCAACAAGGACGTCCTCGGCGTCGTCGGCCCGCTCAACTCCGGTGTCGCGCAGACCATGCAGAAGGTCTTCGCCTCCGCCAACCTGGCCGAGATCTCCCCGTCCAACACCGCGCCCGAGCTGACGCAGGGCAAGGACTGGGTCTCCGGCAACAAGGTCCGCCCCTTCAAGACGTACTTCCGCACCGCCATCACCGACGAGGTGCAGGGCGGCTTCGCGGCCGACTACGTCTTCAAGACCCTCAAGAAGAAGAAGGTCTTCGTCGTCGACGACAAGCAGACCTACGGAGCGGGTCTGGCCGGGATCTTCGGCAAGAAGTTCAAGGAGCAGGGCGGCACCGTCGCCGGCACCGACCACATCAACGTCGGTGACAAGGACTTCTCCACCCTCGTCACCAAGATCAAGAACTCGGGCGCCGAACTCCTCTACTACGGCGGCCAGTACGACGAGTCGCAGGTCCTCACCAAGCAGCTCAAGGACGCCGGTGCCAAGATCCCGCTGATGGGCGGCGACGGCATGTTCACCCCGACCTACATCCAGACCGCCGGCAAGGCGGCCGAGGGCGACTTCGTCACCTCCGTCGGCGTCCCCGTCGACACCCTGCCCGCCGCCAAGGAGTTCATCGACAAGTACAAGTCCGGTGGCTACAAGGGCGACTACGGCACCTACGGCGGCTACTCCTACGACGCCGCCACCGCCATCATCAAGGCCGTCGGCAACGTCGTGAAGGACGGCAAGGTCCCCTCCGACGCCCGCCAGCAGGTCGTCGACCAGCTCCAGAAGATCGACTTCGAGGGCATCGCAGGACCGGTCGGCTTCGACCAGTACGGCGACACCAAGAACAAGCAGCTCACCCTGTACCAAGTCACCAACGGTGCGTGGAAGTCCGTCAAGACCGGTACGTACAACGCAAGCTGATCCAGCTTCAGTACGGACGACACCAGGGCCGCGCGGCCACGACGACCCGTCACCGCGCGGCCCGACCTCTCTCCCCCGTCACTCTCCGCACCCACATGGAGGCCTTGCGGTGCACACCCTGCCGCAACAGCTGGCCAACGGGCTGATTCTCGGCTCGATGTACGGGCTGATCGCCATCGGCTACACGATGGTGTACGGCATCGTCCAGCTCATCAACTTCGCCCACGGCGAGATCTTCATGACCGGCGGCTTCGGCGCCCTCTCCGTCTATCTCGTCCTGCCCGACGGCACATCCATGTGGATCGCCCTCCCCCTCATGCTGATCGGCGGCGGCCTGGTGGCCGTGCTCATCGCGGTGGGAGCGGAACGATTCGCCTACCGGCCGCTCAGAGGCGCCCCACGCCTCGCCCCCCTCATCACCGCCATCGGCCTCTCCCTCGCCCTCCAGCAGGCCGTCTTCAACTGGTACCCGCACGCCGACAACGCCCGCAAATTCCCCCAGCTGCCCGGCGGCCCGTTCAACATCACCGACAGCCTCAAGATCCAGTCCGGTGAACTCTTCGTCCTCATAGCCGCCCCCCTCTGCATGGGCGCCCTCGCCTTCTTCGTCCGCACCTCCCGCACCGGCCGCGCCATGCAGGCCACCGCCCAGGACCCGGACACCGCCCAGCTCATGGGCATCGACACCAACCGCATCATCGTCATCGCCTTCGCCATCGGCGGCTTCTTCGCCGCCGTCGCCGGCATCGCCTGGGGCTTCCGCGTCGGCAGCGTCAACTACGACATGGGCTTCGTCGCCGGACTCAAGGCCTTCACCGCCGCCGTCCTCGGCGGCATCGGCAACATCTACGGCGCCATGCTCGGCGGCATCGTCCTCGGCCTCGCCGAAGGACTCGCCACCGCCTACATCGCCGACATCCCCGGCATGGACCAGTTCGGCGGCCAGGGCTGGGCCTCCGTATGGGCCTTCGTCCTGCTCATCCTCGTCCTCCTCTTCAGGCCACAGGGCCTGCTCGGCGAACGCGTCGCGGACAGGGCGTGAGCACCATGACCGACACCACCCGCCCCGACCGGGGCACCCCGCTCATCCCGCTGCCGCACGGCGCCGCCCGGCTGCTCACCACCGTCGGCGCCGTCGCCACCATCGCCAGCACCATGCTCGCCTGGACCTGGACCGCCGAATTCCCCGGCGACCTCACCGTCACCGCCTACCCGGCAGGACTCCAGCTCCTCACCCTCACCGGCGGCATCCTCACCCTCCTGTACGCCCTCACCCTCTGGGACGTACGCGGACTGCGCTGGCTCAACCCCGCCCGCACCACCGCCCCCGTCTTCCTCACCGCCCTGGCCGCCTTCGCCGTCACCTGGTACACGATCCTCGCGATCGCCATCGAACTCGGCGGCCTCGCCAACCTCGAACCCGGCGGCTACGTCGCCGCCGTCGCCTCACTGCTGCCCGTCATCGGCGCCCTCGCCCTGCCGCGCCCCGGCGACACCTGGAAGTCGTACTTCGCCAAGGCCGACGACATCCCCCGCCCCGCCCCGCTGCCCGCCTGGGCCGAACGCGTCGCCATCACCCTCGCGCTCGCCCTCGGACTCGTCGTCTTCACCTACGGCATCAGCACCCCCGACGACGAGTACGGCGAGACCTTCAGCGGCTTCGGACTCCTCGTCGTCTTCTCCGCCTGGGCCCTCTTCAGCGCCGGACTCACCGACCGCTTCTCCGCGCTCAACGCCCGCCACAAGGGATTCGCCACCTCCATGGCCTTCCTCGCCGCGGCGATCTTCCCCTTCACCCAGACCGAGGACCACAACGCCAACATCGGCGTCAACATCCTCATCTTCGCCACCGTCGCGCTCGGCCTGAACATCGTTGTCGGACTCACCGGCCTGCTCGACCTCGGCTACGTCGCCTTCCTCGGCGTCGGCGCCTACGCCGCGGCCCTCGTCTCCGGCTCCGAGTACTCCCGCTTCTCCGGCACCCAACTCCCCTTCTGGGGAGCCGTCCTCGTCGGCATGGGAGCCTCCCTCGTCTTCGGCGTCCTCATCGGCGCCCCCACCCTGCGGCTGCGCGGCGACTACCTCGCCATCGTCACCCTCGGCTTCGGAGAGATCTTCCGCATCGCCGTCAACAACCTCGACGGCTCCTCCGGACCCGACATCACCAACGGCCCCAACGGCATCGCCAACATCCCCGACCTGGAGATGTTCGGCTTCAACTTCGGCGACCCGCACGACATCGGCTCCTTCACCCTGGGCCGCTTCGCCAACTACTTCCTGCTGATGCTGATCTTCACGGCCATCGTCGTCCTGGTCTTCACCCGCGCCGCCGACTCCCGCATCGGCCGCTCCTGGGTCGCCATCCGCGAGGACGAGACCGCCGCCACCGCCATGGGCATCAACGGCTTCCGCGTCAAGCTCATCGCCTTCGCCCTCGGCGCCGCGCTCGCCGGACTCGCCGGCACCGTCAGCGCCCACGTCAGCTACTCCGTCGTCCCCACGCCCTACCAGTTCGCCGGCGCCGCCCCGCCCAACTCCGCGTTCCTGCTGGCCGCCGTCGTCCTCGGCGGCATGGGCACCGTCAGCGGCCCCCTCCTCGGCGCCAGCATGCTCTACCTCATCCCCGAGAAGCTCCAGTTCCTCAAGAACTACGAACTCCTCGCCTTCGGCCTCGCCCTCGTCCTCCTCATGCGGTTCCGGCCGGAGGGCATCATCGCCAACCGCCGCCGCCAGCTGGAGTTCCACGAGACCGGACAACTCGACGTACCCGAACAGAAGACGCTCCCCGAAGACCCGGCCGTCACCAAGGCAGGGGCGTGAGGACGATGACGACACCAGTACTCGAAGCCCGTGACGTCACCATGCGCTTCGGCGGCCTCACCGCCGTACGCTCCGTCGACTTCACCGTCAACAGCGGCGAGATCGTCGGACTCATCGGACCCAACGGCGCCGGCAAGACCACCTTCTTCAACTGCCTCACCGGCCTCTACGTCCCCACCGAAGGAACCGTCTCCTACAAAGGAACCGTCCTTCCCCCCAAACCCCACCTGGTCACCCAGGCCGGAATCGCCCGCACATTCCAGAACATCCGGCTCTTCGCCAACATGACCGTCCTGGAAAACGTGCTGATCGGACGGCACACCCGCACCAAAGAAGGACTCTGGTCCGCACTCCTGCGCGGCCCCGGATTCAAGAAAGCGGAAAAAGCGAGCGAAGAACGGGCCATGGAACTGCTCCAGTTCATCGGCCTCGCCCACAAACGCGACCATCTCGCCCGCAATCTCCCCTACGGCGAACAGCGCAAACTGGAGATCGCCCGCGCCCTCGCCAGTGAACCCGGCCTGCTGCTCCTCGACGAGCCCACGGCCGGAATGAACCCCCAGGAAACCCGCGCCACCGAAGAACTCGTCTTCGCCATCCGCGAGCAGAGCATCGCCGTCCTCGTCATCGAGCACGACATGCGGTTCATCTTCAACCTCTGCGACCGCGTCGCCGTCCTCGTCCAGGGCGAGAAACTCATCGAGGGCACCTCCGACGTCGTCCAGGCCGACGAACGCGTCGTCGCCGCCTACCTCGGCGAACCCTTCGAAGGCGCCCCCGGCGACGCGGAGGCCGCCGAGGTCGAGGCGGCCGAGGCGGAAGCCGCCGAGACCGAAGCGGAGCACAGCACCAAGGGAGAAGCCCAGTGACCGCACTCCTGGAGGTCGAGGACCTCAGGGTCGCCTACGGCAAGATCGAGGCCGTCAAAGGCATCTCCTTCAGCGTCGAGGCGGGCGAGGTCGTCACCCTCATCGGCACCAACGGCGCCGGCAAGACCACCACCCTGCGCACCCTCTCCGGCCTGCTCAAACCCAGCGGCGGAAAGATCCTCTTCGACGGCAGGCCGCTCACCGGCGTCCCCGCCCACAAGATCGTCGCCCTCGGACTCGCCCACTCCCCCGAGGGCCGGCACATCTTCCCCCGCCTCAGCATCGCCGAGAACCTCCAGCTCGGCGCCTTCCTCCGCAAGGACAAGGAAGGCATCGAGAAGGACATCCAGCGCGCCTACGACCTCTTCCCCATCCTCGGCGAACGCCGCAAGCAGGCCGCCGGCACCCTCTCCGGCGGCGAACAGCAGATGCTCGCCATGGGCCGCGCCCTCATGTCCCAGCCCAAGCTCCTCATGCTCGACGAACCGTCCATGGGCCTGTCACCCATCATGATGCAGAAGATCATGGCCACGATCGTCGAACTGAAGTCCCAGGGCACCACCATCCTGCTCGTCGAACAGAACGCCCAGGCCGCGCTCTCCCTCGCCGACCAGGGACACGTCATGGAGGTCGGCAACATCGTCCTCTCCGGCACCGGACGGGACCTTCTGCACGACGAATCCGTCCGCAAGGCCTACCTCGGCGAGGACTGAGCCCACCGGACCGCACCCGCCGCACACGCGGAGGCCCGCACCCCGGTCAGGGGGTGCGGGCCTCTCCGTACGCACCGGCGGGCGGGCGCCGCTCAGTCCTCCTCGGACCGCACCGGCTTCCCGCCCTTGGCCGCCTTCTTCTCCTCGCTGTCCTGGATGACCGCCTCCGCCACCTGCTGCATCGACATCCGGCGGTCCATCGACGTCTTCTGGATCCAGCGGAACGCCGCCGGCTCCGTCAGCCCGTACTCCGTCTGCAACACCGACTTCGCCCGGTCCACCAGCTTCCGGGTCTCCAGCCGCTGGGAGAGATCCGCGACCTCCTTCTCCAGCGCCCGCAGCTCCGTGAACCGCGACACCGCCATCTCGATCGCCGGCACCACGTCACTCTTGCTGAACGGCTTCACCAGATACGCCATCGCACCGGCGTCCCGCGCCCGCTCCACCAGATCACGCTGCGAGAACGCCGTCAGCATCAGCACCGGGGCGATGCTCTCCTCGGCGATCTTCTCCGCCGCCGAGATGCCGTCCAGCTTCGGCATCTTCACATCCAGGATCACCAGATCCGGCCGGTGCTCCCGGGCCAGCTCCACCGCCCGCTCACCGTCCCCGGCCTCACCGACGACGCTGTAGCCCTCCTCCTCCAGCATCTCCTTGAGATCGAGACGGATCAGCGCCTCGTCCTCGGCGATGACCACGCGGGTCGTCAGCGGCGGGACATGCGACGTGTCGTCGCCGGCGGCGGCGTCGACGGACTGGGGCGACTCGGGGCCGGTCACGGGGGCGCTCCTTGTTCGGGCAGGCTAGGGGCTGCCCCTAGAGCGTACCTAGCTGCGAGGGCAACTGGTCACCCGGTACACTCCTCACGGGTTGCCCAGCCGGGTTGGCGGAATGGCAGACGCTGATGTCTCAAACACATCTGTCCGAAAGGGCGTGCGGGTTCGAATCCCGCACCCGGCACCTGTAAGCGGAGGATCACGTTCGCGTGGTTCTCCGCTTTTTGCTGCGCGCAGCGAGGGCGGATCACTCACGGTGTTCACATGATCCACCACTGCACAGAGGTGCGACAGACGGCGCTGACCTTGCTGCGGGACGGCGTGAGGAACGCGGACGTGGCCCGTCGGCTGGACGTGCCGCTCGGCACCATCAGCTACTGGAAGCACGTCGACCGCAGGACACGGGGCGAGTGTCCGGGGCAGCACGCCCCGCAGTGCCCGCGCTGCGACGGGAGCGGCCTGGACCGCCCGGCGTACAGCTACCTGCTCGGCCTCTACCTCGGTGACGGCCACATCAGCCACTGCTCCGGACACCGCGTACCCAACCTGATGATCACGTGCGCCGAGTCATGGGGCGGGCTCATGGATGAGTGCGAGCGGGCGATGCGTGCCGTGTTTCCCGGCAACTCCGTCTGCCGGGTCCGCCGCACAGGCTGCCGCAATGTGAAGGTCTACTCCAAGCACCTCCGCTGCCTCTTCCCGCAGCACGGCCCTGGCAAGAAGCATGAACGGCGCATCGCGCTCGAACCCTGGCAGGAGGAGATCGTCGAGGCACACCCCTGGGAGTTCATCAGGGGCCTGATCCACTCGGACGGCTGCCGTATCACCAACTGGACGACCCGTCTCGTCGGAGGTCAGCCCAAGCGCTACGAATATCCCCGGTACTTCTTCACCAACAAGTCGGACGACATCCGGCGGCTCTTCACCGACGCCCTCGACAAAGTGGGCGTCGAGTGGAGCACCCTGGCCCGCGGCAGTGATCCCTTCAACATCTCCGTCGCCCGCAGAGCCTCCGTGGCCCTCATGGACGCGCACATCGGGCCCAAGTACTGACGATCCCCTACCGCGGCCGGTCGTCCTCGCCGATGTGGTGGACGCGGACCAGGTTGGTGGAGCCGGGGACGCCGGGCGGGGAGCCGGCGGTGATGACGACGACGTCGCCCTTCTCGCAGCGGCCGTGGCGCAGGAGGAGTTCGTCGACCTGGGCGACCATGGCGTCGGTGGAGTCGACGTGCGGGCCGAGGAAGGTCTCGACGCCCCAGGTCGCGCTGAGCTGGGAGCGGGTGGCGGGCTCGGGGGTGAAGGCCAGGACGGGGATGGGTGAGCGGTAGCGGGAGAGGCGGCGGGCGGTGTCGCCGGACTGGGTGAAGGCGACGAGGAACCGCGCGCCGAGGAAGTCGCCGATCTCCGCGGCGGCGCGGGCGACGGCGCCGCCCTGGGTGCGGGGCTTGTTGTGCTCGGTCAGCGGGGGCAGGCCGCGGGCGAGGATGACCTCCTCGGCGGCGGCGACGATCTTCGCCATGGTGCGGACGGTGGTGACGGGGTGCTTGCCGACGCTGGTCTCGCCGGAGAGCATCACCGCGTCGGTCCCGTCGATGACGGCGTTGGCGACGTCGCTGGCCTCCGCGCGGGTGGGACGGGAGTTGTCGATCATGGAGTCCAGCATCTGGGTGGCGACGATCACCGGCTTGGCGTTGCGCCGGGCGAGTTCCACGGCGCGCTTCTGCACGATGGGCACCTGTTCGAGGGGCATCTCGACGCCGAGGTCGCCGCGGGCGACCATGATGCCGTCGAAGGCGGCGACGATCTCGTCGACGGCCTCGACCGCCTGCGGTTTCTCGATCTTGGCGATGACGGGCAGGCGGCGGCCCTCCTCGTCCATGATGCGGTGGACGTCGAGGATGTCGCGGCCGCTGCGCACGAACGAGAGCGCGATGACGTCGAAGCCGGTGCGCAGCGCCCAGCGCAGGTCGTCCTCGTCCTTCTTGGACAGGGCGGGGACGGAGACGGCGACGCCGGGGAGGTTGAGGCCCTTGTGGTCGGAGACCATGCCGCCCTCGGTGACGCGGGTGCGGACGCGGGGTCCGTCCACGGCGGTGACCTCGAGGCTGACCTTGCCGTCGTCGACGAGGATGCGCTCGCCGGGGGTGACGTCGGCGGCGAGGCCGGCGTGGGTGGTGCCGCACTGGTGGCGGTCGCCCTCGACGCCTTCTTCGACGGTGATGGTGAAGGTGTCGCCGCGTTCGAGGAGTACGGGTCCTTCGCGGAAGCGGCCGAGGCGGATCTTCGGGCCTTGAAGGTCGGCGAGGAGGCCGATGCTGCGGCCGGTCTCGTCGGCGGCCTTGCGTACGTGCTGGTAGCACTCGTCGTGTTCGGCGTGCTCGCCGTGGCTGAGGTTGAAGCGGGCGACGTCCATTCCGGCGTCGACCAGGGCTTTGATCCGGTCGTACGTGTCGGTGGCGGGCCCCAGGGTACAGACGATCTTCGCTCGGCGCATGGTGTGAGCCTAGGCCTTACCTGTCGGTAGGGATTTGGTGCGACGTGACTGTTCAACGACCTTTGGATGAAGGGTTATTGACAAGTGTTGAAGTGTGCGGGGTGGTGCTCCTCTGAGCGTTCGGCGGGCTTCCGGCGGGGGGCTCGCTCTCGGTCCGGTGTTCTGACGTGTTTACAGTTTGGGCGGTTTCATGGTGAATCGCGCGTTGAGTTGCGCATGGACGTGCTGACGCTGGGGTTCGAGGTCGAGCGGGGCCGCCTCCTCGGGGGCGCCGCCGGGGGCGCCGAAGGCCGCGGCGCGGGCGCGTCCGAGGTACGGCGGGAAGGAGGCGTTGCCCTCGGCGCCGATGTCGGCGATCTCGATGAGGGCCGCGAGGGTGGTGCCGAGGGCTTCGGCGTACTCCTTGGCGCGCTGGACGGCGGCGTGTACGGCCTGTCGGCGGGCCTCGCGGTGGGCGGGTGATCCGGGGCGCAGTTCCCACGAGGGGCCGTCCACTCGGGTGAGGTCCAAGTCGGCCAGTCGGGTGGTGAGTTCGCCGAGGGCGGTGAAGTCGGTGAGTTCGGCGGTGAGGTGGACGGCGCCGTGGTAGGTGCGGACGCGTTCGCCGCGGCCGTGGCGGGCGGGTTCGGGGGCGACGGAGAAGGCGCCGGTCTCCAGCCGTTCGACGGCGGGGCCGTAGGACCGGACGAGGTCGAGGGCGGCGGTGTTGCGGCGGGTGAGGTCGTCGAGGGCGGAGCGGCGGTCCCTGCCGCGGGCGCTGACGGTGATGCCGATGCGGGCGATCTCGGGGTCGACTTCGAGGTGGGCCTCGCCGCGGACAGCGATGCGCGGGGCGTCGGGGGTGCCGTACGGGACGGCGGGGCCGGGTTCCTCGGGGGTGGCGAAGGTCATGTCTCCCACTGTGCCACCGGGTGCCGGGGCGGGGGCACGGGGCGGCGGTCATCAGATCGCAACCTGCGGGGACTGTTGCGCTTCGGCATGTCCCGGCCAGAATCTACGCGCGTCCATCCATGGTCGGTCTACGCGCGTCGTCGGCCGTCCGCGGCCGGTCGCGCTCCGGCCGGCCCGCGGGCCGGTCCTCGCAAGCCGATCCTTCGCAAGGAGAACCAGACATGGCGTTGAACCGCCGGAAGTTCCTGAAGAAGTCCGCCGTGACCGGGGCGGGGGTGGCGCTGGCGGGTGCGGCGGCGGCTCCGGCGGCCGAGGCCGCGACCGCCGGGCACGGCCACGGTCATGGGCACGGGCACCGTCCCCAGCGGTACTCGCTGACCGTGATGGGCACGACGGACCTGCACGGGCACGTCTTCAACTGGGACTACTTCAAGGACGCGGAGTACACGGACGGCGCGGGCAACGCGCAGGGCCTGGCGCGCATCTCGACGCTGGTGAACCAGGTCCGCGAGGAGAAGGGCCGCCGCAACACGCTGCTGCTGGACGCGGGTGACACGATCCAGGGCACCCCGCTGTCGTACTACTACGCGAAGGTGGACCCGATCACCGCCAAGGGCGGTCCGGTGCACCCGATGGCGCAGGCGATGAACGCGATCGGCTACGACGCGGCGGCACTGGGCAACCACGAGTTCAACTACGGCATCGAGACGCTGCGCAAGTTCGAGCAGCAGTGCCGTTTCCCGCTGCTGGGCGCGAACGCGCTGGACGCGAAGACGCAGCGCCCGGCGTTCGCGCCGTACGTCATGAAGACGTTCCATGTGCCGGGTGCCGCGCCGGTGAAGGTGGCCGTGCTGGGACTGACCAACCCGGGCATCGCGATCTGGGACAAGGCGTACGTGCAGGGGAAGCTGACGTTCCCGGGGCTCGAGGAGCAGGCGGCGAAGTGGGTGCCGAAGCTGCGGTCGATGGGCGCGGACGTGGTGATCGTGTCGGCGCACTCGGGTACGTCGGGCCAGTCGTCCTACGGTGACCAGTTGCCGTACGTGGAGGACGCGGCGGCGAACGTGGCCCGGCTGGTGCCGGGGATCGACGCGATCCTGGTGGGGCACGCGCATCTGGAGATCCCGGAGCTGAAGGTCGTCAACGAGAAGTCGGGGAAGACGGTGGTGCTGTCGGAGCCGCTGTGCTTCGCGGAGCGGCTGACCCTGTTCGACATCGAGCTGGTGTTCTCCCGGGGCCGCTGGGAGGTGGAGTCGGTCGCCGCCTCGCTGCGCAACTCGAACTCGGTGCCGGACGACCCGAAGATCACCAGGCTGCTGAAGGACGAGCACAAGAAGGTGGTGCAGTACGTCAACCAGGTCGTCGGGCAGGCCACGCAGACGCTGACGACGGTGGACGCCCGTTACAAGGACGCGCCGATCATCGATCTGATCACCAAGGTCCAGGAGGACGTGGTGAAGGCGGCGCTGGCGGGTACGCAGTACGCCGCGCTGCCGGTGATCGCGCAGGCGTCGCCGTTCTCGCGGACCTCGCAGATCTCGGCGGGCGATGTGACGATCCGGGACCTGTCGAGCCTGTACGTGTACGACAACACGCTGGTGGCGAAGCTGATGACGGGTGCGCAGGTGCGGGAGTACCTGGAGTACTCGGCGGGCTACTACGTGCAGACGGCGGCGGGCGCGCCCGTGGACGTGGAGAAGCTGACGAACGCGGGCGGGCGGCCGGACTACAACTACGACTACGTGTCGGGGCTGGTGTACGACATCGACGTCGCCCAGCCGGCCGGTGCGCGGATCCGGAACCTGACGTTCAATGGTGCCGCGCTGGATGACGCGCAGCAGTTCGTGCTGGCGGTGAACAACTACCGGGCCAATGGCGGCGGCGCGTTCCCGCATGTGGCGGCGGCGAAGGAGCTGTGGTCGGAGTCGACGGAGATCCGTACCCGGATCGCCGAGTGGGCGACGGCGAAGGGTGTGCTGGACCCGAAGGACTTCGCGTCGGTGGACTGGAAGCTGACGCGGGACGGTACGCCGGTGTTCTGACCGGCGGGCCGGTGCACCGGCCCCGCGGCGGTGTGTCCGTGCCGCGGGCAGCGGTGCGGTGGTGGGGGCGCGGCCTCAGGTCCCGTCCGCCAGGGGGGCGAGTGCCTTGAACTGGTGTGCGGGTGGGACCTGGGGCCGCTGCTGTCGCAGGCCGAAGCTGGTGAAGGCGGTGCGGGCGGGCAGCGGGTAGCTGGCCGTGCCGGTGACGGAGTTGAGGATGGTGGCGCTGCGCCAGGCGGCGAGGCCGAGGTCGGGGGCGCCGACGCCGTGGGTGTGGTGTTCGGCGTTCTGCACGTAGACGTGGCAGCCGGCGGCGGTGACGGCGGGGTCGAGGAGGAGGCGGTACTGCTCGTCGACGCGGGGGCGTTCGCTCTGGTCGCGTTGCATGTAGGGGTCGAGCGGAGCGAGGAGGTGGCCCAGGGGGCGGGGCCGGTAGCCGGTGGCGAGGACGACGGCGTCGGTGGTGAGGCGGCTGCGGGCGTCCTGCTGGGGGTGTTCCAGGTGGAGTTCGACCTTGTTGCCCGCGACGCGGCCCGCGGTGCGGACGCGGACGCCGGGGGTGAGGACGGCGTCGGGCCAGCCGCCGTGCAGGGTGCGGTGGTACAGCTCGTCGTGGATGGCGGCGAGGGTGTCCGCGTCCACGCCCTTGTGCAGTTGCCACTGGGCGGGGACGAGCCGGTCGCGGACGGGCTCGGGCAGGGCGTGGAAGTAGCGGGTGTAGTCGGGCGTGAAGTGTTCCAGGCCGAGTTTGGAGTACTCCATGGGGGCGAACGCCTCGGTGCGGCCGATCCAGTGCAGCCGCTCGTGGCCGGCGGGGCGGCCCTTGAGCAGGTCGAGGAAGACCTCGGCGCCCGACTGTCCGGAGCCGACGACGGTGACGTGCCCGGCGGCGAGGAGTGCGTCGCGGTGGTCGAGGTAGTCGGCGGCGTGCACGACGAGGGCGCCGGGGGCGCCGGCCAGGGGGCGCAGCGGTTCGGGTACGTGGGGTTCGGTGCCGACGCCGAGGACGACGTTGCGGGTGTAGGTGCGGCCCAGGGCCTCGGCCTCGCCGTCGCTGTCGAGCTGGGTGAAGTCGACCTCGAAGAGGCGGTGTTCGGGGTTCCAGCGGACGGTGTCGACCTGGTGGCCGTAGTGCAGTGCGGGGAGCTGGTCGGAGACCCAGCGGCAGTAGGCGTCGTACTCGGCGCGCTCGATGTGGAGGCGTTCGGCGAAGTAGAAGGGGAAGAGCCGGTCGCGGTCCTTGAGGTAGTTGAGGAAGGACCAGTGGCTGGCGGGGTCGGCGAGGGTGACGAGGTCGGCGAGGAAGGGCACCTGGAGGCGGGCGCCGTCGATGAGCAGGCCGGGGTGCCAGTCGAAGCGGGCGCGCTGTTCGTAGAAGGCGGTGGACAGGCCGGTGAGGGGGTGGGCGAGGGCGGCCAGGGAGAGGTTGAACGGTCCGACACCGATGCCGACCAGGTCGCGGGGGGCGGTCCGGGTGGGGGTGCGGTCCATCGGGGGGCGGCTCTGCGGCAGCCGGTCGGCGGCCGTCCGGTTCGCCGGGGAGTGCCGGGCCTGGGAGTGCTGGGCCGGGGGGCGGCCGGTCGGCGGGTGGGGGCCGGTCGGGGCGTGGGGGTGGCTCATCGGGGGGTGGTTCCTTCCACCAGTTTCAGCAGGGCGGCCAGGTCGTCGGGCCGGGTGCGGGGGTTGAGGAGGGTGGCCTTGAGCCAGAGCCGGCCGTCCAGGCGGGCCCGGCCGAGGACGGCGCGGCCGTCGGTGAGCAGGCGGCGGCGTACGGCGGCCACGGCGTCGTCGGGGGCCCCGGCGGGCCGGAACAGGACCGTGCTGATGACGGGGCGTCCGCGCAGTTCGAGGCCGGGGTGGTCCTCGACGAGGTCGGCGAGGGTGCGGGCGTGGGCGCAGACCTCGTCGACGAGCGCGCCGAGTCCGGCGCGGCCGAGGGTCTTGAGGGTGACGGCGATCTTGAGGATGTCGGGGCGCCGGGTGGTGCGCAGGGAGCGGCCGAGGAGGTCGGGCAGACCGGCCTCGGTGTCGTCGTCGGCGTTGAGGTAGTCGGCGCGGTGGCGGAGGGCGTCGAGGTCGCCGCTGCGGCGTACGGCGAGGAGCCCGGCGGCGACCGGCTGCCAGCCGAGTTTGTGCAGGTCGAGGGTGATGGTGTGGGCGGCGTCGAGGCCGGTGAGCAGGTGGCGGTGGCGGTCGCTGAACAGGAGGCCGCCGCCGTGCGCGGCGTCGATGTGCAGCCGGGCGCCGTGGGCGGCGCAGAGCGCGGCGATCTCGGGGAGCGGGTCGATGAGTCCGGCGTCGGTGGTTCCGGCGGTGGCGGCGACCAGGAGGGGGGTGCGGGGGGCGCCGGGTCCGGTGAGGGCGGTGAGGGTCTCGGCCAGGGCGGCGGGGTCGAGGGTGCCGGTGGGGGCGGGGACGCGTACGGGGGCGGGCAGGCCGAGCAGCCAGGCGGCGCGGGGCAGGGAGTGGTGGGCGTTGGCGCCGTGGACGAGCCGGAGGCCGCTGCCCCGCTTCTCGCGGGCGAGGAGCAGCGCGAGGTGGTTGGACTCGGTGCCGCCGGTGGTGACGACGGCGTCGGCGCATCCCGCGGTGCGGGCGAGGGCGCGGGTGACGAGGGCTTCGAGCGCGGAGGCGGCGGGTGCCTGGTCCCAGGAGTCGAGCGAGGGGTTGAGGACGGCGGCGGCGAGGTCGGCGGCGACGGCGACGGCCAGGGGCGGGCAGTGCAGGTGGGCGGCGCAGAGCGGGTCGGCGGGGTCGGCGGCGCCCTCGGCCAGGGCGTGCACGAGGGCACGCAGGGCGTCGGGCTCGCCGTACTCGGGCAGTACGACTCCGGCGGCCGCGCGGACCCGGGCGGCGACGGCCTCCGGGCCGCCCGCGGGCAGCGGCCCGCCCCGGGCCGCCCGTCCGCTGTCCAGCGCGCCGAGCACGGTGTCCAGCAGCGGCCGCAGGGCGTGGCGGCCCTCGGGCCCGGAGGCGAGGCTGACCCGCGGTGCGGGCGGGTGCGGAGTGCCCATGGGCTGTCCTTAGGGGTGCGCGGGCCAGGAGCTTCCGGTTTGTCCGTCTGAAGGCGGGGTGCCCGGAAAGTCCAACGAGCGGAGCCCGCCGGGGTATTGCCGCACAGGGAGCACACGGAGCCCGCGCCCCCGGCGCTCGGCCACCCGCCCGAGCGCCGGGGCGTACGGCTCCGCCGGGCTCCGGCGACCGCGGGCTCCGGCGACTCCGGGCACTGGCGCTTCCGGCGACCGCCACCGCGGCGACCGGCGGCGAGCAGGGTTCTCCGACGCCTGCCGCCTGGCCGAACGGGCGCGCGCGGGGGCCTGCGGTACCTGCCTCTCAGGCCCCGAAGTCCTTCCTGTGGTCCTCGGCCCAGGTCGCGAAGGGGCGGGCGGGGGTGCCGGTGATGTCCTCGACCGTGGTGGTGGTCTCGGGGGTGGCGCCGACGGTGTCGCGGAAGGTGGCGAGCAGGCTCTGGAGCATGTGCGGCGGCACGTGCGGGAAGAGTTCGGGGCCGGCCTGCTCGGGGGGCACCTCGGTGTAGGTGAGCGTGCGGCCGAGGGCGCGGCCGATCGCGGCGACCTGGCCGGCGTTGCTGATGGCCGCCGGCCCGCTGAGGCGGTGGGCGGCGCCCTCGTGGCCGCCGTCGAGCAGGACGCGTTCGGCGACGGCGGCGATGTCGTCCTCGTGGATGGGCGCGGTCATGCCGTCCGCGAAGACTCCGCGGACCTCGTCCCCGGCGCGGATCTGCCCGGCCCACTGGAAGGCGTTGGTGGCGAAGGCGCCCGGCCGCAGGAACGTCCACTCCAGGCCGCTCGCCCGGATCTCCCGTTCCGCGGTGGCGTGCAGGACGTGGATGGGGTGGGTCTCGTCGGCGCCCTCCGCGATGATGGCGGAGGAGAGCAGGACGACGTGCCGGATGCCCGCCTCGCGGGCCGCCGCCAGGAAGGCGGCCGTCCGGTCGCCCGCCGCCTGGACGTACAGGAAGAGCTTGTCCGCCCCGGCGAACAGGGCGGCCGGGTCGTCCGGCCGGAACCGCACCACCTCGGCGCCCTCGGGCAGTCCGGCCCGCTGCGGGTCGCGGGTCAGGGCCCGGACGGGCCGGCCGGCGGCGGCCAGGCGCTCGACGAGGGCACGGCCGACGTTGCCGGTGGCGCCGGTGACTACGATCACGGTTTCCTCCGTGGTGGGGCGTGGCGCGGGCGGGCTCCGGACGGTGCGACGGTGTCCGGGCCGGCCCGCGGGCTGATCGTCCTTCCGGGGTCCGAGCCTAGGAAGGACGACCGGCCCGCGCATCGTCGTCAGGGACCAGACGGGGACCAGTCGGGGACCAGACGGGGCCCAGCCGGGTCGTACGTCCCTGGCACTACACCCCTGGCACTACACCCCCGAGCGTGCCGCCGTCTCCTCCGGCTCGCCGGGCTCCGCCCGCTCCCCCGTCCGCCCGGCCTCGCGGACGCGCAGCGCCCGTGCCAGGTCGTCGAGCTGGTCGTCGAGCTTGCGGCGCAGGGCCGGGATCGGGTCGTCCTCACGCAGGCAGGCCCGGCCCAGGCGCAGGTGCTCGGCGTCGACGGCGTGGGCGGGGAAGGCGTAGCGTCCGGCGGCCGCGGCGATGGCGGGACCGCGGCGGGCGGAGAGGGCGACGGCATCCGCGTAGTAGCGGGCCACGTACGGGGCGACGAGGTCGGCCTGTTCGGGCTGCCAGAAGCCCTGGGCGGTGGCGGTGAACAGGTAGTTGGAGAGGTCGTCGGAGGCGAACATCGCCTCCCAGGCGGCCCGCTTGGCCTCCGGGTCGGGCAGCGCGGCGCGGCAGCGGGCGGCGCCCTCCTGGCCGCTGGCGGACGGGTCGCGCTCCAGTTCGGCGGCGATGGCGGACTCGTCGGTGGCGCCGAGGACGGCGAGCCGGGCGAGGACCCGCCAGCGCAGCTCGGGGTCGAGTTCGGGGCCGCCGGGGACGGTGCCGTCGGCGAGCCAGGCGGCGATGGTGTCGGGGTGGGCGGCCACGTCGATGAAGTGGCGTACGGCGATGAGGCGCAGGCCGGGGTGGTCGCCGTCCTCGGTGCGGCGGATCAGGTCGCGGCACACGGAGGCGAGCGTGGCGAGGGCCGCGGGCCGCTGCCCGGGGGCGAGACAGCGGTCGGCGATGTGGACGCGGGCGAAGGAGAGCACGGCCTCGACGAGGGCGAGGTCGCCCTCGCGCGGCAGATGGGCGCGCGCGGTCTCCAGGTAGACGTCGGGGGCCAGTTCGCCGTCGCGTACGGCGTCGCGCAGGGCGTTCCAGACGACGGTGCGGCTCAGCGGGTCGGGCAGGCCGGACAGGTTCTCGCGGACGGTGCGGAAGGACTCGGCGTCGAAGCGGATCTTGGCGTAGGTGAGGTCGCCGTCGTTGAGCAGGAGCAGCGCGGGGCGCGGGCCGCCGGCGCTGATGCCGGCGCCGCCGGTGGCGGGCACGTCGGCTTCCACGCGGGTGCGCAGGGTCAGCCGGCCGGCGTCGTGGAGGTCGTGGTCGTAGACGCCGACGGTGATGCGGTGCGGCCGGGTGCCGCCGCCGGGTGTGAGGCTCCCGGCGTGCTTGAGGCCATCGCGGTCCTTGGCGGCATCGGGCGCGGACCAGGTGCCGGAGCTGCCCCGGTGCGCGATGTCAAGGTGCCAGTCGCCGTGGTCGGCGCGCACGGTGGGGACGAGGGTGTCGACGCCGGTGGTGCGCAGCCATGCCTGGGCCCAGGCGTGGACGTCGCGGTCGGTGGCGGAGGCCAGCGAGTCGATGAAGTCGGCGAGGGTGGCGTTGCCGAACCGGTGGCGGCGGAAGTGGGTGTTGATCCCGGCGAGGAAGTCCTTCTCGCCGAGCCAGGCGACGAGCTGGCGCAGCGCGGAGGCGCCCTTGGCGTAGGAGATGCCGTCGAAGTTGAGCAGGGCGGAGGCGGTGTCGTCGACGGCCTCGGGGGCGACGGGGTGGGTGGTGGGACGCTGGTCGGCGTCGTAGCCCCAGGACTTGCGGGAGAGGCCGAACTCGGTCCAGGTGCCGGTGAAGCGGGTGGCCTCGGCGGTGGTCTGGTAGCCCATGTACTCGGCGAAGGACTCGTTGAGCCAGATGTCGTCCCACCACCTGAGGGTGACGAGGTCGCCGAACCACATGTGGGCCATCTCGTGGGCGATGACCATGGCGCGGGTCTGCCGCTCGGTGTCGGTGACGGCGGAGCGGTAGACGAACTCGTCGCGGAAGGTGACGAGGCCGGGGTTCTCCATGGCGCCCGCGTTGAACTCGGGGACGAAGGCCTGGTCGTAGGAGTCGAAGGGGTAGGGCTCCTCGAACTTCTCGTGGTAGCGGTCGAAGCAGGCGCGGGTGACGTCGAGGATCTCGTCGGCGTCGGCGTCCAGGTGGGGGGCGAGGGAGCGGCGGCAGTGGATGCCGAAGGGCAGACCGCGGTGTTCGGTGCGCACCGAGTGCCAGGGTCCGGCGGCGACGGCGACGAGGTAGGTGGACAGCGGCGGGGTGGTGGCGGCCTTCCAGGCGCCGCCGCCGGTGTGTTCGGCGATGCCGTTGGTGAGGACGGTCCAGCCCTCGGGGGCCTTGACGGTGAGGTCGAAGACGGCCTTGAGGTCGGGCTGGTCGAAGGCGGCGAAGACGCGCTGGACGTCCTCCATGAACAGCTGGGTGTAGACGTAGGTCTCGCCGTCGGAGGGGTCGGTGAAGCGGTGCATGCCCTCGCCGGTGCGGGAGTAGCGCATGGCGGCGTCGAGGCGCAGTTCGTGCTCGCCGGGGGCGAGGTCCGTCAGCGGCAGGCGGTTCCCGTCGAGGCGGGCCGGGTCGAGGGGCTGTCCGTCGAGGGTGGCGGAGCGCAGTTCGGCGGGCTTGAGCTCGACGAAGGTGTCCGTGCCGTCCTGGCCGGTGCGTACGGAGAACCGGATCAGGGTGCGGGAGTCGAAGGTCTCCTCCCCGACGGTGAGGTCGAGGTCGACGTGGTAGTGGTGGACGTCGAGGAGCTGGGCACGGGTCTGCGCTTCGTCGCGCGTGAGTACGGACATGCACGCCATGCTGCCCGATGGCGGGGGCGGGGCACGAGGGGGTTCAAGGGACGGGTCCGGCCGGGGTGCCGGGCGCAGGGGGTGATCTCGCGCGCGGCGGGCGGGTGCCGGCGCGCGCCGGGGCGGCTGGGAGGGGGCGCGGGCGGCCGGCGGCGGACCGGCCCGGGGCCTTCCGGAGCCGGTACGGGCCCCACGGAGCCCTCCTCCGCGCCCCCTCCCGGCCCTCCCGCGGAGCCCTCCTCCGCGCCCCCTCCCGGCCCCCCCGCGGAGCCCTCTTCCGAGCGCCTTTCCGAACCCTTCCCCGAGCCATTTCCGGGTCAGCCCGGCCCGGTCCGGTCCGGCTCAGTCCGGTCCGGCCCGGCCCAGGTCAGGTCAGGTCGCCGGTGTCGCCCGGTCGCCCGCGGAGTCCTCCGCGATGCGCTCGTGGTGGCGGATCACCTCGGCGATGATGAAGTTGAGGAACTTCTCCGCGAAGGCCGGATCGAGTTTGGCGTCCTCGGCGAGGGCACGCAGCCGGGCGATCTGGCGGGACTCGCGGCCCGGATCGGCGGGCGGCAGCTGGTGGGCGGCCTTGAGGTGGCCGACCTGCTGGGTCGCCTTGAACCGCTCGGCGAGCATGTGGACGACGGCCGCGTCGATGTTGTCGATGCTGTCGCGCAGCCGGGCGAGTTCCTGGCGGACCGCGGGGTCGACGTCACCGTTACCGGTGCTGCTGGTGCTCATGGGGGTCAACCCTAGTCAACCCCACGGGGTGGGCGCCGCCTTGATCAGGTGGAGCCGGAGGACCGGTTCTACAGTGGAAGGCAGCGGGGAACCGCTGGAAGAGGTGTCCGGTCGGCTCTGGGGGTGCGGGCATGGCGAACGGCGGGCCGGTCGAGCACGGCTTCCCGCATCTGGAGACGGTGCGGGCCTCGATCACGGCGCTGTACCGGCGGATGTCGTACGAGACCGTCCGGACGTTCGCGACGAGCGTGGCCCCGGCGGACGTGGCGTTCGCCGACACCGACGACCTGCATCTGGGTGCCCAGCGGGTGGCCCATGAGCTGGTGCGGCACTACGGGCTGCCGGACGCCCGGCTGATCGTGAGCTTCCGGGAGATGACGCACGCGGCGAACGTGGAGCTGACGGCGGGCCCCGAGTACTTCGTGGAGCTGAACGACCGGTTCCGTACGCACCGCCGGGACATCGGCGCGGCCCTGGCGCACGAGGTGATGCACGTCTGTCTGCACCGCCTGGACCTGTCCTTCCCGCGCACCCGGGACAACGAGATCCTCACGGACACGGCGGCGACGTACCTGGGCGCGGGCTGGCTGCTGCTGGACGCCTTCCGGGAGGACGGCGCCTCCTCGCAGAAGCTCGGCTATCTGACGCCGGAGGAGTTCGGCTACGTCCTGGCCGAGCGGGCGCTGCTGTTCGGTGAGGATCCCTCGACGTGGTTCACCAGCGCGCAGGGCTACGAGGCGTATGTGAAGGGGCGGGCGCGGGCGGCGAGTGACGCGCGGCGGCCGCCGCTGACGGCCGCGGGCTGGACGGGGCGGCGCCGGTACGCGCGCGACCGCCGGCACGCCCAGGAGCACGGCCCGCTGCCGGACGGGGACACGGGTGTGCCGTACGCGTTCTCGGCGGGCGGGTCGGAGCCGCTGCGGGTGTCGTTCCCGTGTCCGACCTGCCACCAGCGGATCCGGGTGCCGGTGCGGGGCCGGGTCAGGGCGCGGTGCGGGCTGTGCCGGACGGTGCTGGAGTGCGACACGTGAGGCGCGGGGCTGCGGATGCGCACGTGACGTCCTTCACAGGGGGCGATACGGCGTCCGGTCTCCTGTGACCGTGTGATCTCTTATCGTCACTGCCATGACGATCAACGAGGTTTTCCGGATCGGCGGCGATGTGGAGGTGCGCCGGATCGGTTTCGGCGCCATGCGGCTTGCGGACACGGAGCACGAGCGCTCCCGTGCGGCCGCGCCGGTGTGGCGGGGGCCCGCGGACCGGGCCACGGCGCTTCAGGTGCTGCGCACGGCGGCCGAGTCGGGGGTGGACCTGTTCGACACGGCGGACGCCTACGCGCTGGGCGCCAACGAGGAGTTACTGGCGCAGGCGCTGCACCCGTACCGCGACGGCGTGGCCCTGGCCACCAAGACGGGGGTGCTGCGGCCGAGCGCCGCGGAGTGGATCCCGCACGGGCATCCGGCGTATCTGCGCCAGCAGGCCGAGCTGAGTCTGCGGCGGCTGCGCACCGACCGCATCGATCTGCTCCAGTTGCACCGCATCGACCCGGCGTATCCGCTGGCGGACCAGATCGGCGCGCTGCGGCAGCTCCAGGAGGAGGGCAAGGTGCGGCACATCGGGCTGTCGGAGGTGACGGTCGCGCAGCTGACGGCCGCCTCCGCCGTCGCCCCGATCGCGAGTGTGCAGAACCTGTACAACCTGGCGGAGCGCGGCCATGACGCGGTGGTGGACCACACCGCGCGCCTGGGCATCGCGTTCCTGCCGTACTTCCCCGTGGCCCGGGGCGCGCACGCCGCGGACGGCGGTGCGCCGGCCGCGGTCGCGGACGAACTGGGCGCGACCCCGGCGCAGGTCGCCCTGGCCTGGCTGCTGCACCGCTCGCCCAATGTGATCCCCATTCCGGGGACGTCCTCGGCGGCGCACGCGGCGGAGAACGCGGGCGCCCTGCGGCTGTCCCTGACCGAGGAGCAGGTCCGCCGGATCGGCGCGGGCGTGCGCGTGTGACGTGCCGCGCGGCGCGGGCGGCCGGTCTCAGTCCCGTACGATCCCCGCGGCGCGGGCCGCCGCGAGCCACTGCGGGAACTCGCCGACGAGCCGGTCGTACAGCTCCTCGTCGGACATCCGGCGCGGGTCGCGGCCGGCCGGGAAGAAGCCCGCGTTGTCGACGACGCGCCGCGCGGGCACGGCGAGTTCGTCGAGCCGGCGCAGGAAGTCGAACTGCCGGCTGCGGGCGTTGCCGAAGCCGATGAACTGCCAGAAGAGCGGAAGCTTCGCGGCCTTGCACAGATGGCGTTCGGCGGCGGCCTTGCTGGAGGGGCCACCGTCCGTCTGGAAGACCACCAGGGCGGGGTCGGTGGCGCCGCAGTCGAGGTAGTGGTCGATGACGGCGTCCATGGCGACGTCGTAGTGGGTGCGGCCCATGTGGCCGAGACCGGCCGCGACGCGCTGGACGCTGCCCTCGTGGTCGGCGAGGGCGATCTCGGTGACGGCGTCGACGCCGGTGGAGAAGAACACCACCGGGACGCGGCCGTCGTCGTCGAGATGGGCGGCCAGGCCCAGCACCCGGTCGGCGAGCGCCTGCACGCTGCCGTCGCGGTAGTACGGGCTCATGGAGCCGGAGTGGTCCAGGACGAGGTAGACGGCGGCCCGCTGACCGGTGAGGCCGTGCTTGGTGAGGGAGACCCCCGCGCTCTTGTAGAGGCTGACCAGCGCGGGCGCCGTCTCCTCCACCTTGCTCAGACTGATCGCGGCCATGTGTCCCGCGCCTCCCCCGTGTCCCGTGTGTCCCGCTCATCAGGACGCCGGGCGGGGCCGCGCGGTTTCGGACATGTGACGGCGCCTGCCCTGTTGTCCGGTCGGGGACGGGCGGGCAGGCGCCGGCGGTGTTCCGTACGCCGTTGTACGGGACGTCTGTGTCGGCCGCGCGTCAGACCATGAGCGAGCGGTCCGTCGGGCGGATCGGGGCCGGCAGGTCGCTGGCGCCCGTCAGGTGGCGGTCGGCGCCGCGGGCGGCCGAGCGGCCCTCCGCGATCGCCCATACGATGAGCGACTGGCCGCGGCCCGCGTCACCGGCCACGAACACGCCGGGCACGTTGGTCTGGAAGTCGGCGTCGCGGGCGATGTTACCCCGTTCGTCGAGCTCCAGGCCGAACTGCTCGACCAGGCCGTTGTCCCGGTCGGTGCCGGTGAAGCCCATGGCGAGGGTGACCAGCTGGGCCGGGATCTTGCGTTCGGTGCCCGGCTTCTGGGTGAGCTTGCCGTCGGTGAACTCGACCTCGGCCAGGTGCAGCCACTGTACGTTGCCGTCCTCGTCGCCCTCGAAGTGGGTCGTGGAAGCGGAGTAGATCCGCTCGCCGCCCTCCTCGTGGGCCGAGGTGACCTTGTAGAGGATCGGGAAGGTGGGCCAGGGCTGGCCGACCGGGTGCCGCTCCTCGTTGGGGCGGGGCATGATCTCCAGCTGGGTGACGGAGGCCGCGCCCTGGCGGTGGGCGGTGCCCACGCAGTCCGCGCCGGTGTCGCCGCCGCCGATGACGACGACGTGCTTGCCAGCGGCCGAGATCGGCGGGCTGACGTAGTCGCCCTCCTGGACCTTGTTGGCCAGCGGCAGGTACTCCATCGCCTGGTGGACGCCCTTGAGTTCGCGGCCCGGGACGGACAGGTCGCGGGCGGTGGTGGCACCGGCGGCGATGACGACGGCGTCGTAGCGCTTCTTCAGGGCGGTGGCCGAGATGTCGCGGCCGACCTCGACGCCGGTACGGAAGCGGGTGCCCTCCGCGCGCATCTGCTCGATACGGCGGTTGATGTGCCGCTTCTCCATCTTGAACTCGGGGATGCCGTACCGCAGCAGGCCGCCGATGCGGTCGGCGCGCTCGTAGACGGCGACGGTGTGGCCGGCCCGGGTGAGCTGCTGGGCGGCGGCCAGTCCGGCCGGGCCCGAGCCGATGACGGCGACGGTCTTGCCGGACAGGCGCTCGGGGATCTGCGGGGCGACGTCCCCGGTCTCCCACGCCTTGTCGATGATGGAGACCTCGACGTTCTTGATGGTGACCGGCTGCTGGTTGATGCCGAGCACGCACGCCGACTCGCAGGGGGCGGGGCAGAGGCGGCCGGTGAACTCCGGGAAGTTGTTGGTCGCGTGCAGCCGCTCCTGGGCGGCGGCCCAGTCCCCGCGGTAGGCGTAGTCGTTCCACTCGGGGATGAGGTTCCCGAGCGGGCAGCCGTTGTGGCAGAACGGAATGCCGCAGTCCATGCACCGGCTGGCCTGCTTGCTGATGACCGGCAGCAGGGAGCCGGGGACGTAGACCTCGTTCCAGTCCTTGACGCGCTCCTCGACCGGGCGGGAGGTGGCGACCTCGCGGCCGTGGTTCAGAAAGCCCTTCGGATCAGCCATTGATCGCCGCCTCCATCATCTTCTCGGTGATCTCGGTCTCGGACAGACCGTCTCGCTCGGCGGCGTCCTTGGCGGCGAGCACTGCCTTGTACGTACGGGGGATGATCTTGCTGAAGCGGGCGGCGGCGGCCGGCCAGTCGGCGAGCAGCTTCGCGGCGACCGTGGAGCCGGTCTCCTCGGCGTGCCGGCGCACCACGTCGTGCAGCCACCGCAGGTCGGTCTCGTCCGGTGCCTCGACGGCGTCCAGGTTGCCGGCGTTGACGTGGTCGCGGTCCAGGTCGATCACGTAGGCGACGCCGCCGGACATGCCGGCCGCGAAGTTGCGTCCGGTCTCGCCGAGGACCACCGCGTGGCCGCCGGTCATGTACTCGCAGCCGTGGTCGCCCACGCCCTCGGAGACGACCAGCGCGCCGGAGTTGCGGACGCAGAAGCGCTCGCCGGTGCGGCCGCGCAGGAACATCTCGCCGCCGGTGGCGCCGTAGGCGAGGGTGTTGCCCGCGATGACGCTGTACTCGGCGAGGTGGTCGGCGGCGCGGTCGGGGCGGACGACGATCCGGCCGCCGGACAGGCCCTTGCCGACGTAGTCGTTGGCGTCGCCCTCCAGGCGCAGGGTGATGCCGCGCGGCAGGAAGGCGCCGAAGGACTGGCCCGCGGAGCCGGTGAAGGTGATGTCGACGGTGTCGTCGGGCAGTCCGGCGCCGCCGAACTTCTTGGTCACCTCGTGGCCGAGCATGGTGCCGACGGTGCGGTTGATGTTGCGGATGGCGACCTGGGCGCGCACCGGCTGGGCGTCGGCCGCGGAACCGGCGGCCAGGGCGTCGGCGGCGAGCCGGATCAGCTCGTTGTCGAGGGCCTTCTCCAGGCCGTGGTCCTGGGCGGTCACCCGGTGGCGGGCGGCGCCCTCGGGCAGCTCGGGCACGTGGAACAGCGGTGCCAGGTCCAGGCCCTGCGCCTTCCAGTGGTCGACGGCGCGGGTGACGTCGAGGATCTCGGCGTGGCCGACGGCCTCCTCGATGGAGCGGAAGCCCAGCTCGGCGAGGATCTCGCGGACCTCCTCGGCGATGAACTTGAAGAAGTTCACCACGTACTCGGCCTTGCCGGCGAAGCGGTCGCGCAGCACCGGGTTCTGGGTGGCGATGCCGACGGGGCAGGTGTCCAGGTGGCAGACGCGCATCATGACGCAGCCGGAGACGACGAGCGGCGCGGTGGCGAAACCGAACTCCTCGGCGCCCAGCAGCGCGGCGATGACGACGTCGCGGCCGGTCTTGAGCTGGCCGTCGGTCTGGACGACGATCCGGTCGCGCAGGCCGTTGAGCAGCAGGGTCTGCTGGGTCTCGGCCAGGCCCAGCTCCCAGGGGCCGCCCGCGTGCTTGAGCGAGGTCAGCGGGGAGGCGCCGGTGCCGCCGTCGTGGCCGGAGATCAGCACGACGTCCGCGTGGGCCTTGGACACACCGGCCGCGACCGTGCCGACGCCGACCTCGGAGACCAGCTTCACATGGATGCGGGCGGCCGGGTTGGCGTTCTTGAGGTCGTGGATCAGCTGGGCCAGGTCCTCGATGGAGTAGATGTCGTGGTGCGGCGGCGGGGAGATCAGGCCGACGCCGGGCGTGGAGTGCCGGGTCCTGGCCACCCACGGGTACACCTTGTGGCCGGGCAGCTGGCCGCCCTCGCCGGGCTTGGCGCCCTGGGCCATCTTGATCTGGATGTCGTCGGAGTTGACCAGGTACTCGCTGGTCACGCCGAAGCGGCCGGAGGCGACCTGCTTGATGGACGAGCGGCGCGCCGGGTCGTACAGGCGCTCGGCGTCCTCGCCGCCCTCCCCGGTGTTGGACTTGCCGCCCAGCTGGTTCATGGCGATGGCGAGGGTCTCGTGCGCCTCCTGGGAGATGGAGCCGTACGACATGGCGCCGGTGGAGAAGCGCTTGACGATCTCGGAGACCGGCTCGACCTCCTCCACGGGGATCGGTGTCCGGCCAAAGGCGCCGTTCTCAGCTGTCTTCAGGGCGAACAGGCCGCGCAGCGTCATCAGCCGCTCGGACTGCTCGTTCACGCGGTCGGTGTACTTCTTGAAGATGTCGTAGCGGCCCGAGCGCGTGGAGTGCTGGAGGCGGAAGACGGTCTCCGGGTCGAACAGGTGCGGTTCGCCCTCGCGGCGCCACTGGTACTCGCCGCCGATGTCCAGCGCGCGGTGGGCGGGCGCGATGCCGGAGGCCGGGTAGGCCTTGGCGTGGCGGGCGGCGACCTCCCGGGCGATGACGTCGATGCCGACGCCGCCGATCTTGGTGGTGGTGCCGTTGAAGTACTTCTCGACGAAGCCCGCGTCCAGGCCGACGGCCTCGAAGACCTGGGCGCCACGGTAGGAGGCGACGGTGGAGATGCCCATCTTGGACATGACCTTGAGGACGCCCTTGCCGAGGGCGTAGATCAGGTTGCGGATGGCCTGCTCGGACTCCATGCCGGGCAGGAAGGTGCCGGCCCGGACCAGGTCCTCGACGGACTCCATCGCCAGGTACGGGTTGACGGCGGCGGCGCCGTAGCCGATGAGCAGGGCGACGTGGTGGACCTCGCGGACGTCGCCGGCCTCGACCAGCAGGCCCACGTGGGTGCGCTGCTTGGTGCGGATGAGGTGGTGGTGGACGGCCGCGGTGAGCAGCAGCGACGGGATCGGCGCGTGCTCGGCGTCGGAGTGCCGGTCGGACAGGACGATCAGGCGGGCGCCGTTGTCGATGGCGGCGTCGGCCTCGGCGCAGATCTCGTCGATGCGCGCGGCCAGCGCCTGGCCGCCGCCGGAGACCCGGTACAGACCGGAGAGGGTCGCGGCCTTGAAGCCGGGCATGTCGCCGTCGGCGTTGATGTGGATGAGCTTGGCCAGCTCGTCGTTGTCGATCACCGGGAAGGGCAGGACGACGCTGCGACAGGAGGCCGCGGTGGGCTCCAGCAGGTTGCCCTGCGGGCCGAGCGAGCTGCGCAGCGAGGTGACCAGTTCCTCGCGGATGGCGTCCAGCGGCGGGTTGGTGACCTGCGCGAACAGCTGGGTGAAGTAGTCGAAGAGCAGCCGCGGGCGCTCGGAGAGCGCGGCGATGGGGCTGTCGGTGCCCATGGAGCCGATCGGCTCGGCGGCGGCCTTGGCCATCGGCGCGAGGATGACGCGCAGCTCTTCCTCGGTGTAGCCGAAGGTCTGCTGGCGGCGGGTGACCGAGGCGTGGGTGTGCACGATGTGCTCGCGCTCGGGCAGGTCGCCCAGCTCGATCTCGCCGGCCTCCAGCCACTCGGCGTACGGGTTCTCCACGGCGAGGGACGCCTTGATCTCGTCGTCCTCGATGATGCGGTGCTCGGCGGTGTCCACGAGGAACATGCGGCCGGGCTGGAGGCGGCCCTTGCGCACGACGCGGGCCGGGTCGATGTCGAGGACGCCGACCTCGGAGCCGAGGACGACGAGGCCGTCGTCGGTGACCCAGTAGCGGCCGGGGCGCAGGCCGTTGCGGTCGAGCACGGCGCCGACCTGGGTGCCGTCGGTGAAGGTGACGCAGGCCGGGCCGTCCCAGGGCTCCATCATCGTGGAGTGGTACTCGTAGAAGGCGCGGCGGGCCGGGTCCATGGAGGCGTGGTTCTCCCACGCCTCGGGGATCATCATCAGCACCGCGTGCGGCAGGGAGCGGCCGCCCAGGTGCAGCAGTTCCAGCACCTCGTCGAAGGACGCGGAGTCGGAGGCGTCGGGCGTGCAGACCGGGAAGATCCGGTCGATCGCCTTGTCCCGGCCGCCGAACAGCTCGGAGTGCAGCCGGGACTCGCGGGCGCGCATCCAGTTGCGGTTGCCCTTGACGGTGTTGATCTCGCCGTTGTGGGCGACGAACCGGTAGGGGTGGGCGAGCGGCCAGCTCGGGAAGGTGTTGGTGGAGAAGCGGGAGTGGACGAGGGCGACGGCCGAGGCGAAGCGGCGGTCGGACAGGTCCGGGAAGAAGGGCTCCAGCTGGCCGGTGGTGAGCATCCCCTTGTAGACGAGGGTGCGGGAGGACAGCGAGGGGAAGTAGACGCCCGCCTCGCGCTCGGCGCGCTTGCGCAGCACGAACGCCCTGCGGTCCAGGGCGATGCCCTCGCTGGTGCCGTCGCCGACGAAGAGCTGGCGGAAGACGGGCATGGTGGAGCGGGCGGTGGCGCCGAGGAGCGCGGGGGCGACGGGGACCTCGCGCCAGCCGAGGACGGTCAGGCCCTCGTCGGCGGCGATCGTCTCGATCTGTGAGACGGCCTCGGCGGTGCCGTCCTCGGGCAGGAAGGCGATGCCCACGGCGTAGGCGCCGGCGGCGGGCAGTTTGAATCCGGCCACTTCGCGCAGGAACGCGTCGGGCACCTGGGAGAGGATGCCGGCGCCGTCGCCCGAGTCGGGCTCGGAACCGGTGGCGCCGCGGTGCTCCAGGTTGCGCAGCACGGTGAGCGCCTGCTCGACCAGCGCATGGCTCGCCTCGCCGGTGAGGGTGGCCACGAAGCCGACGCCGCAGGCGTCGTGCTCGTTGCGGGGGTCGTACATACCCTGCGCAGCAGGGCGAGCATCCATGAACGACCAGTTTCGGCCGTTCGTGGAGTGCTGGGACGGCTGGCGCGGCGTACGCATCGGCTCTCCCGTCGTCGTCATCTGGCATGTGCTGGTGCCGAGGGACGACGTTGGCCCTCTGCTGAAGTGCGAAATTTGGTGCAGGTTACATGATGGAGCGGGTCCCGGAAAGTGGATACTTCGTTCCAGCATGCGGACACCGCGGGGTCGACGGCGGGGTCTCCGCGCCCGGCGGTGGAGGTCTCGGCTGGGGGGTCTGCGGGGGCGGGATCGGTCAGATCCCCGTCCGTCGGCCGGACCCGGGAGGCGGGACGGGCGGCGTCGCGCCCACCCCAGGGGGTGTGCTCCGGGCCTCTTTGCCCACAGCGCTTACGGCTCATGCCCGGTGGTCACACACTCGAAACCAGCGGGAAACGGTTACTTATGCAGTGCAGGGCATAAGTTCCGGTGACGTCATCCTACGGCCGTTCCGAACGCGGTGCCCAGGGCGTACGTCACACCGGCGGCGGCACCACCCAGGGCAAGCTGCCGCACCCCGCTGTACCACCAGCTCCGCGCGGTCACCTTGGCCACCACCGCGCCGCACGCGAAGAGCCCGGCCAGGGCGAGCAGCACGGCGGGCCACAGCGCGTCGGCACCGAGCAGATAGGGCAGCAGCGGCAGCAGCGCCCCCAGGGCGAAGGAGCCGAACGAGGAGACCGCGGCGACCAGCGGCGAGGGCAGGTCGCCCGGGTCGATGCCCAGCTCCTCGCGGGCGTGGATCTCCAGGGCCTGCTCCGGGTCCTGGGAGAGCTGGCGGGCCACCTCGCGCGCCAGCTCGGGCTGGACGCCGCGCGCCATGTAGAGGGCGGCCAGCTCGTCCTCCTCGTCCTGCGGGTGCTTGCGCAGCTCGCGCCGCTCGACGTCCAGCTCGGCCTCGACCAGCTCCCGCTGGGAGGCGACGGAGGTGTACTCGCCGGCCGCCATGGAGAAGGCTCCGGCGGCCAGACCGGCGAACCCGGTGAGGACGATGGTGTGGTGGCTCACCGCGCCGCCCGCGACACCGGTCATCAGGGCCAGGTTGGAGACCAGGCCGTCCATCGCCCCGAAGACCGCCGGGCGCAGCCAGCCGCCGTTCACATCGCGGTGCGTGTGGTTGTCCCGGTGCGCCTCGTGCAGGGTCGCTTCGGTGTCGAGGATGGCCATGAGAGTCCCCCAGAATGCTTAGGCAAGGCTTGCTTTTGGACTGGTTCTACTTTTCGACAACACCGAATCTACGCCCCGGCATTCCGCGCCGCCAGCAAGGAAAGGCTGGGCTAACCTGCGGCTTTACCTGACTTTGCTCATCCGTGCGGGGCCCTGCCCAGATGTCGTACGGGTGACAGCGGGCCGCTCCAGGCTGCGACCGGACCGCCGCCGGGGACACCTGTCCAAAGCACCCGGAGGATCCGAAGGGTCCACAGGGTCCGCAGGGTCCACAGGGGTTCAGCGCCCTTCGCCGGGCGCCGTGGAGAGGAGAGCCCGCGATGGCCTCGACCGCCGGCGTCCCCCCGGCCCGCGTGTGCGACCGGGCACGCGGCGCACTGCTCGGCCTCGCCGTCGGGGACGCCCTCGGCGCGCCCGCGGAGAACCTGAGACCCTCCGAGATCCGCGCCCGCTGGGGCCGGATCACCGGCTACGTCGCCGCCCGCCCGGCCGGGACCGACGACACCGAGTACGCCCTCTTCAGCGGGCTGCTGCTCGCCCGTCACGGCTCCGCGCTCACCCCCGCGCACGTGGAGGCCGCCTGGCACGAGCACATCACCGTCCGCGCCGAGGGACCCTTCCGCGGCGCGGGCTTCAGCGAGCGCGGCACCCTGGAGAACCTCCGCCGGGGCCTGGCGGCGCCCGTCTCCGCCCAGCACCGGCACGCCTGGAGCGACGGCCTGGCGATGCGGGCGGCGCCCTTCGGGGTGTTCGCCGCCGGGCGCCCCGCCGAGGCGGCCCGCCTGGTGGCGGTCGACGGCTCGGTCAGCCACGAGGGCGAGGGCATCCACGGCGGCCGGGCCGTGGCGGCGGGGGTGGCCGCGGCCATGGCGGGCGCGCACCCGGTCGCGGTCGTGGCCGCCGCGCTGGCCGTCGTACCGGACGACTCCTGGACGGCCCGCTCGCTGCGCCGGGCGGCGGCCGCCGCCCACCGCGGCGAACGCGCGATCCGCTCCGCCGTCGTCATCGCCGGCTATCCGTGGTCCGACCTGGCCCCCGAGGCGGTCGCCCTCGCCTTCGGCGCCTACGCCGCCGCCGACGGCGACTTCCGCGACGCCGTCCTCACCGCCGTCAACATGGGCCGCGACGCCGACACCACGGCCGCGGTCGCGGGCGCCCTGGCCGGCGCGACCCAGGGCGTGGCCGCCGTCCCCGAGGACTGGGCGGCGGCCATCGGCCCGGCCCGCGGCACCTGCCTGCCCTCGGTGGCGGGGCGGCACGTACTGGAGGTGGCGGACCTGCTGGTGACCCGGGCGGTGCTCGACCCGGGCGGCGGAGGGGCCGCGGGGCCGGAGGCCGGTACGGGTCCGGAGGCCGGTACCGGGCTGGCCGGTGCGGGTCCGGATGCCGACGCAGGCCCGCATGCCGGTGCGGGCCACGGCACCCCAGCAGGCCGGGGCGCCGCCGCGGGTCCGGGGGCCGGAAGCGGTACGTATGCCGGAATCGCCCCGGGTACCGGAATCGGCTCGGGTGCCGGTACGGGCCGGGGCGCGGGGCCCGTCCCCGTACGCCCCGTACGCCCCGTACGCCCCGCGCGGACCGCGCCCGCCCCCTCGGCACCCTCGGCGCCCCCTGCTCCGGTGGGCCGCCCCGCCACCGGCGCGGTGCGCCCCGACGCCGCCCCCGCCCGCTCCGCCACGGCCGGGAGCCCGGGGCACGGGACCGCCGGACCCGCCCGTCCCGCTGCCGAGCGCGCGGGCCACGACACCGCCGTACCCGCGCACGGCGTCCGTTCCCCCGCCGCCGGGCCCGCGCGGGACGACCGTTCCGCACCCCCGCGACCCGCGCCCGCCCTCCCCGGGTCCACTCCGGCATCCGGGCCGCCCGCCCCGGCCGTCGTCACCCCCGGCCGCCGGGGCGCCGACGCCCCGCTCGCCACGCGGCCCGCCGGGGAGGGCGGGGCGGAACCGGACCGGGAGACCGGCGCACCGCCCCGCGCCCCGGGGGCGGTGCCCGTGCCGGGGCCGCTCGCCGGGACCGGCGCGTACGCGCTGACCGCCGACGAGGGCGAGGCGGGGCAGTGACCGGGCGGCGGATCGAGGGGCTGCTGCTGGGGCTCGCGGCGGGGGACGCCGCCGGCTGGCCGTCCGCGCGGCACCGGGCGGCCCGGATGCCGGAGTGGACCCGGCGGCTCACCCGCGAGCTGGACACCTTCGCCGAGGAGAACGCGACGACCACGCTGCCGGTGCCCGTGGCGCTGAACCAGTCCCCCGAACCGCTGCGCCTGGGCCCCTCCGACGACGCCGAGTGGGCGGTGTTCGCGGCGGAGGCCGTGCTGCGGGCCGGGGACGACGGCGCGCTCGGCGACCTCAGCCGGGACCGCCGGACACGCGCCGCGATCGACCTCACCTGGAACGCCGTGGCGGCCGAGGTCGCCGCGGCGGCCGGACGCGCCGCCGAGATCGAGTCGGCGGTGCTGCCGCTGCGCGCCCGCATCTCCGTCCGGGCGGGCCTCGGCAACCTGGCCACCGGGCTGCGCCCGCCCGCCACCGGCCACGACAACCCGCACTACTTCGACGACGCCGCCTGCGTACGGGCCTGTGCCCTGGCCGTGGCCCACCCCGGCGACCCCCGGCGCGCCGCAGACCTGGCCGAGTTCGACGCCCGCTACACCCAGGACGGCGACGGCGTGCACGGCGCCCGCGCGATGGCGGCGGCGCTCTCCCTGGCGCTCACCGGGTCCGGGACCGGCGCCTGTGTGTCGGCCGCGCTCGCCGAACTCCCCGACGGCACCGAGATCGGCCGCAACGCACGGCACGCGCTGAAGCTGGCCGCGGACTGCGCGGACGCCTTCGCGCTGGTGCCGCTGCTGGAGCACGAGATCGTGGACCACGTCTACAGCTACGGCGTCGCCGCCGCCGAGACCGTCCCGGTGGCGCTCGCCCTGGCCACGGCGGCGGGCGGCCGGATCGCGCGGGCGCTGCCCGCCGCCGCCTGCCTGTCCCGGGTCGCCGACTCCGCGCCCGCCCTGACGGGCGCGCTCACCGGCGCGCTGGAGGGCGCCGCGGCGATCCCCGGGCCCTGGCGGGACGCCTGCCGCACCCTGTCCGGCTGTGTGCTGCCCCGCCTCACCGGCACCGACCTCGTGGAACTCGCCGGACTCCTGGAAGCCGTACAACCGGCCCCGCCAGGAGGATGATTCGGGGCATGACGCCCAGAGAAGAAGAAACCGCCGATCCGGGAGCGGGTCTGGACGAGCGGATCACCGGCGCCCTGGTCGGCGCCGCCGTCGGCGACGCGCTCGGCGGGCCCGTCGAGGGCTACTCCCCCGAGCAGATCGCAGAGCGGCACGGCGGCCGGGTGCACGGGATCGTCGGCCCCTGGCACGGCGACGCCTGGCCCACCGCCCGCCCCCTCGCGCCGTACCACAAGGGCGACGGGCACGTCACCGACGACACCCTGATGACCCACGCGCTGGTACGGGTGTACGCGCGGGTCCGCGACCACCTCGACGCCTACGCCGTCGCAGACCACCTGGTCCCGGACCTGATGACCAACCCGCGCTGGATCCCCGAGCTGGAGCGCGAGGCGCTGCCGCTGCACCGGGTGTTCCTGGCGGAGAAGTGGCTGGTCACACGGCTGCACTACGGCCACGTCGACCCGCGCGAGGCGGGCGTCGGCAACATCGTCAACTGCGGTGCCGCGATGTACATGGCGCCGGTCGGCCTGGTCAACGCGGGCGATCCGCGGGCCGCGTACGCGGAGGCGCTGGACGTCGCGGGCGCCCACCAGTCCTCCTATGGCCGGGAGGCGGCGGGCGTGCTCGCGGCCGGGGTGGCGGCGGCCTGCTCGCCGGGAGCGAGCGCCGAGTCGGTCGTGTCGGCCTGTCTGTCCCTGGCCAAGGACGGCACCCGGGCGGCGATCGAGGACGTCCGCGCGGCGGCCCGCCGCTGCCCGGACATGGAATCGGCGCTCGGCGCGCTGCGGGCGGCGGTCGCCCCGTACGACACGGTCGGCCCGGACTACCGCAGCCCCTCGCTGGGCGCGCGCCGCCCGTCCCGGCTGCACGCGATCGAGGAACTGCCCGTCGCGCTGGGCCTGCTGCTGGTGGCGCGCGGCGACTACCGGCGGGCCGTCCTCGGCGCGGTGAACTACGGCCGCGACTGCGACTCCATCGCCACCATGGCCGGGGCACTGGCCGGGGCGCTGGGCTCCCCGGTGCCCGAGGACTGGGCGAAGGCGGTGGCCGAGGCCAGCCGTCTGGACCTGTGGGAGCCCGCGCGCACGCTGACCGCGGTGGCGCGCGAGGTCTTCACCGAAGACGTACGCCGACGGCGGGCGCACGAGCGGGCGTTCGCCCTGCTGGGAGGTGCGGGATGCTCCGACTGACCTGGGTGCAGCCGGAGGACCTGCTCGGCCACGAGCTGCGCCAGGCGGCCCAGGACGGCCGCGAACCGGCGGCGGTGGCCGCGCGGTGGCGGGCGGCGGGCGGCCCCGACGCACCGGCGCGCGCCGGTGCCTCGCCGGAGCCCGTCTCGCGCTATCTGCGTCTGCTGGCCGAGGACCTGCTGGACGAACTGGCCGAGCTGCCCAGCCGGCTGGCCGAGGCGGAGCCCACCGGCCCGGCCGCGATCAGGGCGCTGTGCCCCGACTGGCCCGGCCGCGCCGCGCGCCCGGGGGCCGCGCCCGCCGTCGAACGCTTCGAGGCCGCCTGGCTGGGCCGGGCCGCGGGCTGCCTGCTGGGCAAGCCGGTGGAGAAGCTCCCGCTGGCGGGCATCCGGCAGCTCGCGCGCGC
This sequence comes from Streptomyces sp. PsTaAH-124, assembly GCF_000373685.1. Lineage (NCBI taxonomy): Bacteria > Bacillati > Actinomycetota > Actinomycetes > Kitasatosporales > Streptomycetaceae > Streptomyces > Streptomyces sp. PsTaAH-124. The sequence continues at coordinate 233,234 of NZ_KB892169.1, read as the reverse complement.
CACCGGCAACTGGCCGCTGAGCACCTGGTTCACCGCCCGGGGCGTGCCCGAGGACCTGGCCGCCGCCCACCCCTGGAACCGCCGTTCGGCGGCCACCTGCCTCGCCGAGAACATCGACGGCATGCCCGAGGACGACGACCTCGACCATCCGCTGCTCGGTCTGCTCCTGCTGCGCCGCCACGGCCGCGGCTTCACCACCGCCGACCTCGCCCGCCTGTGGCTGGAGGAGCTGCCCGCGGGCCGTACCTTCACCGCCGAACGCGTCGCCTACCGCAATCTGCTGCTCGGCATCGAACCGCCGCGCACCGCCCGCCACCGCAACCCGTTCCGCGAGTGGATCGGCGGCCTCATCCGCGCCGACGTGCACGGCTGGACCAACCCGGGCGATCCGGGGGCCGCCGCGGAGCAGGCGTACCGGGACGCCGCCCTCACCCACACCGGGAACGGCGTCTACGCCGCGATGTTCGCCGCCGCCGTGATCGCCGCCGCCACGAGCGGCGCCCACGACGTGCACGCCTGCCTGGCCACCGGGCTGCGGGTGGTGCCGCCCGGCTCCCGGCTGGCCCGCGCGGTGCGGCACGCGGTCCGGCTGGCCGGTGCCCACGCGGACTTCGACACCGTCGTGGACGAACTGCACACGGCGCACGCCGGGTACCACTGGGTGCACGCCGTGCCGAACACCGCGCTGATCGCCGCCGCCCTCACCCATGCCGACGGCGACTTCACCGGCTCCATCTGCCGGGTGGTGTCGGGCGGCTGGGACACCGACTCCAACGGCGCCACCGCCGGATCGGTCGCCGGGCTGCTCGCCGGGTCCCCCGCCGCGCTCCCCGACCGTTGGACCGCCCCGCTCAAGAACCGGCTCGCCACCACCGTCGCCGACTTCGACGGCACCGGCTTCGACGCGCTGGCCCGGCTCACCCGTCAGGAGGCGTCCCGTCCATGACGCCCGACCCCGATGCCACCGAGGCGCACACCACCGGCCCGCAGGACACCGCGCCGCCGCACACCGCGCCGCCCGACACCGCGCCGCCGCTCACCGGGCTGCGCGTCCTGGACCTCGCCACCCTGTTCGCCGGGCCCATCGCGGCCATGATGCTCGGCGACTTCGGCGCCGAGGTCATCAAGGTCGAGCATCCCGCCAGGCCCGACCCCGCCCGGGGCCATGGCCCGGCGAAGAACGGCGTCGGCCTGTGGTGGAAGCTGCTCGGCCGCAACAAGCGCGCCGTCACCCTGGACCTGTCCCGCCCCGGCGGCCGGGCCACCCTGCTGCGGCTCGCCGCGACCGCCGACGTGATCGTGGAGAACTTCCGCCCCGGCACCCTGGAGCGCTGGGAGCTGGGCTGGCCGGAACTGTCGGCGGCCAACCCGCGCCTGGTGCTCGCCCGGGTCACCGGCTTCGGCCAGTTCGGCCCGTACGCGTCCCGGCCCGGCTTCGGCACCCTGGCGGAGGCGATGAGCGGCTTCGCCGCGATCACCGGCGAGCCGGACGCACCGCCCACGCTGCCGCCCTTCGGGCTCGCCGACTCCATCGCCGGGCTGGCCACGGCGTACGCCGTGCTGACCGCGCTGGCGGCCCGCGAGCGCACCGGCCGGGGGCAGATCGTCGACATGGCGATCATCGAACCCATCCTGACCGTGCTGGGCCCGCAGCCCCTCTGGTACGACCAGCTCGGCTACGTCCAGCCGCGCACCGGCAACCGCACCCAGAACAACGCCCCGCGCAACACCTACCGCACCGCGGACGGCACCTGGGTGGCGGTCTCCGCCTCGGCGCAGTCGGTGGCCGAGCGGGTGCTGCGCCTGGTGGGGCGCCCGGAGCTGACCGCCGAGCCGTGGTTCGCGACCGGTTCCGGGCGGGCGGCGCACGCCGACCTCCTCGACGAGGCGGTCGGCGGCTGGATCGCCCGGCACACCCGCACCGAGGTCATGGCCGCCTTCGAGAAGGCCCAGGCCGCCGTCGCGCCGATCCAGGACGTCCGGGACGTGGTCGCCGACCCGCAGTACCAGGCGCTGGGCACCCTCACCACCCTGTTCGACCCGGAGCTGGGCCGGATGCGCATGCAGAACGTGCTGTTCCGGCTCTCCGACACCCCGGGCGCGATCCGCTGGGCGGGCCGGCCGCACGGCGCCGACACCGAGGCGGTCCTGGCCGAGCTGGGCCTCACCCCGGAGGAAGTGGCCGCGCTGCGCGCGGAGGGCGTCCTGTGACGGTCACCGCTGCCTTCCCGCTGACCTGGCTCTACGCCCCCGGCGACCGCCCGCGGGTGGTCGCCAAGGCCCTCGCCTGCGGGGCCGACGTGGTCGTGGTCGACCTGGAGGACGCGGTCGCCCCGGACCGCAAGGAGTACGCCCGCGCCGCCACCGCGGAACTCCTGACCGAGCCGCCGCCGGTCCCCGTCCATGTGCGGGTCAACGCACTGGACGGGCCGCTGGCCGCCGCCGATCTGGCCGCCGTCGCCGCCCGGCCGGGCCTGGCCGGGCTGCGGCTGCCCAAGGTGACGTCGGCGGAGCAGGTGGTGCGGATCGCGCGGCGGACCGAGCCCGGCGAGCACGGCGGACACGGCGGCGCGCCGGACGGCGCGGGGGCCGCCGGGCACGGCGCGGGGCCGCCGCTGTACGCGCTGCTGGAGAACGCCCTCGCCGTCGAGCAGGCGTACGCCATCGCCTCGGCGCACCCGTCCCTGCGCGGTGTCTCGATCGGCGAGGCCGACCTCCGCGCCGACCTCGGGGTGCGCCAGGACACCGGGCTCGACTGGTGCCGGGCCCGGGTCGTCGTCGCCGCGCGCGCGGCGGGGCTGGCCCCGCCCGCCCAGTCCGTGCACCCCGACATCCGCGATCTGGAGGGGCTGGCGGCCTCCTGCGCGCACGGCCGCTCGCTGGGCTTCCTCGGCCGGGCGGCCATCCATCCCCGGCAGCTCCCCATCATCGAGCGTGCCTATCTGCCGACCGACCGCGAACTGGAGGAGGCCGAGACCGTCGTCAAGGCGGCCACCATGGATCCGGGCGCCCAGGCCCTCGCGGACGGCCGTTTCATCGACGCGGCGGTGGTCGCGGCGGCGCGGCGCACCCTGGCGCTGGCCCGCCGCTGCTGATCGGGCGGCTGCCGGTCCCGCGCACGCGAAGGGCGCCCCCGGGACGGGAGCGCCCTGCTGCGCACAGGACCGGCGGCCGGCCAGGACGACCGCGCGGCGGTCAGCCCTTCTTGGCCGTACCCGCCTCGTCCTTCACCCCGGCCTCCGCCGGGGCCTCCTCGGCCGCACCGGTCTCGCCCGCGCCGCCGGGACCGGCGTCCTGCGGGCCCGGATCCGCCTTCGCGTCGGTGTCCCCCGCCTTGCCGGTGGGCCCGGCCGCGTCGTCGGGGGCGTCGCCGGGGGTGTCCTTCTTGTCCTTCTCGGCCTTGTCCTTCTCGGCCCGGTCCGCGGTACCGCCCGCGGCGGAGACGGTCTTGTCAGTCTCCGTCCCGGCCGCCGTCCCGTCCTCGGCGGGCATGCCGCGCTCGACCTGGAGCTCGCGGCCCGGCCGCTTCTTCGACGAGATCCAGATGTAGGCCACGGCGAGCAGGAAGACCAGCAGGGCCGTCCAGTCGTTCAGCCGCAGGCCCAGGATGTGGTGGGCGTCGTCGACGCGCATGTACTCGATCCAGCCGCGGCCCAGGCAGTACGAGGCGACGTACAGGGCGAACGCCCGGCCGTGGCCCAGCTTGAAGCGGCGGTCGGCCCAGATCACCAGGAAGCCGACGCCGACGCACCACAGGGACTCGTAGAGGAAGGTCGGGTGGTAGTACCCGGGGACCCGGCCGTCCGTGGTCGAGGTGATGTGCAGCGCCCAAGGGACGTGGGTCTCCCGGCCATACAGTTCCTGGTTGAACCAGTTGCCCCAGCGGCCCAGCGCCTGCGCGAAGGCGATGCCCGGCGCCACCGCGTCGGCGTACGCGGGCATCGGCACACCGCGGCGGCGGGCCCCGATCCACGCGCCGAGCGCGCCCAGCGCGATGGCTCCCCAGATGCCGAGGCCGCCCTCCCACACCTTGAAGGCGTTCACCCAGTCACGGCCCTCGCCGAAATACAGCTCGTAGTCCGTGATCACGTGGTAGAGCCGACCGCCCACCAGGCCGAACGGGACGGCCCAGACGGCGATGTCGGCCACCGTGCCGGACCGCCCGCCACGGGCGATCCAGCGCTTGTTGCCGAGCCAGACGGCTACGAAGACGCCGATGATGATGCAGAACGCGTAGCCGCGCAGCGGAAGGGGACCGAGGTACACCACTCCGTGCGACGGGCTGGGAATGTAGGCAAGTTCCATGGCAGGGTCGACGCTACCGCAGCCGGAGCGGGCCCAGGACGAGCAGCCCGGCTACGGGTCCATAACGGGCCGCCGCCCGGCGGCGGCACCGCCCGGGGACACACCCGGCCCTCACCGGACCCTTACCCGCGCCTTGCCCCGCTCCCGTCCGGCCCGTGCTCATCCCTTGTCCGCCGCTTCGACCTGCTGCTTGAGCTTGGCCGGGGTCATCGACCGGTCCTCCAGGATGTTCTTGCCGTTGAGCAGGACGGTCGGGGTGCCCGAGAAGCCGCCGGACTGGAACGCCTGGTGGGACTTGTCGACCCAGCTGTCGTGCGTCCCCTTGTCGACACAGGCGCGGAAGGCCGGGGTGTCCAGGCCCTTCACCTTGCCGGCCAGCCGGATCAGCGCGGCGTTGTCGGCGAAGGCGTCGTCCGTCTCCTTGGGCTGGTTGTCGTAGAGCACGTCGTGGAAGGCCGGGAAGTGCCCGGCGTCCTGGGCGCAGGCCGCCGCGTTGGCCGCGCGCAGCGAGCCGCTGCCGCCGAGGTTGCCGTCGATCAGGCGGACCAGGTGGTACTCGACCCGGAGCTTGCCGGAGTCGACGAGGGAGTGCACCGTCGGCCGGTACGCCACCTCGAACGCCTGGCAGGCCGGGCAGCGGAAGTCCTCCCACACGGTGAGCGTCGACCGGGCGCCGTCCTTGCCGACCGGGATCGCGAGACCGTCCTTGCCCTGCGCGCCCGAGGGCGCCGCGACCGGGCCCGCGCCGCTGCTGCTCTTGTCCTTGCCGGAGTTCGCGGCGAGCACGCCGATCACCGTCGCCAGGGCCAGTACACAGACCACACTGGCGGCCACGATCAGCGTGCGCCGGCGCCGCTCGGAGGCCTTCTGCTTCTCGCGCTGGACCGCCAGCCGCTGCCGGGCGGTGCGCTTCGCGTCATGGTTCTTCTCGCTCACACCCCCAGAACGAACCGGGGAGGCGCAATGCGCCTCCCCGGTCCCAGGTCCACCCGTTCGAGTGACCGAATGTTCTGCTGTGTCCGTTCTGCGGCGTCCGCCGCGCGGCGCCGCGCGTCCGGCTACGCCTGGCCGCGCACCCCGTGGGCCAGTTCGCCGGCCAGTTCCCGGACGGCCTCGACACCGGCGGCGGCGTCCGGGGCGTCCAGCATCCGCTTGACGAACGCCGAGCCGACGATGACGCCGTCGGCGAAGCCCGCGACCTCCGCGGCCTGGGCCGGGGTGGAGACACCGAGCCCGACGCAGACGGGCAGTTCCGTGCCGGTGCCGCGGGTGCGCCGCACCAGGTCCTGGGCCTGCGCGCCGACCGACTCGCGGGTGCCGGTGACCCCCATGAGCGAGGCGGCGTAGACGAAGCCGGAACCGGCGGCGGTGATCTCGGTGAGCCGCTCGTCCTTGCTGCTGGGCGCCACCACGAAGACGGTCGCCAGACCGTGCTTGTCGGCGTGCTCGCGCCACAGCGCGGACTCCTGCACGGGCAGGTCGGGCAGGATGCACCCGGCGCCGCCCGCGTCGGCCAGCTCGGCGGTGAACCGCTCCACGCCGTAGCGGTCGATGGGATTCCAGTACGTCATGACCAGGACCGGCTTGCCGGTGGCCGCGTGCGCCTCGCGGACCGTGCGCATGACGTCCGCGATCCGCACACCGCCGCGCAGGGCGATGTCGTCGGCGGTCTGGATGACCGGGCCGTCCAGGACCGGGTCGCTGTGCGGCAGCCCGACCTCCACGACATCGGCGCCGCCGTCGAAGACGGCCTTGATCGCCTCGATGCCGCCGTCCACGGTCGGGAAGCCCGCCGGGAGGTAGGCGATGAGCGCGGCGCGGTCCTCGGCGCGGGCGGCGGCGAGGGTGTCCGACAGAAGCTGGATGGTGCCGCTCACTTGGCGTCCCCCTCGATCTCGGCGGTGTCGGCCGCGTCGGCGGCCACCTCGGCATCGGCGTCGTACAGGCCGAAGTAGCGGGCGGCGGTGTCCATGTCCTTGTCGCCGCGCCCGGAGAGGTTGACCACGAGCAGCCCGTCCGGGCCCAGCTCCCGGCCGACCTCCAGGGCGCCGGCCAGCGCGTGGGCGCTCTCGATGGCCGGGATGATGCCCTCGGTGCGCGACAGCAGGCGCAGCGCCTGCATGGCGGCGTCGTCGGTGACGGCGCGGTACTCGCCGCGGCCGGAGTCCTTGAGGTAGGAGTGCTCGGGGCCGATGCCCGGGTAGTCGAGCCCGGCCGAGATGGAGTACGGCTCGGTGATCTGGCCCTCGTCGTCCTGGAGGACGTAGGAGCGGGAGCCGTGCAGCACGCCCGGCTCGCCCGCGGTCAGGGTCGCCGCGTGCTCGCCGCTCTCCACGCCGTGCCCGGCCGGCTCGCAGCCGATCAGGCGGACGCCGGTGTCGGGGATGAAGGCGTGGAAGAGGCCGATGGCGTTGGAGCCGCCGCCGACACACGCGACGGCGGCGTCGGGCAGCCGTCCGGCGCGCTCCAGGAGCTGGCGGCGCGCCTCGACGCCGATGACCCGGTGGAAGTCGCGGACCATGGCCGGGAAGGGGTGCGGTCCGGCGACGGTGCCGAACAGGTAGTGGGTGCGGTCGACGTTGGCGACCCAGTCGCGGAACGCCTCGTTGATGGCGTCCTTCAGGGTGCGGCTGCCGGATTTCACGGCCACGACCTCGGCGCCGAGCATGCGCATCCGGGCCACGTTCAGGGCCTGCCGCTCGGTGTCGATCTCGCCCATGTAGACCGTGCAGTCCAGGCCGAACAGGGCGCAGGCGGTGGCGGTGGCGACGCCGTGCTGGCCGGCGCCGGTCTCCGCGATCACCCGCGTCTTGCCCATGCGCTTGGTGAGCAGCGCCTGGCCGAGCACGTTGTTGATCTTGTGGGAGCCGGTGTGGTTCAGGTCCTCGCGCTTGAGGAACACCCGGGCGCCGCCCGCGTGTTCGGCGAAGCGGGGCACCTCGGTCAGGGCGCTGGGCCGGCCGGTGTAGTGGACGAGCAGGTCGTCCAGCTCACGGGCGAAGGCGGGATCGGCCTTCGCCTTGTCGTACTCGACGGCGACCTCGTCCACGGCGGCGACCAGGGCCTCCGGGATGAACTTGCCGCCGTACGCGCCGAAGTAGCCCTCGGCGCTGGGGACCTGACCGTCCTGGTCGGGGAAGAAGAATTCGCTGGGCATGCCAGAACCTCACGGTGAGTGCGTGGGACAACACTGTGCGCCGTGGGGGCGGGACGGCGTCCGGCGGCGGGCCGGACACGGTTGCTCGCGCCCCGTCAGGGGCGCTGCCATCGGCGGCCGTTGACCTGGCCCGGTTCGGCACCGATGACGTACCGGACGCGTCGGCCGTGCACCCGCCGCGCCGGGGCGCGGCAGCCCCGGGGGCGGCAGCCGCGCGCCAGGCGCGCGTGCCGGTCGGCGGTCGTCATGGTGAGCGTCATCGGGGCCAGCCTACCGGCGTCTCAGCCGCGGCCGTGCCGCAGTGCGGGGTGCGCCCCGGCGGCCACCAGGTCGGCGACGGCCGTCCTCGGGTCGCGGCCGGTGACCAGGGACTCGCCGACCAGGACGGCGTCGGCGCCGGCGTTGGCGTAGGCGATCAGGTCGTGCGGGCCGCGGACCCCGGACTCGGCGACCTTGACGACGCTGTCCGGGATCTCCGGCGCGACGCGCTCGAAGGTGTCGCGGTCGACCTCCAGCGTCCGCAGGTTGCGCGCGTTGACGCCGATCACCTTGGCTCCGGCGTCCACCGCGCGCTCGACCTCGTCCTCGTCGTGGACCTCCACGAGCGGGGTGAGCCCGATGGACACGGCGCGCTCGATCAGCGACTCCAGGGCCGGCTGGTCGAGGGCGGCGACGATCAGCAGGGCGAGGTCGGCGCCGTAGGCACGGGCCTCCCACAGCTGGTACGACGTGACGATGAAGTCCTTGCGCAGCACGGGGATGTCCACGCGGGCGCGGACGGCCTCCAGGTCGGCGAGCGAGCCGCCGAAGCGGCGCTGCTCGGTCAGGACCGAGATGACGGAGGCGCCGCCCGCCTCGTAGTCGGCGGCGAGTCCGGCCGGGTCGGCGATCGCGGCCAGCGCGCCCTTGGACGGGCTGGAGCGCTTGACCTCGCAGATCACCTTGACGCCGTCGCCGCCGAGCGCGGCGAGCCCGTCCTTGGCGGCCGGTGCCTTCGCCGCGCGCTCCTTGAGCTCGTCGAGGCTGACGCGCGCCTGCCGCTCCGAAAGGTCGGCACGGACTCCGTCGATGATCTCGTCGAGCACACTCACGCGAGCGGCCCCCTTCCAGACGGTGGGATGTTCCAGCGGGTCGAGCGGCCTCCGGCGGGCCGCCTGCGGCGGATCGTGCGGATCTGACGGATCAAGCGGGCGGAACCGGTGGTCACTGCGATGGTATCCGCAGGAGGGGCGAGGGCTCACATCCGGCCGACCACGGTCCCATTACCTGGACAGACACCGGACGATCAAGGGTGGAGCCAGCCGCCGAACGGCAGGTTCCGGACAACGGCGAAGAGCGCGAACAGGGCGCCCAGGCTCCACAGCAGCGCCGGGGGCGGCGCGAGACGCAGGGGGCGCCCGCGGATGGCGTGGACGGTCCACAGCGTCCACAGCACGGCGAAGGCCAGATAGCCGAGGACGGCCGGGGCGTTGTCCCGCAGGGCCGTGAGGAGGTCGCCGTGGGCGAAGGCGTGGGCGCTGCGCAGTCCGCCGCAGCCGGGGCAGTACAGGCCGGTGAGGCGCAGCAGCGGGCAGGCGGGGTAGTGCCCCGGCTCGCCGGGGTCCACCACCGCGACGTACGCGAAGGCTCCGGCGACGGCCGCGAGCACCGCGCCGGGTACGGCGAGCCGCCCGAGCACCTGCCCGGGACGCGCCCCGGGGGCCGTCCCGTCGTCGCGGGCGCCCCGGGGGCCGGGGACGGGCGTCCGGCCGCGCGGCGCCCGGTGACTGTCTGCGTTCACCTGTCGCATTCTGCCCGCGGCGCGGCTCCCGCGCGCGGGATGCGCGGCGGGCACGTCGCGCACACGCGTGAGGGGCGGCTGCCTGCCGCCCCTTCCCGTCTCCCGTCGCGCCGCGCGGTCCGCGGCGGGGCTGTCAGCCCTTGGCACCGGCCGGGGCGCCCTTGGCGGCCACCTGGTGCACCGGGTGCTCGTTCTTCTGGCCCATGCCCATCAGGCGCATGACGCCGCCGACGACACCGCCGAGCAGCACGATGCCCATGCTGACCCAGAAGCCGACGGGCTGGGCCATCACCATGAAGGCGCCACCGGCGCAGAAACCGATGAAGGCGATGATGACACCGGTCCAGGCGGCCGGGGTGTGACCGTGGCTGCTGCCCGCCATGACTTGCTCCTCGTTGCTTGTGCGTCGCTTGTACGTCGCTCGTGCGGCGCCGGTACGGATCCGAGCCGGATGCTCGGTCCCATTGTCCCGTACGCGTGCACGCGACGTGAGCGGGGGTCGCTCCTCGCGACCCGTTTCATCCCATCGGGAAGGCGGACCGGACGCGCGGCGGTCAGGCGGGGCCCGTGCCGGTCGGGTCCTCGCCGCGGTCGAGGGCCTTCCAGAGGTCCTCGGGCCGGTCGGGGTCGAGGGGCTTGGCCGCGCGGGGGCGCGGCGCGCCGGAGCGTTCGTAGCGGCCGGACATCGCGGGCCACGACCTGCCGTAGCGCAGGGCCAGCAGCCCGGCGAGCAGGAGCAGCACGCCGCCGACCACGGCGACGTAGGGCCAGCCGGTGTGACTGAGCGAGGCGGCGGTCGCGGCGGTGTCGCCGGAGGCCTGCGCGGCCTTCTCGTCGAGCGCCCCGGCGTCGGAGGCGCCGTTGAGGGCGGCGGCGACGGTGCCCGCGCCGGAGAGCGCGAGCAGGGCGGCGACCAGCACGCGCCCGGAGCGGCGGACCGCGAAGACGGCGACCAGCGCGGCCAGTCCCACGACGGCGAGCGCCGCGGGCACGCCCGTGATGTCGCTGCCCCTGGCGGTCAGCGGGAAGGCCCCGCCGGCCACCGACGCGGTGCCCTCCGCCCAGCGCTGCCGGGAGGCCAGCAGCGCCACGGCGGCACCGGCCGCCCCGCACAGCAGGGCGACGGCGAGGCTGCGGCGGCCGGAGCGGGCGGCGGCCTCGGAACGGGGGTGAGGTACGGCAGTCACGTACTCCACTATCGCGTGCGCGGCGGGCGGAGCGTCACCCGGGGTTCCGTGAGATGCGCCCCACCGGCCGCGCGCGCCGCCCGCAGCGGCCCTACGGGGTCAGCCGGTTGGCGGTGTGGACCGCGCGCAGCACGGCGGCGGCCTTGTTGCGGCACTCCATGTCCTCGGCGACCGGGTCGGAGTCGGCGACGATGCCCGCGCCCGCCTGGACGTAGGCGGTGCCGTCGCGCAGCAGGGCGGTGCGGATGGCGATGGCGGTGTCGGAGTCCCCGGCGAAGTCGAGGTAACCGACGCAGCCGCCGTACAGGCCGCGCCGGGAGGGTTCGAGTTCGTCGATGATCTGGAGGGCGCGCGGCTTGGGCGCGCCGGACAGGGTGCCGGCCGGGAAGCAGGCGGTGAGCACGTCGAAGGCGGTGCGGCCGGGGGCGACGCGGCCGGTCACGGTGGAGACGATGTGCATCACGTGCGAGTAGCGCTCGATGGACATGAAGTCGACGACCTCGACGGAGCCCGGTTCGCAGACCCGGCCCAGGTCGTTGCGGCCGAGGTCGACCAGCATCAGGTGCTCGGCGCGCTCCTTGGGGTCGGCGAGGAGTTCGTCGGCGAGGGCCTGGTCCTGCTGCGGGGTGGCGCCGCGCGGCCGGGTGCCGGCGATGGGGTGGACCATGGCCCGCCCGTCCTCCACCTTGACCAGGGCCTCGGGCGAGGAGCCGACGACGTCGAAGCCGTCGAGGCGGAACAGGTACATGTACGGCGAGGGATTGGTGGCCCGCAGCACCCGGTAGACGTCCAGGGCGCTCGCCGTGCACGGCGTCTCGAACCGCTGCGAGGGCACGACCTGGAACGCCTCGCCCGCGCGGATGCGCTCCTTGACGTCCTCGACGGCCGCCCGGAAGTCGGCGCCGCCCCAGCGGGCGGTGTACTCGGGCAGCTCGGAGGGCGGCAGCGCGGCCGGGGGCTGGGCGACGGGCCGGGACAGGTCGGCCTCCATCGCGTCCAGGCGGGCGACGGCGTCCGCGTACGCCTCGTCGACGCCGGTGTCGAGGTCGTTGTGGTTGATCGCGTTGGCGATCAGCAGGACCGTGCCGTCCCAGTGGTCGAGGACGGCCAGGTCGGAGGTGAGCAGCATGGTCAGCTCGGGCAGCTTCAGGTCGTCGCGCTCGCCGGGGCCGACCTTCTCCAGGCGGCGCACGATGTCGTAGCCGAGGTAGCCGACCATGCCGCCGGTGAAGGGCGGCAGGCCCAGGTCCTGGGCGAGGTCGCGCGGGGTGTGCAGGGCCTCGACGGTGGCCCGCAGGGCGGCGAGCGGGTCGCCCTCGACGGGGACGCCGACCGGCGGGCTGCCCAGCCAGTGGGTGCGGCCGTCGCGCGCGGTGAGCGTGGCGGAGCTGCGGACGCCCACGAAGGAGTACCGGGACCAGGAGCGGCCGTTCTCCGCGGACTCCAGCAGGAAGGTGCCGGGGCGCTCGGCGGCGAGCTTGCGGTAGAGCGCGACGGGGGTGTCGCCGTCGGCGAGGAGCTTGCGGGTGACCGGGATGACGCGGCGGTCGCCGGCCAGCTTGCGGAAGGTGTCGAGGTCCATGGCGGCCGACCCTACTGATCCGCGGCCGGTGCGCCGGAATCCGCGCGGCCGGATGCCCCGTCCGGGGCGGAGACGGCCAGCTCGGCGGACGCGGCGGACGCGTCCGGTCCGGCGGTGGCGTCCGCGCGCAGCACGTCGGCGTCGAAGCAGGTGCGGTCGCCGGTGTGGCAGGCGGCGCCGACCTGGTCGACCTTGACCAGCAGGGTGTCGGCGTCGCAGTCCAGGGCGACCGACTTCACCCACTGGACGTGCCCGGAGGTGTCGCCCTTGACCCAGTACTCGCGGCGGCTGCGCGACCAGTAGGTGCAGCGTCCGGTGGTCAGGGTGCGGTGCAGCGCCTCGTCGTCCATCCAGCCGAGCATGAGCACCTCGCCGGTGTCGTACTGCTGGGCGATGGCGGGGACGAGTCCGTCGGTGCCGCGCTTGAGCCGCGCGGCGATCTCGGGGTCGAGGCTGCTGGACCGGGCGGTGCCGGGCGTGCTGGTCATGGGTGCCATTGTGCCGCGCGGGAGCGGCACACCGGGCGACGGTCCGGTGGGCGGACGGGCCGGGGGGTCGTAGGCTGACAGCATGTCGACCTTCGCCAAGCGTGAACGGCTTCTGCTCGCCGACCTCTTGGAAACCGCGGGGCCGGAGGCGCCCACCCTCTGTGAGGGCTGGCGCACCCGCGATCTCGCGGCGCACGTGGTGGTGCGCGAGCGGCGCCCGGACGCGGCCGGCGGCGCGCTGATCAAGCCGCTGGCGGGGCGTCTGGAGAAAGTGCTGGAGGAGTACGCGGCGAAGCCGTACGAGGAGCTGATCCAGCTCATCAGGACCGGACCGCCGCGGTTCTCACCCTTCCAGCTCAAGCAGGTGGACGAGGCGGCCAACACCGTCGAGTTCTATGTGCACGCCGAGGACGTGCGGCGGGCGCAGCCCGACTGGGCGCCGCGCGAGCTGGACCCGGTCTTCCAGGAGGCCCTGTGGTCGCGTCTGGAGCGCACCGCGCGGCTGCTGGGCCGGGGCATCCCGACGGGTCTGGTGCTGCGCCGGCCCAACGGCCAGACGACCGTCGCCCATCGCGGGACCCCGGTGGTCACGGCGACGGGCGAGCCGTCGGAGCTGCTGCTGTTCGCCTTCGGCCGGCAGGGCAGGGCCCGGGTGGAGCTGGAGGGCGAGCAGGACGCGATCGCGAAGGTGTCGGAGACCAGGCAGCTGGGGTTCTGAGGCTTCTGAGGCTCTTGGGCCCGGTCGTCAGGGGAGTTCGGCGCGGCGCAGGTCGCGGGCGCCCAGGACGACGAGTCCGGCGAGGCCGCTGATCGCGGCGCAGGCGGCGAAGACGGGGCCGGTGCCCCACAGGGCGACGCCCGCGCCGACCAGCGGGAAGGTGAGCGGTGCGACGCCGAATCCGACGAGCGTGGAGACCGAGGTGACCCGGCCGAGGTAGGCGGTGCCCGCGCGGGCCTGGACCAGGGCCCCGCACAGCGCTCCGGCGAGGCCCGCGCTCGCGCCGATGACCAGGGCCGTCGCGGCGGCGGCGGGGACGGACGGCATCAGGGCCAGGGCGGCGACGGCGACCGCGGAGACGACGTTGGCGAGGGCGGCCACCGCCCCGGCGCGCGGTATCCGGCCGCGGCAGGTGAGCAGGAGCGAGGCCGCCCCGGCGCCGGTGCCGAAGCCGGCGAGCACCCAGCCGAGGCCGGCGGTTCCCCAGTCGCGCTGCTGGGCGAGCAGGGTGAGGCCGAGGTTCATCGGGCCGACGAAGCCGAGGTCGCTGAGGGCGATGGCGAGGACCAGGGGGCGCAGGACGGGGTCCTTGCGGATGTGGCGCAGGCCGTCGCGCAGTTCGGCGCCGAGGGCGCGCCGGGCGGGCTCGGCGGTACCGGGGGTGGGCCCGCCGACCCGCACCAGGAACAGCAGCGGCAGGGACATGCCGACGAGGAGGGCGGCGAGGCCGAAGGCCCCCGTGGTGCCGCCGAGGGCGACGCCGAGGCCGCCGAGCGGGCCGCCGAGGACGTTGGCGAGGCGGACGGCGAGGCCGCGCATGCCCTGGACGCGGGCGATCTGGTCGCGGGCGGCGATCCGGCCGGGCAGGGCGCCCGCGGCGGGCAGGAAGACGGCGTCGACGAGTCCGAAGAGAACGGCGACCGCGCCCAGCGTCCACAGCCCCGGGCTCGCGACCAGCAGCAGGACGGCCGCGGTCAGCACGAGGACGGAGCGGACGGCGGTGCTGCCGAGGACCACCCGGCGCGGACCGTAGCGGTCGGCCACCACTCCCCCGCCCAGCATCAGCAGAGCGCGGGGCAGCGCTCCGGCGGCGGTGACGATCCCGGCCTGCGCGGGGGTGCCGGACTGGACGGCCGCCCAGGACAGGGCGATGTAGTAGACGTTGTCGCCGACCGCGGAGGAGAGGTATCCGCCGAGCCAGCGCAGGACGTTCGGGTCGCGGTGGGCGGGTCTGCCGTGCAGAGCGGCCGGGGGCGTGAGCGTGGTGGTCACGGCGGTACGTCCTCTCAGACGCGGAGGGCCGGGCCCCGGGCATCGTGGCCGGGGCCGGGCGCGGAGGGGGCGGGGTCAGGCGCGGAACGGGAAGCCGTACGTGTGCACCGCGACGTTCTCGCGGCCCTCGGTGTCACCGGCGGCGACGGCGGCCCGGCCGCGCTCCTCGTACTCGCGGACGAGGCCGTACATGCGCCGGGACAGCTCGGCCAGTTCCTGGGGGGTGAGCTTGAGCAGCCATTCGGCGGAGTCGGCCGCCCGGCTCCACTCGGGGCCCCAGTGGGCGCGCTCGTCGAGGAAGCGCCGGTACAGGTCGGCGCGCTGGTCGAAGAAGAGGCGGCTGGCGGCGGTGTGCGCGGCGGCCTTCTCGGGGGCGTCCGAGAAGTCCTCGTCGTGGATGGAGACGCCGTCGCTGGCGGGCTGCCACCAGCGTTCGCGGCCGTCCGCGGTCTGCGGCTCGGCCTGCTCGATCAGCCCGTGCTCGGCCAGCTTGCGCAAGTGGTAGCTGACCAGGGAGACCGCCTCGTCGACCTGCTCGGCGAGCTGGGAGGCGGTCGCCGTACGGGCGATGGTCAGCGCGCGGTAGAGCTGCATGCGCAGCGGGTGGGCGATGGCCTTGAGCGTGCCCAGGTCCTGGATCCGGCGGTCTCGTTTCCTGTCCGTCATGACCGCAACGCTAGATGCGAAAGAAAAGTTGCACAACTAGTTTTGCACAACTTCTCTTGCGCAATTTTTCTTGCGGATCCGCGCGGGAAAAAGCCCCGGCCGCCGTACGGCGGCCGGGGCTCCGGGCCCGCCGGGTCACCGCACGGGGTGCCCGGCCTCCCGCAGCGTCTCCTTGACCTGGCCGATGCGCAGATCACCGAAGTGGAACACCGAGGCCGCGAGGACCGCGTCCGCGCCCGCCGCGACGGCCGGCGGGAAGTCGGCGAGCCGCCCGGCGCCGCCGGAGGCGATCACCGGGACGGTGACGTGCTTGCGGACGGCCGCGATCATCTCCAGGTCGTAGCCGTCCTTGGTGCCGTCCGCGTCCATGGAGTTGAGCAGGATCTCGCCCGCGCCCAGCTCGGCGGCGCGGTGCGCCCACTCCACCGCGTCGATGCCGGTGCCGCGCCGCCCGCCGTGCGTGGTCACCTCGAAGGTGCCGCCCTCGGTGCGGCGCGCGTCCACCGAAAGGACCAGCACCTGGCGGCCGAAGCGCTCGGCGATCTCCCGGATCAGGTCCGGGCGGGCGATGGCCGCCGTGTTGACGCCCACCTTGTCGGCGCCCGCCCGCAGCAGCCGGTCCACGTCCTGCGCGGTGCGCACGCCGCCGCCGACCGTGAGCGGGATGAACACCTGCTCGGCGGTGCGGCGCACCACGTCGTACGTGGTCTCCCGGTCGCCGGAGGACGCGGTGATGTCCAGGAACGTCAGCTCGTCGGCGCCCTCGGCGTCGTACACCTTGGCCATCTCGACGGGGTCGCCCGCGTCGCGCAGGTTCTGGAAGTTGACGCCCTTGACGACCCGGCCGTTGTCGACGTCCAGGCAGGGGATGACTCGGACCGCCAGGGTCATGGAACGGGCTCCTCTGATCTTCCTCTGAATGCTTCGAGTTCCACCGAGACCAGGATGCGCGGGTCGACGAAACCGTCCACGACGAGCAGCGTCGCCACCGGGCGCACCGCGTCGAACAGCTCCTTGTGGGCGCGGCCCACACCGTCCATATCCCGGGCATGGCCGAGATACATACGGGTCCGGATCACGGACTCCACGCCGAGCCCGAACGCGCCGATCGCCTCCACCGCGCTGGCGAAGGCGGTCCGTGCCTGCTCGTACGGGTCGCCCTCCCCGTACAGGACGTCGCCCCGGAAGGCGGTGGTGCCCGCCACCAGGACGAGGTCCCCCGCCGCGACGGCCCGTGCGAATCCGAACGTCTCTTCCCAGGGAACTCCGCTCTGCACACGCCGTACGGCATCGGACGTCATGACGACACTTCCTCCAGGGCCTCTTCGAGCGTGAACGCCTTCGCGTACAGGGCCTTCCCGACGATGGCGCCCTCGACACCGAGCGGCACCAGCGCGGCCAGCGCGCGCAGGTCGGCGAGCGAGGAGACGCCGCCGGAGGCCACCACGGGGCGGTCGGTGGCCGCGCAGACGTTCTTCAGCAGCTCCAGGTTGGGGCCCTGGAGGGTGCCGTCCTTGGCGATGTCGGTGACGACGTAGCGGGCGCAGCCCTCCTTGTCCAGGCGGGCCAGCGTCTCGTAGAGGTCGCCGCCGTCGCGGGTCCAGCCGCGCCCGCGCAGTGTGGTGCCGCGCACGTCCAGGCCGACGGCGATCCGGTCGCCGTGCCGGGCGATGACCTCGGCGACCCACTCGGGGGTCTCCAGGGCGGCGGTGCCCAGGTTGACGCGGGTGCAGCCGGTGGCGAGGGCGGCGGCGAGGGTGTCGTCGTCGCGGATGCCGCCGGACAGCTCGACCTTGATGTCCATGGCCTCGGCGACCTCGGCGATCAGGGCGCGGTTGTCGCCGGTGCCGAACGCGGCGTCCAGGTCGACCAGGTGCAGCCACTCGGCGCCGGAGCGCTGCCAGGCGAGGGCAGCCTCCAGCGGGGAGCCGTAGGAGGTCTCGGTCCCGGACTCGCCGTGCACGAGGCGGACGGCCTGGCCGTCGCGGACGTCGACGGCGGGCAGGAGTTCGAGCTTCGAAGCCATCACAGGGTTCCGATCCAGTTGTTCAGCAGCTGCGCTCCGGCGTCGCCGGACTTCTCGGGGTGGAACTGGGTGGCCCACAGGGCGCCGTTCTCCACGGCGGCCACGAAGGGCGTGCCGTGGGTGGCCCAGGTGACCTTGGGGGCGCGCATCGCCGGGTTGGCGGTCTCCAGCTGCCAGTCCTGGACGGCGTAGGAGTGCACGAAGTAGAAGCGGGCGGCGGCGTCCAGACCGGCGAACAGCTCGGAGTCCCCGGGCGCCTCGACGGTGTTCCAGCCCATGTGCGGGACGACGTCGGCGGCCAGCGGCGCGACCGTGCCGGGCCACTCGTCCAGGCCCTCGGCCTCCACGCCGTGCTCGATGCCGCGCGCGAAGAGGATCTGCATGCCGACGCAGATGCCCATGACCGGGCGGCCGCCGGACAGCCGGCGGTCGATGATCCAGTCGCCGCGGGCCTCCTTCAGGCCGCGCATGCAGGCGGCGAAGGCGCCGACGCCGGGGACCAGCAGGCCGTCGGCGGCCATCGCGCGGTCGAAGTCACGGGTGATCTCGACCTCGGCGCCGGTGCGGGCCAGTGCCCGCTCGGCGGAGCGGACATTGCCGAAGCCGTAGTCGAAGACCACGACCTTCTTGGCGCCGCCGGTGCTCAATTCCACACCTCCAGCCGCAGCACGCCCGTGAAGATGCACATCGCCGCGCCGAGCGAGAGCAGCACGATCAGGCTCGTGGGCATCTTCTGCTTGGCGAAGGAGTAGACGCCGCCGGCCAGGAAGAGGCCAAGGACGATCAGGATGGTGGAGAAGCTGTTCATGGCGGTTACAGGGCGCCCTTCGTCGAAGGCAGGATGCCGGCCGCGCGCGGGTCGCGCTCCGAGGCGTAGCGCAGGGCCCGCGCCAGCGCCTTGAACTGGCACTCGACGATGTGGTGGGCGTTGCGTCCGTAGGGCACGTGCACGTGCAGCGCGACCTGGGCCTGGGCGACGAAGGACTCCAGGATGTGCCGGGTCATCGTGGTGTCGTACTCGCCGATCATCGGCGCCATCTTCTCGGGCTCGGTGTGCACGAGGTAGGGGCGGCCGGAGAGGTCGACGGTGACCTGGGCGAGGGACTCGTCCAGCGGGACCGTGCAGTTGCCGAAGCGGTAGATGCCCACCTTGTCGCCGAGCGCCTGCTTGAAGGCGGCGCCCAGCGCGAGGGCGGTGTCCTCGATGGTGTGGTGGGAGTCGATGTGCAGGTCGCCGTCGGTCTTGACGGTCAGGTCGAACAGTCCGTGCCGGCCGAGCTGGTCGAGCATGTGGTCGTAGAAGCCGACACCGGTGGCGATGTCGGTCCTGCCGGTGCCGTCGAGGTCGATCTCGACCAGGACGGAGGTCTCCTTGGTGGTGCGCTCCACGCGCCCGACGCGGTTCATCCGCTCTGCTCCTGTTCCTTCTTGAGATCGCGCACCGCATCGAGGAACGCGTCGTTCTCGGCCGGGGTCCCCGCGGTGACCCGCAGCCATCCCGGTACGCCGTTGTCCCGGACCAGGACGCCCCGGTCGAGGATCCGGCGCCAGGCGTCGTGGGAGTCCTCGAACCGCCCGAACTGGACGAAGTTGGCGTCCGATTCGGTGACGTCGCAGCCGATCGCCCGCAGCTCGCCGACGAGCCGGTCCCGCTCGGACTTCAGCTGCTCGACGTAGCCGAGCAGCGTGTCGGTGTGTTCCAGCGCGGCCAGCGCGGTGACCTGGGTGATCGCCGAGAGGTGGTACGGCAGCCGGACGAGCTGGAGGGCGTCCACCACCGCGGGGTGCGCGGCCAGATAGCCCAGGCGCAGCCCGGCGGCGCCGAACGCCTTGGACATGGTCCGGGAGACCACCAGGTGGGGCCGGCCCTCCAGCAGCGGCAGCAGCGAGGCGCCGTGGCTGAACTCGACGTACGCCTCGTCGACGACGACCATGGTCGGCTTCACCGCCTGCGCGGCCTCGTAGAGCGCGAGGACCGTGTCGGCCGGGACCGCGTTGCCGGTGGGGTTGTTGGGGGTGGTGACGAAGACGACGTCGGGCCGGTGCTCGGCGACGGCCCTCTCGGCGGCGGCCACGTCGATGGTGAAGTCCGCGCCGCGCGGCCCGGAGATCCAGCCGGTGCCGGTGCCACGCGCGATCAGCGCGTGCATCGAGTACGAGGGCTCGAAGCCGATCGCGGTGCGGCCGGGGCCGCCGAAGGCCTGGAGGAACTGCTGGATGACCTCGTTGGAGCCGTTGGCCGCCCAGACGTTCTCCGGGCCGACGCGGTGGCCGCCGGTGCGGGTCAGGTACGTCGCCAGCTCGGTGCGCAGCTCGACCGCGTCCCGGTCCGGGTAGCGGTTGAGGCCGCGAGCCGCCTCGCGGACCCGCTCGGCGATCCGTTCGACGAGGGGTTCGGGCAGCGGGTAGGGGTTCTCGTTGGTGTTCAGCCGTACGGGGACGTCCAGCTGGGGCGCGCCGTAGGGGGACTTGCCGCGCAGCTCGTCGCGTACGGGGAGGTCGTCGATGCCGAAGTTCACTGGTCCGCCGGTACCTTCCACCCGAACCTCGCCTTGATCGCCGCGCCGTGCGCGGGCAGGTCCTCGGCCTCGGCCAGCGTCACCACGTGGTGGGCGACCTCGGCGAGGGCGTCGCGCGTGTAGTCGACGATGTGGATGCCGCGCAGGAAGGACTGCACGGACAGGCCCGAGGAGTGGCAGGCGCAGCCGCCGGTGGGCAGCACGTGGTTGGAGCCGGCCGCGTAGTCGCCGAGCGAGACGGGCGCCCAGGGGCCGATGAAGATCGCGCCGGCGTTGCGCACCCGGTCGGCGACCGCGGCGGCGTCGGCGGTCTGGATCTCCAGGTGCTCGGCGCCGTACGCGTCGACCACCTTCAGGCCCTCCGCCACGCCGTCGACCAGGACGATCGCGGACTGCCTGCCGGACAGCGCCGGGCGGATGCGGTCCTCGACGTGCTTGGTGGCGGCGACCTGGGGCGCCAGCTCCTTGTCGACCGCGTCCGCCAGCTCGGCGGAGTCGGTGACCAGGACGGCGGCGGCCAGCGGGTCGTGCTCGGCCTGGCTGATCAGGTCGGCGGCGACGTGCGCCGGGTCGGCGGTGGCGTCGGCGAGGACCGCGATCTCGGTGGGCCCGGCCTCGGCGTCGATGCCGATGCGGCCGGTGAAGTAGCGCTTGGCGGCGGCGACCCAGATGTTGCCGGGGCCGGTGACCATGTTCGCGGGCGGGCAGGACTCGGTGCCGTACGCGAACATCGCGACGGCGGTGGCGCCGCCCGCGGCGTACACCTCGTCGACGCCGAGCAGGGCGCAGGCGGCGAGGATCGTCGGGTGCGGCAGTCCGCCGAACTCGGCCTGGGCCGGGGAGGCGAGCGCGATGGACTCGACACCGGCCTCCTGCGCGGGCACCGCGTTCATGATCACCGAGGACGGGTAGACCGACCGGCCGCCGGGCGCGTAGAGCCCGACCCGCTCGACCGGGACCCACTTCTCGGTGACCGAGCCGCCGGGGACGACCTGGGTGGTGTGCGTGGTGCGGCGCTGCGCGCGGTGGACCAGACGGGCCCGGCGGATGGACTCCTCCAGGGCGGCGCGCACCGCGGGGTCCAGCTCCGCCAGGGCGTCCTTGATCGCCTGGGCCGGAACCCGCACGGATTCCAGCCGTACCCCGTCGAACTTCTCGGCGAAGTCGATCAGTGCCGCGTCCCCGCGATGATGCACGGCCTCGCAGATCGGGCGCACCTTCTCCAGGGCGGCCTGTACGTCGAAGTCGGCTCGGGGCAGCAGGTCACGCAGGGCGGGGCCCTCGGGAAGGGCGTCGCCGCGCAGATCGATTCGGGAGATCACGGTTCCAATTCTCTCAGACCGCGCTCCGGGCCCGTGCGCCCGTATCAATGGCTGATACAGAGCCCGGGAGCGCACGGTTCCGGCCTTCCGGTACAAGTCGGAAGATCCGCTTCACATTCCGCGTTCAGACCGTCACACAACGGGCATCACCGGTTGTACAAAACGACCGAACTCACGGGTAGCAGGGAAAGAAGGGAAGAAACGTGACCGAGGGGACCGGCGGCCGTGCCGGGGACCTGCCGGACGACCTGACCGACGTCGAGGCCGGGATGTGGCAGGCCTTCCGCAACGGCAGCGTGTACGACCTGCGCGGCGGCGACGCGGCGGTGGACGACCCGCACGGACTGCACCCGTGGGGGCCGCAGCGGAGCGTACGCGCCCGGGTGGTCTGCTGGCTGCTGCTGGACGGACCGCCCGCGCTCGCCGGGCGTGTCTCCTCCCTGAAGCTGACCGGACTGCGCATCACCGGCACGCTGGATCTGGCCGGGGGCACGGTGGTGCCCTACGTCGAGATGATGGGCTGCCGCTTCGAGAACGAGGTGCTGCTGCCCGAGGCCCGCTTCACCACCGTGCGCCTGGTGGACTGCGCGGTGCCGCGCCTGGAGGCGGCGCGGGTGCACACCGAGGGCGATCTGCACCTGCCCCGCTGCCGCTTCCTGGCCGGTGTCCGGCTCACCGACGCGCGCATCGGCACGGACCTGCTGCTCAACCAGGCCAGCGTGCACCACGACCGCGCCGGGCGGTCGATCGCCGCCGACGGGCTCACCGTCGGCCAGGACCTCCAGGCCGAGATGCTCCAGGCGCACGGCGAGGTGAGCCTGCGCAGCGCGAAGATAGGCGCCTCGCTGAGCCTGCGCGGCGCCCGGCTGGCCGGCCCGTACACGCGCTTCGCGCTGAACGCGCCGCAGCTGACGGTCGGGCGCACCCTGTACCTGACCCCGGCCGCCCTCGGCTCCCCGCTGCTGAGCGGGGTCACCCCGGCGCGCGGGACACGGATCCAGCACTTCGAGTGCCAGGGCGGGGTGCGGCTGGACGACGGGCGCTTCGGCGAGGCCGTCGACCTGGAGGGCGCGCGGTTCGCCCTCACCGACGAGCAGGCGCTGTCGCTGCGCCGGGTGCAGGCGCCCGAGCTGCGCTTCCTCGGGGAGCGGCTGCCGCGCGGCCAGGTGGTGCTGTCCGGGGCGCGGATCTCCACCCTCGTCGACCGGGCGGCCGGCTGGCCGGGACCCGGCTGTCTGCACATGGGCGGCTTCGTCTACGAGAACCTCGTGCCGCGCGGCCCGTTCCCGCTGGCCGAGCGCCTCGGCTGGGTGGCGGCGGCGACCGCCGAGTACAACCCGGAGCCGTACGAGCGGCTGGCCGCGGTGCTGCGCGAGGCCGGGGAGGACGAGGACGCGCGCGAGGTGCTGCTCGCCAAGCACCGCCGCCGCCGCGAGACGCTGCCGCCCGCGGCCAGGCTCTGGGGCTATGTGCAGGACGGGACCGTGGCCTACGGCTACCGGCCCGGCCGGGCCGCGGTGTGGATGGCGGTGCTGTGGGCGGCGGGCTCGCTCGCCTTCGCGCACGCGGGCCGGCCCGCGGCCGGGGCCGGGGCGGGCGCGGGCGACCACCCGCCGTGGAACCCGGCGCTGTACGCGCTCGACCTGCTGCTCCCGGTCGTGGACTTCGGCCAGGTCAGCCAGTGGCAGCTCAGCGGCGGCTGGCAGTGGCTCGCGGCGGCGATGGTCATGGCGGGCTGGACCCTGGCCACCACGGTGGCCGCGGGCGCGACGCGGCTGCTGCGCCGCAGCTGAGGCCGCCGGGGCCGCTGAGGCCGCTAAGGCCGCCGGGGCCGCCGCGCCGGTCCGCCCTCCCCCGTCTCCGGTCCTCCGTTCTCCGGTGCCTGGCCCCTGGCCCCTGGCCCCTGGGGTCCCTGACCCCCGGCCCCGCCGCTGTCCCCGGTTCCGGCGTTGTCCCAGGTCCCGGCGCGCCGGTCCGTGCGCCGCCGTCCGAATGTCCGGACGGCGTCCGAACACCTGACGGTCAGTCACCTCTTTACCCGACCTTGACCGGCTGCCGTACAACTTTCACCGGCTTCCCCCAACCCTCTGGCGCGTCCGCGACCTGCGTCTTTCAATGGTCGACACCATGGCTCTGCTGCCCCCCTTCATCCGCCCCGCCCGGATGCCGCGAAGCGGGCGCCCCGCCGCCGGGGCCGCCCCCGCCACCGGACTGCCCGCCGACGACGAGGTGCTTCTCGACGCGCCCGACGAACGCCTCGGCCCGGTCCTGGTCGCCGCCGCCCGCGGCGCGTACGGACCCGCCGCCGCTCTGCTCGCCGGTACCCGGGAGCGCGCCGAGTGGGAGGACCGCGACCGCTACGCGCGTCATCTGGCCGCGTTCGCGCGCTCGCGCGGCGAGTGGCTGGACGCCTGGGGCGCCGCCGCCCCCGACGACCCGGACGCGCTGCTGGTCGCCGCCCAGCTCGCGGTGGACCGCGCCTGGCCCTCACCGGCCCGCGCCGATCTGCTGCGCGAGGTCAGCCCGCTGATCACCGCCGCGGCCCGCGCCGACGACCGGGACCCGGTGCCCTGGCGGGTCGCCCTCGACCACGCGCGCGGCAGCCGCGCCGGGCACCGGTACTTCGGCGAGCTGTGGGAGGCGGCCGTGCGCCGCGCACCGCACCACCACGGCTGCCATGTGGCCGCCCTGCGCTATCTGGCCGCCCACGGCCCGCACGGCGCGCACCGCGAGTGCTTCGACTTCGCCGATCGGGCCGCCCAGGACGCCCCCGCGCACGCCCTGGTGCAGGGCCTGCCGCTCCGGGCCGCCCTCGCCTGCCTGGCCGCCGGGCGCGGGGCCGAGGTGGGGCGGGCCCGGCTGGACGCGGCGGCGGACCGGGCCATCGCGCTGTCCGCGCTGCTCCCGGCGACGGCGCCCGCACCGGCGGAACTGCGCAATCTGCTGACGTACGTCCTGGTCCGGCTGGGCCGCCACCGGGACGCGCTGGCGCAGTTGCGGCTCATCGGCCCCTACGCCACCTCCTTCCCCTGGGACCGGGTGTCCGACGATCCGCTCGGACTGTTCCTGGAACTGCGCGCCGACGTCCGCTCGATGCCCCTGCCGGGCGCCCCGAGCGCCCCGGGCGGCGCCGGAACCGGGCGCGGCGGACGGGCCGGATCGCGGGACCATTAGGCTTTTGCGCCGTGACCACCGTCCGGCTTCCGCTCTTCCCCCTGAACTCGGTGCTGTTCCCGGGACTGGTGCTGCCTCTGAACGTGTTCGAGGAGCGCTACCGCGCCATGCTGCGCACCCTGCTCAAGACTCCCGAGGACGAGCCGCGCCGGTTCGCCGTCGTGGCGATCCGCGACGGCCACGAGGTGGCGCCCAGCGCCCCCGGCCTGCCGGATCCGACCGCCGTGCCCGAGCGCGGCCCCACGGCCGGCTTCGGGCCCGACCCCGTCAAGGCGTTCCACGGCGTGGGCTGTGTGGCGGACGCGGCGACGATACGGGAGCGCTCCGACGGCAGCTTCGAGGTGCTGGCCACCGGCACCACCCGGGTGCGGCTGCTGTCGGTGGACGCCTCGGGGCCCTTCCTCACCGCCGAGCTGGAGGAGCTGCCCGAGGAGCCGGGCGACGAGGCGGGCGCCCTGGCCGAGGGGGTACTGCGGTCCTTCCGGCAGTACCAGAAGCGGCTCGCCGGGGCGCGCGAGCGCTCCCTGGCCACGGGCGCGGAACTCCCGGACGAGCCGAGCGTGGTGTCGTACCTGGTGGCGGCGGCCATGGTGCTGGACACCCCGACCCGGCAGCGGCTGCTCCAGGCCCCGGACACCTCCTCGCGGCTGCGCGACGAGCTGCGGCTGCTGCGCTCGGAGACGTCGATCATCCGCAGCCTGCCGTCGCTCCCGGCCCCGGAGCTGACCCGCGGTCCGACCAGCTTCAACTGACACCGAGACACGGCACGCCGAGCAGGCCGAGCAGAAAGAGCAGCGCCCGATGGCGAAGAAGGCGAAGAAGCAGCAGGCGGGCGGGACGCCCGCGACGGTGGCGCTGACCGCGGCGGGCGTGGCCCACACCGTGCACTCCTACGACCACGATCCCGCCCACCCCTCCTACGGCGAGGAGGCCGCCGAGGCGATGGGGGTCTCGCCGGAGCGGGTGTTCAAGACGCTGGTCGCGGACGTCGACGGCGCGCTGACGGTGGCCGTGGTCCCGGTCGCGGGCTCGCTCGATCTGAAGGCCCTGGCGTCGGCGGTCGGCGGCAAGCGCGCGGCGATGGCCGACCCGGCCCTCGCGGAGCGCACCACGGGGTATGTCCGCGGCGGCATCAGCCCGCTGGGCCAGCGCAAGCGGCTGCCCACCGTCCTGGACGCCTCGGCCACGGCCCATGGCACGATCTGCGTCTCGGCCGGGCGGCGCGGCCTGGAGGTCGAACTCGCCCCGGCGGACCTGTCCCGCCTGACCGGGGCGGTCCTGGCGCCGATCGGCCGCCCCTGACCACCACTCCCCCGCTCCGGGCTCCCGGCCCTGCTCCCTGCCCCGCTCCCTGCCCTGCTTCGGTGAGCCGGGCCCGGCCGCCCGGCAGGTGATTCCGGGTAGGCGCCCCGGCGCGGACGGAGCGCCGGACCGCGAACCGCCGTCCCGGCTCCCGGTCCCGCCGCACCTGCTCCCGGCTCCGCCGAGGCGGCCCGAGATCCGGCCGTCCACCGGGGCAGCCGCGGTGCCGGTGCGGCACTGACCGGTGCTGGCAGTCCGGTGGGCGGCTACGGCGAATGCGGCGCCGGGGGCACCGGCCCGGGTCCGGACGTCCGGCCGGTGGCCCCCGGCTCGGGCGGAAGGCGGATCGCGGACCACCCCCGCCGAGCCCACGGACCCCGACCACAGGGGACACCCCAGGTGACGGAAGAACGCCGCTACGGGCGTCGGCGAGCAGGGCGACGCCCGCCGTCCCGGCTCCGCCGAGCCCGCCTGGGGTCCGGCCGTCCAGCGGGGCGGCTGCGGTGGCACTGGCGGTACCGGCACCGGACCGGGGTCGGTCGGCCGGACGGACCGGCTACGGCGTCGGCGGGGCGCTCTCCTGCGGGCCCTGCGCCGGATCACCGGCCGGGCCCTGGGCCGGTGTCTGCGCGTACGGGTCGGGGTCGCGCAGGCCGAACAGGGCCGTCACCGCCAGATGCATCACCAGCGCGGCCAGCGGCCAGGCCAGCAGGGCGCCCTTGGCGCCGAGGCGGAGCGGGGCCGAGAAGGTCTTGCCCTGGCCCACGGCCCTGGCGTGCGCGACGATGTCCTGCTGGGGGCCGAGCCACACGCCGAGCCGCCAGGCGAGCAGCGAGCCGAGGAGCCCGCCGAGGCAGAGGGCCACCACCAGGGGCACTCCCCCGCGCCTGCGCAGCAGGAAGACGACCGCGGCGCTCAGCACACCGAGCCCGACGGCGAGCAGCGTGAACGTTCCGTCGACGCCGATCGCCTGTTCGCCCTCGACGTCCTTGAGGTAGACGGCCCAGCTGTTCTGGGTGACGGTCCCGACCAGGGGCACCCGCGGGGCCAGCCACAGCCACAGCAGGCCCAGCAGTACGCCGCCGAGCGCCACGGCCACCGTGACCACGGCGGCCTCCCGCAGCTCGGCCCGTATCCCGGGGCCGTCCTGTGTGTACAACGAGCCCTCCGTCCCCGCTCCGCTCCCCGGTGCCCGCCAGGTGCGCGCGTACTCCTGCTCCTCCGCGCTCGGCCCGTCCTGCGGCGCGGGCCCGGACGGCTGCGGCGCCGGGGGCCCGGCGGCCTCGCCGGACGGGGACGACGGAGACGACGGGGCGGGCCGCCGGTTCGGCGGCGTGGGGGGAGTCAACGGAGCGCTCACCCTGTCATCGTGCCAGGTGACTCTGTGGGCCGCGTCACCGGACGGCCGCCCGGCGGTAGGCCCAGGTCGCCACGGCCAGCGAGATCACGCCGACCCCGGCGCACACGGCCATGTCGATGCCGACCCACGCCCAGTCGGGATGGTCGGCGAAGCTGCGGGTGTACGCCTCCACGCCGTAGGTCGACGGCAGCAGGGCGCGCGCGAGCCGGATCAGCTCCGGCATCCGCTCGGGCGGCAGCACACCGAGCAGCAGCGCCGCCGACATGCCCAACTGGCCCAGCAGCGTGGCCAGTTCCTGGCGGGCCGCGAGCAGCCCGCAGGCGGCGCCGAGCCCCGAGAGGGCCGCGCCCGCGAGCGGGATCACCGCCACGAGCACCCACAGGTTGCCCAGCGGCAGCCCGAACAGCGCGCATCCGAAGACCGCCGTCACCAGCGTCCCCGGCACCGTGAAGGACGCGTACGCCGCCGCCGCGCCGAGCACCACGGCCGCGGGCGGTACCGGCAGCGTCGCGTAGTGGTCGAGCCCGCCGCTGGCGCGCAGCTGGCCGAAGTACTGCGCGAGCAGGTTGAGCGCGACATAGGCGACGACGACGATCGACGCGCCCGCCACCACCGACCGGGCCTCGCCGCCGCCGCTGACCACGCCCCGCATCATGACCATGATGCCGACGGACTGGAAGGTCGCCACGAACAGCAGCGGGATCCGGGCCACCCGTGCCCGGGACAGCTGGGCCCGGTAGACGGCCGCGAGGGAGGGCCACAGCCGGGCCCGCGGCGCGAGCTCGGCGACCGCCGTCCGCCGCGCGGGGCCGGTGTCCTGCGCGGCCGGCACGGCGGCCGGCACATCGGCGGATACGACACTCACGTGGAACTGCTCCTTATCGCTTTCCGCTCCGCGGCGTGGTCCGGCCCGGTCATGCCTTGACCAGCCCCTGCCGGGCGGCGCCGCCCAGCGCCAGGTAGACGTCCTCCAGGCTGGGCGTGGTGAGGGTGAAGTCGTCCAGGGCGGCGAAGGCGGCTCCGCCGGTGACCGTGGCGACGACGGCGCGGGCCTCCTCGGGCGCGAGCCGCAGCGTCCAGCGGCGCCCCGAGCGGGCGGCCCGGTCCTGGAGGGCCGCGACCTCCGGGACCTCCAGCGGGGCGCGCTCGCGCCACACCAGTTCGACCCGCACCTCTCCGGAGACCCGTTCCTTGAGGCCGGTCGGGGTGTCGCAGGCGATGACCCGCCCCCGGTCCAGGACGGCGACCCGGTCCAGGACGGTCTCGGCCTCGATGACGTTGTGGGTGACCAGCAGCACGGTCGTGCCGTGCTCGGCGCGGCGCCGGTCCACGGCGGACCACACCGCGCGCCGCGCCACCGGGTCCATGCCGGTGGTGGGTTCGTCGAGCACGAGCAGCGGGCGCTCGCCGACCAGCGCGGCGGCGAAGCAGGCCAGACGGCGCTGGCCGCCGGAGAGCTTCTTGAGCGGGCGCCCGGCGATCGGGGTGAGGCCCAGCTCGCCGAGGACGGCGTCCCGCTCGGCCCGCGCCCGCCGGACGTCCAGGCCGCGCAGCCGGCCGGTGGTCTCGGCGGCGAGCGAGACGGTCAGCTCGTCCAGGGCGGTGGACTCCTGGCCGAGGTAGGCGAGGATACGGGCGGCCCGCTCGGGGTGCGCCACGATGTCGTGGCCGAGGATCTCCACGCTGCCGGTG
Organism: Streptomyces sp. PsTaAH-124; assembly: GCF_000373685.1. Classification (NCBI taxonomy): domain Bacteria; kingdom Bacillati; phylum Actinomycetota; class Actinomycetes; order Kitasatosporales; family Streptomycetaceae; genus Streptomyces; species Streptomyces sp. PsTaAH-124. Next base: position 204,684 of record NZ_KB892169.1, on the reverse strand, counting down.
TCGGGGCGCATCAGTCCGGTGAGCTGCCGCACCAGGGTGGACTTGCCGGCGCCGTTCGGGCCGAGCAGCCCGAAGATCTCGCCGCGCCGCACCTGGAGCCCGATGTCGTCGGTGGCCCGCACCTCGGGAGTGGCCGGGGTGCCGCGGCGGCCCCGGACGGCGGGATAGGTCTTGGTCAGTCCGCGCACCGCGCACACGACGTCGTCCGTGTGCCGAAGTCCGGGTGCCGCGCGCGTACTCACAAGGGTCTACCCTACAGGCCGTCTTTTGGCGTCCACAGGCGTCCAGGGTTTACGTGCCTTCCCAGGTCAGCACCGTATTTTCCATACAGTCCCCCAACAATCCGCGAGAGCGGCGTGAGACGGCGAAGCCCCGGCCGGGGCTTCGCCCTCCCCTGGGTCAGCTCCGTTCCCCGTCCTCCGGCTCGCCACCGCCGGGAGCGGCGTCCGAGGCTTCACCGGCTGTGGCGGGGTCGTGAGTGGTTCTGACCTGTAGCCACCCGTTCGTACCGAACAACTCGATCAACTGCGACAGGTGGGCACGGGCCATGCTGCGGCCGGGCATCTCTTCGGTAGTCACCCGCGCCCCTCCAGGTCCGCCCACACCTGCTTGCCCCACGGCAGCGGGTCGGTTCCCCAGTCCGCCGCCAACTTCTCCACGAGCGCGAGGCCACGCCCGCCCTCGTCCTCGGGACCCGAGTCCCTACGTACGGGGTATCGCTGGGAGAAGTCCACGACAGCGACACGCACCCGGCCCCCTTCGGGCCGATCGACCGTGATCCGGATGGATTCCCTCCGGGCGTGCTGCACGGCGTTCGTCACCAGTTCGGTGACGATCAGGGCCCCGTCGTCGGCCAACTCATCCAGGCCCCAGACGGATAAGGCGACCCGGACCAGGCGGCGCGCGGTGGCGGCGCTTCCGGGCTCGCGCGGCAGGGTCTCGCTGTACCCGGGGCGCCCGGTCGGGCGCGGAGAGGCAGCCATGATCACCGGACACGCTCCCCCGACCTGTGCCCCCGGCCCGGGGCTCTGCGAGGCGGGGGCGGACAGACGGCGCGGAGTACGAAAGGGGTCATGGTCTCAACCGTGACGACACCGCTCCGCCGGTTCAATGACAGTCTGGCGTGCCGTCAGCCCGAAGTATCAAAGGCGTAGTTCAGAGCGGTAGACCCACCAGGTCGGCAAGTTGACGCGTCTCGGTGGTGAGGGTGCGCCGACGGGCGATCGTGTCGGCCAGCGTGTCGCGGGCATAAGGCTGCTCTGCGATCCATTCCGGGGCCTCGGCCGCGACCTCCCCGAGCACTTCGAGCGCGCGTCCGTGCTGACGCGTCATGGTGTACGCCTTCGCCACATCGAGCCTGTGACGGTGATACTCGGATCCGGTGCCGCCCTTCAGCCGGGGGGCGATCTCCAGCACCTCGTCCGGCCGGTCCGTCACGACACCCTGTTCGGCGGCCTTGTACGCCACCGTGGCGGGCCCCCAGGTGGCGATCCGTACGTCCCCGTGCCGGAGCGGCCCCGTGGCGACGGCCGCCGACCGGGCGAGGCGCAGCATGTCGGCGGCCTCCCCTCCCCGGTTGTCCCGGAGGGCTGCCGCGTGTCCCTGGATCAGCAGCCACCCCCAGGCGGCGATCTCTTCGGCGGTCGCCCGGGACATGCGGGGTTCGGCGTCGTCCGCCCACTTCACCGCCATGGCGCGAGCAGCGTCGAACCGTCCCTGCCTCACCAGCAGCCATGTCCAGGTGGTGACGACGCTTGCGGCCCGCAGTCGGTCCGGGGCCTCGTCCAGGGCGCGGCGCAGCGCGGTCTCGGCCGCGGCGAACTGCCGGGCTCCGGTCAGGGTCGATCCGGCGATCTGGAGCAACTGCGCGCGGGCCGCCCGTGCGGCCGGGGAGTCCCCGAGGGCTTCGGCGTCCCGCAGCAGCGGCACCAAGAGGTCCACAGACTCTCGCATCCGCTTCCCGAAGTGGGCGGCCCTGACGGCCTCCAGTCCCGCCAGGACGCTCCGGGTCGTCGGCTCCTCGTCGGGCTGCTCTGCGGGGCGTTCAACGGCGCGCTGAAGGGCTTGCCACGGCTCGGGCGCAGGATGAGGCTCAGCGGCGGCACGCGCCACCAGCGTGGTGGTGGGCACCCGGAGGGCGGCGGCCAGCTTCCGCGCGGTCTCCATGCGAGTGTCGGCCACCACGCCCTGTTCCAGCTTGGTGATCAGCGAGTGGCTGACCTTCGATGCTCGCGCCAGTTCGCGCTGCGAGAGACCGCGCCGCTTGCGGATCTCCCGTAGCCGGTCTCCGAGGCCGTGTTCATCGGACATGGGTCCTCCTTCGGTGCTCCCTCCGACGGTACCCAGGCAGCTCGGTTCTGCGGTAACTACGGGATGCCGTTTGCTCGCTCGTGAGAACCGTGCCGCCTCACTGGGTCCGCGTACAGCGCTCGAAGGTGGCTGCTCAAGCGGTGCTGGAGCGAGTCCAGCGCCGTACGAGCCGCTGCCGCGTCCTGGTTCGGCTCTTCGGCCACTCCAGCACGCCGTGACCTGTTCCGGCCATGCCTCGAAGGAGACCGGCCATCACGTCCGGTGCCTACCTCCGCCGCTCCGGCGTCAGCTCCATGGCGTCCGACGCCCGGTTCATCGCAGCGAAGCAAGACCGTGCGGAGCAGACACAGGAGACGAGCTGGGGGCGCCCGTGAACACGCGGGCCCTCCGGGAGCAGACGTACGGTTCACGAAGCGCCCCGCGCTTCGCCCTGTCCGGCTCTACGACGCGCGGCACTCGCGCCTCAAAGCACTGGCTGTGGCGGGCGTGCGGACATCGTGCCGGCCCCGGGCCCCGGGTCAGTCGCCCGCCGGGGCGTGCTCGGCGTCCGTCCGGACGTCGATCTCGCGCCAGAACCCGGCCCGGATGGCATACCGGTCGTGCTCGTCGATCTGGTCGTCCTTGTGGGCGAGCAGCCCGAACCGGGCGGCGTAGCGCAGCAGCTCGCCGTCGACGCGGTGCGGCACCCGCGGGTACATCGACGACAGCTTCTGGAGATGGACCTGGTCGCCGAGGCGCTCCACCCAGCGGCGGGCGAACACCTGTCCGACTTCGTACGGGTCGCCGCCGACGGTCGTGATGTCCTCCTCGCGGTCCGCCCAGCGCTGCTCGGCCGTGGTGAGCTGGGCGAGGGTGGGCATGGAGGCGGCCTCGGGCGGTTCGGTGGCCGTGCCGGGGCGGTCCACCCAGCCCTTGTCGGAGGACCAGCGCAGGGTCGCGGTGGCCGGCTGCCGGTCGGCGCCCTGGGCACCGGGGGCGCGCAGGGCGGCGAGGTCCTTGGGGGTGGGGACGCCCTTGGCCGCGGGCAGCCGCTCCTCGGCGGCGGCGCGCTCGCCGGCGTCGGCCGGATGGCGCGGGCGGTCGGCGGGGCGCTCGCGGGACGCGGAGAGGCCGGACTCGGGCAGCGGCGCGGAGAGGATCGCGGCGATCTCGGGCCGGGGCACCGGCGGCGGGGCGCACACGCCGCCCGCCTCCTTGGCGCGGACCGCCTTGGTGATCCAGGTGCGGTCCAGGACCCGGCGCTCGTCGGCCTCGGCGACCAGGTCCTCGGACTGGTTGTAGTCGCCGTCGGCGGCCTGTACGGCCCACAGGTGGACGGCGACGCCGTGCTCCTTGGCGGCCATCATGCCGGGCAGCAGGTCGCCGTCGCCGGTGACCAGTACCACGTCCGAGCAGGCGCGGTTGCGGGCCAGTTCGGTCAGCTCTGCGTGCATGGCGGCGTCCACGCCCTTCTGCGCCCAGCGCCCGTCGCTGCGGGTGAGCGCGCCGAGCCGGACGGTGACCCGGGGCATCACGCGCAGCCTGCGGTGCTCGGGCTGCGGGACGCGGTCGGGGGCGCCGTCGAACCAGTAGATGCGCAGCAGCGGACGCTCGGTCTCCGACTCGGCCTGCTCGCGCAGCCCCTGGATCAGGGCGGCATGGTCGACCGTGATCCGGGACCGCGACGGCTCACCGGCGAGGAGGCTCGCGGCGGCCCCCAGCAGATACCCGGCGTCCACCAGGACGATGCAGCGGTCCACGCGATCCACCCTCTTTCCGGGGAGGTTGCTCAGGGAGGTGCTTCGGGCTTGTTTCGAGTCTGCCCGACCACGACGGGGTTAACGGCCCGAACTCGATCTTCGGCGTGGCGTTTCGGGGGACCGCGGTCCGATGCCCCTTGTTACATACGGTAATTATCCGACATGCGTTCATTGTCGCCATATGTGAATCTGGTCGCGGCCCTGGCCCCTAGACCCCCTTCAGGAGGCTGATCACCATGGCCAAGAACCGCAAGCAGGACCGCGGCAAGCAGAAGGCGTCCGTGGGCGCGGGCGGCCCGCGGGAGTCGGAGCACTCGGTGTCGGAACCGCAGTCCGAGCACCACGCGCCGCAGCTGAGTCCGACCGAGGTGGCCCGCAAGGGCCGGCAGAAGCGCTTCGGCCACAACTGAGACCGGCGCGAGGGCCGTTGACCGGGCCCTGGCACCCGCGAGGGGCGTACCCGATGCACACGGGAACGCCCCTCGTCGTCGGCCGGGCCGCCGGGCTCAGCCCGCCAGGCAGGACGGGCCGAGCAGGACCTTCAGATCGCCGAAGAGGGCGGGGTCGGCCTTGACCCGGTGCCGGTCGAGCCGCAGCACGGTCGTCTTGGACGGCCCCTGGAGCTTGATCCGGACCTCGCTGTCGCCCCGGTGGTGGGTGAGGATCTCGCCGAGACGGCTGACCATGGGCGGGGTGATCCGGGTGGCCGGGATGGTCAGCACCACGGGTGCGTTGGCGCCCGCGTTGGACAGGTCGGGGACCTGGAGCTCCATGGCGACCAGCCGCGGCACGTCCTCACGCTTGTCGAGGCGTCCCTTGACGAACACCACCGCGTCCTCGACGAGTTGGGTGGAGACGAGCTGGTAGGTGGCCGGGAAGAACATGCACTCGATGGAGCCGGCCAGGTCCTCGACGGTGGCGATGGCCCAGGCGTTGCCCTGCTTGGTCATCTTGCGCTGGAGGCCGGAGATGATGCCGCCGATGGTGACGACCGCGCCGTCGGCGTGCTCGCCGCCGGTGAGCTGGGAGATGCCCGCGTCGGCCTTGTCGGAGAGGACGTGTTCCAGGCCGAACAGGGGGTGGTCGGAGACATAGAGGCCGAGCATCTCCCGCTCCTGGGCGAGCAGGTACGTCTTGTCCCACTCATCGGTGGTGAACTCCACGTCCAGCCCGAAGCCGGGTTCGCCGCTGGGCTCGTCGCCCATCCCGCCGAAGAGGTCGAACTGCCCCTCGGCCTCCTTGCGTTTGACCGCGACCACATTGTCGATCATCGGCTCGTACTGCGCGGTGAGGCCCTTGCGGGTGTGGCCCATCTCGTCGAAGGCGCCGGCCTTGATCAGCGACTCGGTGGTGCGCTTGTTGCAGACCACCGCCTCGACCTTGTCGAGGTAGTCGGGGAAGGAGGAGTACTTCCCCTTGGCCTTGCGGCTCCGGATGATCGACTCCACCACGTTGGTGCCGACGTTGCGGACGGCGGAGAGGCCGAAGAGGATCACGTCGTCGCCCTGCGCGGCGAAGTTCGCCTCGGACTCGTTGACGTTGGGCGGGAGCACCTTGATGCCCATGCGCCGGCACTCGTTGAGGTAGACCGCCGACTTGTCCTTGTCGTCCTTGACCGAGGTCAGCAGGGCCGCCATGTACTCGGCCGGATGGTTGGCCTTCAGATAGGCGGTCCAGTACGACACCAGCCCGTACGCGGCCGAGTGCGCCTTGTTGAACGCGTACCCGGCGAAGGGCACCAGCACGTCCCACAGCGCCTGGATCGCCTCGTCGCTGTAGCCGTTCTTCTTCGCTCCGGCCTGGAAGATGGTGAAGTTCTTCGCCAGCTCGTCGGGCTTCTTCTTGCCCATCACCCGGCGCAGGATGTCGGCCTCGCCGAGCGAGTACCCCGCGATGATCTGCGCGGCCTTCTGCACCTGCTCCTGGTAGACGATCAGGCCGTAGGTGACGGCCAGGACCTCTTCGAGCGGCTCCTCCAGCTCCTTGTGGATCGGGGTGATCTCCTGGAGGCCGTTCTTGCGCAGCGCGTAGTTGGTGTGCGAGTCCATGCCCATCGGACCGGGCCGGTACAGCGCCGAGACGGCGGAGATGTCCTCGAAGTTGTCCGGCTTCATCAGCCGCAGCAGGGAACGCATCGGCCCGCCGTCGAACTGGAAGACACCCAGGGTGTCGCCGCGCTGGAGCAGGTCGAAGGTCGTCGGGTCGTCCAGCGGCAGCCCCAGGAGATCGATGTCGATCCCCTTGTTGGACTTCACCATCTTGACGGCGTCGTCCATGATCGTCAGGTTGCGCAGGCCCAGGAAGTCCATCTTCAGCAGGCCGAGCGACTCACAGCTCGGGTAGTCCCACTGTGTGATGGTCACCCCGTCGGTGTGCCTCACCCAGACCGGGACGTGCTCGGTGATGGTCTCGCTGGACATGATCACACCGGCGGCGTGCACGCCCATCTGCCGCACCAGGCCCTCGACGCCCTTCGCGGTGTCGATGACCTTCTTCACATCCGGCTCGTTCTCGTACATCGCGCGGACCTCGCCGGCCTCCGAGTACCGCGGGTGCGAGGAGTCCGTGATGCCGTTCAGATCGATGCCCTTGCCGAGGACGTCGGCCGGCATCGCCTTGGTGATGCGGTCGCCCATCGCGTACGGATAGCCCAGCACGCGCGCGGAGTCCTTGATCGCGTTCTTGGCCTTGATCTTGCCGTACGTACCGATCATGGCGACCTTGTCGGCGCCGTACTTCTCCGTGACGTACCGGATGACCTCCACGCGCCTGCGCTCGTCGAAGTCGATGTCGACGTCGGGCATGGAGATGCGCTCGGGGTTGAGGAACCGCTCGAAGATCAGACCGTGCGGGATCGGGTCGAGGTCGGTGATGCCCATGGCGTAGGCGACGATGGAACCGGCCGCCGAGCCCCGGCCGGGGCCGACCGCGATGCCGTTGTTCTTCGCCCACATGATGAAGTCGGCGACCACGAGGAAGTAGCCCGGGAAGCCCATCGAGATGATGACGTCCATCTCGTAGTCGACCTGCTTCTGGCGGTCCTCGGGGATGCCGCCGGGGAAGCGGCGCTCCATGCCGCGCCGGACCTCCTCCTTGAACCAGGTGACCTCGGTGAAGCCCTCGGGGATGTCGAACTTCGGCATCAGGTCGCGCTTCTCGAACATGCCCGTGGTGTCGACCATCTCGGCCACCAGGAGCGTGTTGGCGCAGCCCTGCTGCCAGGCGTCCGAGGAGTCGATGGCGTACATCTCGTCCGTGGACTTCAGGTAATAGCCGGTGCCGTCGAACTTGAAGCGGTCGGGGTCGGAGAGGTTCTTGCCGGTCTGGATGCACAGCAGGGCGTCGTGCGCACCGGCCTCGTGCGCGTACGTGTAGTGCGAGTCGTTGGTGACCAGCGGCGGGATGCCGAGCTTCCTGCCGATCTCCAGCAGGCCCTCGCGGACCCGGTGCTCGATGTCGATGCCGTGGTCCATCAGCTCCAGGAAGTACCGGTCCTTGCCGAAGATGTCCTGGTAGTCGGCGGCGGCCTTCAGCGCCTCCTCGTCCTGCCCCAGACGCAGCCGGGTCTGCACCTCGCCCGAGGGGCAGCCGGTGGAGGCGACGATGCCCTGGGACCACTGCGCGATGGTCTCCTTGTCCATGCGGGGCCACTTCTGGAGCCAGCCCTCGGCATAGGCGTCGGAGGAGAGCCGGAAGAGGTTGTGCAGGCCCGTGCGGTCCACCGCCCACATCGTCTTGTGGGTGTAACCACCGGAACCGGAGACGTCGTCGCGCTTCTGGTGCGGCTGGCCCCAGCGGACCTTGCGCTTGTTGCGCCGGGACTCGGGCGCGACATACGCCTCGATGCCGATGATCGGGGTGACCCCGGCCTTCTGCGCGGTGTGGAAGAAGTCGTACGCCCCGTGGAGGTTGCCGTGGTCGGACATGGCGATGTGCGACATGCCCATCTCGTTGCACGCGTCGAACATGTCCTTCAGCCGCGCGGCACCGTCCAGCATCGAGTACTGGGTGTGGACGTGCAGGTGCGTGAACGGCGGCTTCGACACGGTGCGGCCTCCTGGGAGAGCTCTCGGCGACGGGCTGCGGACAGTCTGGGGGACAGCGTCGAAGTCTATGCCCCGGCACTGACACCCGGAGTCCGGCCGGGCGTACCTTCGGCGGGGAACCGGGCACTCCCCCGCGGCGCCGGACGTTGATCGGGAGAAGTCGCGGGGCCGGGGCGGCCCGGCCCCGCCCCGGCTTGCCGTGATCCGCCCATGTCACGCACCACCCGTACCAGGAGGCACCCGCGATGTCGGTCCCCCAGCTCAGCGACGAGCAGCGCGGCGAGGAGATCCTCTCCGTCTTCGACACCGCCTTCGGCGAACTGCTGGCCGCCGACCCGGCCGCGTTCCGTGTGAAGTTCCGCAGGATGGCGGCCTCCGCCTTCGCGTTCTACCGGGGCACGGCGTGCCTCTTCTACCACGACCTGGCCGCCCAGAGCCCCGGCGGCGACGGCGCGCGGGCCGCCGCCGGACCGTATCTGGACGAGCGCACCTCGCGCGTGTGGATCCACGGCGATCTGCACGCGGAGAACTTCGGTACGTACATGGACTCGAACGGTCGGCTGATCTTCAACGTCAACGACTTCGACGAGGCCTACGTCGGCCCGTTCACCTGGGACGTCAAGCGCTTCGCCGCCTCCGTCGCCCTGGTGGGGTACGCGAAGGCGCTCGGCGACCGGCAGATCACCGAACTGGTGAGCGTCTACGCGCACGCCTACCGCGAGCGGGTGCACGCCCTGGCCACCGGCGCCAAGAGCGACGAGGTGCCGCCCTTCACCCTGGACACCGCCGAGGGCCCGCTCCTGGACGCGCTGCGCGACGCCCGCTCGCTGACCCGGTTCGGCCTGCTGGAGTCGATGACCGAGATCCGCGACTTCGAGCGCCGCTTCGCGCCCGGCGGCGGCTCCGTCGAGCTGGACGCGGCCACCCGCTACAAGGTGCTCGCCGCCTTCGACGGCTATCTGGAGACCCTCCCGGAGTCGTCCCTGGCCCGCCCGGACTCCTACCGCGTCAAGGACGTCGTGGGGCGCCGGGGCATCGGCATCGGCTCGGCCGGGCTGCCCTCGTACAACATCCTGCTGGAGGGCAACAGCGACGCCCTGGAGAACGACGTCGTGATCTACATCAAGCAGGCCCAGACCCCCGCCGTCTCGCGGCATGTGACCGACCGGGCGATCCGCGACTACTTCGCGCACGAGGGCCACCGCACGGTGATCTCCCAGCGCGCCCTCCAGGCGCACGCCGACCCGTGGCTGGGCTGGACCGAGCTGGACGGCGCGGGGCAGCTCGTCGCCGAAGTCTCGCCGTACGCCGTCGACCTGGACTGGGGCGACATCGACGACCCGGAGGAGATCGCGCAGGTCGTCGCCGACCTCGGCCGCGCCACCGCCGCCATGCACGCGGCGGCCGACGACCAGTCCGGCGAGTCCCTGGTGCCGTTCTCCACCGAGCGGGCCATCGACGCCGCCATCGCGGCCGACGAGGAGGGCTTCGCCCCGATGCTGACGGACTTCGCGCACACCTACGCGGCCCGCGCGCGCGAGGACCACCGGATCTTCGTCGACCTGTTCCGCAACGGTCGTATTCCGGGTCTGTGACGACAGGGACGCTCACAGGGACCCTTTAGGGGCGCCTTACCGGCGGACGTGCCACACTCTCCTTCTGCTATGGACATATCCGGGACCCGACTCAGAGCCGTGCGCGCGGCGCTGTTCACGGCTGTGGTCGTGACGCTCAGCACCGCGTCGCACATCCTGCTGTCCCAGGTCCCGCTGCCGCTGAACACGGTGGCCGCCGTCGCGGGCGCCGTGTTCGTCCTCGCCTACGCCCTGGCGGGCCGCGAGCGCGGCTTCGGCCGGATCGCCGCCCTGCTGGTCCCGCTGGAACTGGCCGCCGACACCGTCTTCACCACCGGCCAGCAGGTCTGCTACGGCAGCGCGGGCGGCCCGCTCGCCGGTCCGCTGCGCTCGGTCGGCTGGGACGTGCTGTGCGGCAGCAACACCCATGTCGGCACGCCGCTGGCCCGGATGACCGGCGCCGACACCGACCGGCTCGCGCTGCTGCTCGCGCACGCCGACCCGGCGACCGCCTGGCTGCTGCTGGCCGCGCATGTCGCCGTGGGCCTGCTCGCGGCGGGCTGGCTGCGCCGCGGCGAGCGGGCACTGGCCCAGCTGGTGCGCGCGATGGCCGCGACCACCTTCCGGCCGCTGCTGCTCGCGGTCGCCGCGGTCACGGTCCGCCGGCGCGGCACGGTGCGGCGCCCGACGCGTCCCGCGCCGCACCGCACCACCCTGCGCGCCCGCCTCCTCGTCCACTCCCTGGGACGACGCGGTCCGCCGCGCCCGGCCGCCCGCGCCCACCGGCACGCCCCCGCCCTCGGCTGAGCGGCGGCGCCGGTCCGGACCGACCGGTCCCCACCACGTCACACGTACGTCCGCGCACCAGGCTGCGCGGCCCACAGGGAGAACACCACCATGAGCAAGCGGAACAGCCAGTCGGCGAAGACGGCGGCCCGGGAGCGGCTGCGCGTCGAGCGCGAGCGCGAGGCGAAGCGGGCCAAGGTCAGGCGGCAGGTCATCGTCGGCGTCTCGGTCGTCGCGGTGCTGGCCGCGGCGGGCGGCATCGGCTACGCCGTCGTCCAGGCCAACAAGCCCGGCCACTGGGAGGCCGTGAAGGACGAGAAGGTCGTCGCGCCCGCCAACACCTCGGGCAAGGACGGCACGACGGTCGTCTTCGGCAAGAGCACCGCCGCCAAGACCCTCAAGGTCTACGAGGACCCGCGCTGCCCGGTCTGCGCGCAGTTCGAGCAGACCGTCGGCGCGACCCTGAAGAAGGACATCGACGACGGCAAGTTCAAGATGCAGTTCATCTCGGGCACCTTCCTCGACGACCACGACCAGGGCGAGGGCTCCAAGAACGCGCTGAGCGCCCTCGGTGCCGCGCTCAACGTCAGCCCCGAGGCGTTCCTGGAGTACAAGACGGCGCTCTACTCCGCCAAGTGGCACCCGGACGAGAACGACGACAAGCTCAAGAACGACTCGTACCTCATCCAGATCGCCGACACCGTCTCGGCGCTCAAGGGCAACGCCAAGTTCCAGACCGCCGTGAAGAACGGCACCTACGACGCCTGGGCCATGGCCATGTCGAAGTCCTTCGACGACAACAAGGACGACGTGAAGGGCACCCCGAGCCTGGTCATGAACGGCAAGAAGCTCACCACCCCCGGCTCGGACAACGCGCCGATGACGGTGGAGGACTTCGACTCGGTGGTCGGCGCCGCGCTGAAGGGCTGACCCGGCCGGGGCGGTGCGCGCCGGATCCGTCCCGGTTCGCACGGCCCTGCGCCAATCCCCGTTGAAGAGCGGGCGAACTTTCCCCGTTCGCCCGCTCTTTGCGCGTACCGGTCAGTAATGTGATCGGCCGTGACCAGCCGACACAGAGCGTCCGACCCTGCCCAGACCCCTCCTCGCGCCGACGGCCCCGCGCCGGGCCCGCGCCGCCGTACGGTCGTCAAGGCCGCCGCGGCCGGTGCCGCCCTGGCCGCGCCGCTCGCCGCCGCGCTGCCCGCGCGCGCCGCGACCGCCGCGCCCGCCTTCCTGCACGGGGTGGCCTCCGGCGACCCTCTGCCCGACGGCGTCCTGCTGTGGACCCGGGTGACCCCGGTCCCGGAGGCGCTGCCGGGTTCCGGTGCCGGGCCCGACACCGAGGTGAGCTGGGTGGTCGCCACCGACCGGGCGTTCACCACCGTCGTCGCCCGCGGCTCCACCGTCGCGAGCGCGGCCTCGGACCACACCGTCAAGGCCGACATCCGCGGCCTGCGGCCCGCCACCGACTACTGGTTCCGCTTCTCGGCCGGCGGCACCGACTCGCCCGTGGCCCGCACCCGGACCGCGCCCGCCCACGACGCCGCCGTGACCGGCCTGCGCTTCGGCGTGGTCTCCTGCGCCAACTGGGAGGCCGGCCGCTTCGCCGCCTACCGCCACCTCGCCGACCGCGGCGACCTGGACGCCTGGCTGCACCTGGGCGACTACATCTACGAGTACAAGTCGGGCGAGTACGCGGCCCGGGGCACGGTCGTGCGCCCGCACGAACCGGCGCACGAGATCCTCACGCTCGCCGACTACCGGATCCGGCACGCCCGCTACAAGACCGACCCCGACCTCCAGGCGCTGCACCACCGCGCGCCGGTCATCGCGATCTGGGACGACCACGAGTTCGCCGACAACGCCTGGTCGGGCGGCGCGGTCAACCACACCGAGGGCGCCGAGGGCGCCTGGAGCGACCGCCAGGCAGCCGCCAAGCGCGCCTACTTCGAGTGGATGCCGGTGCGCCCGGCGATCGCGGGCACCACCTACCGGCGGCTGCGCTTCGGCAGGCTCGCCGATCTGTCCCTGCTCGACCTGCGCTCCTTCCGCTCGCAGCAGGCGTCCACCGGCTCGGGATCGGTCGACGACCCCGGCCGCACCCTCACCGGCCGCGCCCAACTGGACTGGCTCAAGGCGGGTCTGACGGCCTCGGACACCACCTGGCGGCTGGTCGGCAACTCGGTGATGATCTCCCCGTTCGTCGTCGGCGCGCTCTCGGCGGACCTGCTGAAGCCGCTCGCCAAGCTGCTGGGGCTGCCCCAGGAGGGCCTGGCGATCAACACCGACCAGTGGGACGGCTACACCGACGACCGCCGCGAACTCCTCGGCCATCTGCGGGGCAACGCCATCCGCAACACCGTCTTCCTGACCGGGGACATCCACATGGCGTGGGCCAACGACGTGCCGGTGGACGCCGGGACCTATCCGCTGTCTCCCTCGGCCGCGACCGAGTTCGTGGTCACCTCGCTGACCTCCGACAACCTCGACGACATGGTCAAGGTCCCCGAGGGCACCGTCTCGGCGCTGGCCGCGCCGGTGATCCGGGCCGCCAACCGGCACGTCCACTGGGTCGACACCGACCGCCACGGCTACGGCGTCCTGGACATCACCGCCGAGCGCGCGCAGATGGACTACTACGTCGTCTCCGACCGCACCCGGGCGGACGCGACCTCCTCCTGGGCCCGCTCGTACCGCACCCGCAGCGGCACGCAGAAGATCGAGCGGACCTACGACCCCGTCTAGCCGGACCTGTCCGGCGCGGGCTCAGCCGATGCTGTCGAGGAAGCCGAGCGCCACCCGCCAGGTGGCCTCGGCGGCCTCCGCGTCGTAGTCCGGCAGGTCCGGGTCGGTGTAGAGGTGACCGGCCCCGGCGTACCGGTAGATCTCGACGTCGGCGCCGGTGCGGCCCATCTGGAGGTACCAGGCGCTCAGCCAGTCGTCCGTCTCGAACGGGTCCGGCTCGGCCACATGCAGCTGGACGGGCAGCTCGTCGGCCCGGGCGCCCGGCGCGATGTCGGACGTGCCGTGCAGGAGCAGCAGGCCGCGGGCCTTGTCGTCGCCGAGGGCGAGGGTCTGCGCGACGGAGGCGCCGAAGGAGAACCCGGCGTAGACCAGGCCGCGTTCCGAGTAGGGGGCGGCGGCCAGCACGGCCCGTCTGAGCAGCTCGTCCTTGCCGGTCTCGTCCTTGAAGGCCATGCCCTCCTCGACCGAGTCGAACGTACGGCCCGCGAAGAGATCGGGCGTCCACACCTCGTGCCCGGCGGCGCGCAGCCGGTCGGCGGCCTGCCGCACCGCGGGGGTGAGGCCGTAGGTCGAGTGGAAGAGCATGATGTTCATGAGGCCATGGTGCCAGCCGGGTACGACAACGCCCGAGCGCACCCGCCCGGATGTGAACGTCCTGCGTGGGCCTCGCCACACGGGCCCGGCCCTACCCACGAACCGCCGGAAGACACATGTTCGTCCCCGGCCGCCCCCGGTTACGTTCGCAGGCATGGAAGACGCACTCCGCCCGCTGACCGTGATCGGCGGCTCGGTCGTCCTCACCCTGCTCATCGGCTGGGCCACCGACCTGCTGCTGCGCAAGGCCGACGAACGGCACCACGAGACACCGCTGTGGGGACTGCTGCGCCGGGCCCGCGTGCCCTACCAGCTCGTCCTGTGCTCCGCCCTGCTCAGAGGCTCCTACGACCGCGCCGAACTCCTCCAGGAGCACCGGGGCGGCATCGGCCGCACCCTGACCCTGGTGCTGATCGGGTCCGCCGCCTGGCTGGCCGTCCGGATCGCGGCGGCCGTCGTCGAGACCTCGTACTCCCGCTACGCCAGCTCCCGCGCCCAGCGGGACCCGGCCCGGGTGCGCCGGGTGCGCACCCAGGTCGAGCTGATCATGCGGGTGGTCACCGCGGTCGTCATCGTGGTGGCCGCCGCCTCGATGCTGCTGACCTTCCCGGCGATGCGCGCGGCCGGTGCCTCGCTGCTGGCCTCGGCCGGGATCCTCGGCATCGTCGCCGGTGTCGCCGCGCAGTCCACGCTGAGCAACATGTTCGCCGGGCTCCAGATCGCCTTCGGCGACATGGTGCGCATCGGCGACACCGTCGTCGTCAACGGCGAGTGGGGCACCGTCGACGAGATCACGCTGACCTTCCTGACCGTACGGACCTGGGACGAGCGCCGGATCACCATGCCGGTCTCCTACTTCACGTCCAACCCGTTCGAGAACTGGTCGCGCGGCACCCCGCAGATGACCGGCACCGTGTTCTGGCACCTCGACCACTCCGCGCCCCTGGAGGCGATGCGCGACAAGCTGCGCGACATCCTGCGCACCTGCCCGGCCTGGGACGGCCGCGCCTGCAACGTGCAGATCACGGACACCACGCCCACCACCGTCCAGGTGCGGGCGCTGGTGACGGCGAAGGACGCCGACGACATCTGGACGGTACGGGTCGCGGTGCGCGAGCAGATGCTCCGGTGGCTGTGCGAGGAGCACCCGTACGCGCTGCCCCGCGTCAACACGGGCGAGGCGGTGCCGCCGCGGGACCGCGCCGCCGGGGACGGGCACGGGGACCGGGCAGTGCCCGTCGCCGGTCCGGACGGGACGCGCACCGGCCTGGACGCGTCCCGCGCCGGGCGCGGCTGACGGGGCCGCCGGGCGTTCAGTGGCCGCGCTCGGCGCCGCCGTTGACCTGGACGATCTGCGAGGTGACGTGCGCGGCGGCCGGGGAGGCCAGCCAGTGCAGGGTGGCGGCGACATCGCCGGGGGTGCCGGCGCGGCCGGTCGAGGTCTCGCCGACGAGCCGGGCGCGGCGCTCGTCGTCCATCGCGTCGCCGAAGAAGCCGGTGTCCTCGATGTAGCCGGGGGCGACCACGTTCACCGTGATGCCGTGCGGGCCCAACTGACGGGCCAGATCGTGGGCGTAGGGGTGCAGGGCCGCCTTGGCCGCGCCGTAGGCACCGCTGCCCGAGCCCCGGTAGGCGGCGATGGAGCTGAGGAACAGCACCCGTCCGCCGGGCTCGGCCAGCCGGTGCCTGAGGGCCTCGGTGAGCAGCACGGCGGTCAGCGTGTTGAGCCGGAAGTTGAGCGACCAGTCGTCGGCGATCCGCTCCAGCGGGTCGGCCCGCTCCGGCCGCTGCTCCAGCAGTCCGGAGCCGCCCGCGCTGTGCACGAGCACGTCCACGGCGCCCATCTCCTCGGCCACGAAGCGGGCGGCCTGCCGTACGTCGTCCACGTCCGTGAGGTCGGCCGCGCGGACGAGCGCCCCCGGCACCCGCGCCTCGCGCAGCACCTGCTCGCGCCGTCCGAGCAGCAGGACGCGGTCCCCGTCGGCGGCGAACGCCCGCGCCGCGGCCAGCCCGATGCCCGTACCACCACCGCTGATCACTACGTTGCGTGTCATGCCACCGAGACTAGGACCTGCCCGGCCGCCGACGGGTCAGCGCAGGCTGCGCACGTCGAGGTGGCGCAGCACCCGGTCCACGATCTCCGGGTCGGCGCCCGGCTCGCTGCGGGCGGCGAGCACCTCGTGCCGGGCGGCGCTCAGCATCTCGGCCTGGATCCTGCGCAGCCGCTTGATCCTGCGCACCCGGTGCTCCTGGGCCTCGCGGCGCTCCTCGTCGCCGATCTGCGGGTTGATCCGCAGGCCGATCTCGAAGGCGCGCCGCAGCATCTGCTCGGAGACCTCGTCGGGCAGGTCCTCGACCGACTCGATCTCCTTCAGCCGCCGCTTGGCCGCGCGCGCCGCCCGCACCGCCAGTTCCTTCTCGAACTCCTTCTCGCGCTCGGTGTCGGCGCGCACCCCGAGCCGCTTGACCAGCCACGGCAGGGTGAGCCCCTGGAGCACGAGCGTCACCATGATCACGCCGAAGGCGATGAAGACGATCTCGTCGCGGTCGGGGAAGGGCGCGCCGCTGTCCGTCTTGAGCGGGATGGCCAGGGCCAGCGCCACCGAGGCCACCCCTCGCATCCCCGCCCACCACATGACGACGGTCTCCCGCCAGCTCGTCGGGATGTCCTCGTCGTAGTCCCGCCGGGCGTGCAGGCGCTGGGTGAGCCAGGTCGCGGGCAGCAGCCACAGCAGCCGGACCAGGATCACGACGCCCACGACCACCCCGGCCCAGCCGAGCAGTTCCAGCCAGCGGCCGGACGCGGTGCGGATCGCGTTGTGCAGTTCCAGGCCGATCAGTCCGAAGGCGACTCCGGTGACGAGGGTGTCGACGACGTCCCAGACGGTGTGTCCGGCCAGCCGGCTCATCACGTCGTCGGCCCCGTAGGCGTACTCGGCCAGGAACAGCGCGGTGGTGAGCACGGCGAGGACGCCGGAGCCGTGCAGTTCCTCGGCCAGCACGTAGGAGGCGTACGGCACCAGGAGCGTCAGGCCGATCTGGAGGGTGGCGTCCCCCAGCAGGTCGAGCAGTTTGTTGGCGCCCCAGCCGAGGGCCACGCCGATGATCACGGCGACCACCGCGGACAGCACCAGGTCGAGTCCGGCCTGCCAGGCGGAGAACTCGCCGCTGACGGCGGCGGCGATCGCGACGTGGTAGAGCACGATGGCGGTGACGTCGTTGAACAGGCCCTCGCCCTCCAGGATCGACACCAGGCGGCGGGGCAGCCCGAGCTGTCCGGCCACCGCGGTCGCCGCGACCGGGTCGGGCGGCGCGACCAGCGCGCCGAGCGCCACCGCGGCGGCCAGCGGCAGCCCCGGCACGATGGTGTGGGCGACCACCGCGACGCACAGGGTGGTGACGAACACCAGGGCCACGGCCAGCAGGAAGATCGGACGTCTGTTCGCCGCGAACTGCCGCCAGGAGGTGCGCCGTACGGCGGCGTAGAGCAGCGGCGGCAGCAGCGCGGGCAGGATCAGCTCGGGCGGGATGTCGATGTTCGGCACGAAGTTCAGGACCGCCAGGACGATCCCGAGGAGCGTCATGAGCACCGGGGCGGGCAGCCCGAGCCGGTCTCCGACGGGGACACTGATCACGGCCCCGAGCAGGACGACGAACAACAGGGCCAGCTGATCCACGCTCGGCGCTCCGGGGGTCGGACGGTCACACGGCAGCCTCCAGCGTGCCATGCCGTCCGCCGCGTCGGCCTGCTGGGAACCGCCTGGCCGCGGCTACAGGGTGCGCCGCATGGCCCGGTGCGGAATGCCGGCGTCCGGGAATTCGGGGCCGTGGGCCGTGTAGCCCAGCCGCTCGTAGAAGCCGAGGGCGTGGGTCTGCGCGTGCAGGTCCATGGCGGTCAGGCCGTGCGCGCGGGCCGCGTCCTCCAGGGCGCGCACCAGGGCCGCGCCGACGCCGAGGCCCCGGGCGGCGGCGGTGACGGCGAGGCGGCCCAGCGAGCCGACGGCCGGGTCGCCGCCGGTGCGGCCGGCCGCCGCGGCGCCGTGCAGCAGCCGTCCGGTGCCGAGCGGGGTGCCGTCGTCGCGGACGGCGAGCACATGCACCGCCACCGCGTCCAGCTCGTCGTACTCCAGGTCCTCGGGGACGCCCTGCTCGGTGACGAAGACCTCCTTGCGCACCGCGAAGCACGCCTCGCGGTCGGCGGCGCCGGCGGCCACCCGGGTCCGGTACGCGGTCCGGGTCACGCGTAGGTCTCCTCGCGGACCTGGTCCAGGGCCTGCTGGAGGTCGGCCGGGTAGTCGCTGGCGAACTCCGCCCAGTGGCCGTCGCCGGGGTGCTCGAAGCCGAGCCGCACCGCGTGCAGCCACTGCCGGGTCAGCTTCAGCCGCTTGGCCAGGGTGGGGTCGGCGCCGTAGGTGAGGTCGCCGACGCAGGGGTGGCGGTGGGCGGCCATGTGGACGCGGATCTGGTGGGTGCGGCCGGTCTCCAGCTTCACGTCGAGCAGGGAGGCGGCGCGGAAGGCCTCGATGAGGTCGTAGTGCGTGACGGACGGCTTGCCCTCGGCGGTGACGGCCCACTTGTAGTCGTGGTTCGGGTGGCGTCCGATGGGGGCGTCGATGGTGCCGCTGGTCGGGTCGGGGTGGCCCTGGACCAGGGTGTGGTAGCGCTTGTCGACCGTGCGCTCCTTGAACTGGCGCTTGAGCGAGGTGTACGCGTACTCGGACTTGGCGACCACCATCAGGCCGGAGGTGCCGACGTCCAGGCGGTGCACGATGCCCTGGCGCTCGGCGGCGCCCGAGGTCGAGATGCGGTACCCGGCGGCGGCGAGCCCGCCGATGACCGTGGGGCCGGTCCAGCCGGGGCTGGGGTGCGCCGCGACGCCGACCGGCTTGACGATCACGACGACGTCGTCGTCGTCGTGGACGATCTCCATGCCCTCCACGGGCTCGGCGACGATCTGCACGGGCGCGGGGGCCTGCGGCATCTCGACCTCCAGCCAGGCGCCGCCGCTCACCCGCTCGGACTTGCCGACCGCCGTGCCGTCGACCAGCACCTTGCCCGCCGCGGCCAGCTCGGCCGCCTTCGTACGGGAGAAGCCGAACATGCGGGAGATGGCGGCGTCGACACGCTCGCCCTCCAGGCCGTCGGGCACGGGCAGGGTACGGATCTCGGGAAGGGTGCTCACCCGTCGAGTATGCCGGACGGGCCGGACACTCCCGTACGCGCCGGTGCGCGCCTCAGTCCTTGTGGATGGTGCCGTCCGGGTCCCGGCCGCCGAAGGAGAGCAGCACGATCAGGATGCCGCCGCAGACGATCGCCGAGTCGGCGAGGTTGAAGACGGCGAAGTGCTTGGGCGAGATGAAGTCGACGACCGCGCCCTTGAAGACCCCCGGCGAGCGGAAGATCCGGTCGGTGAGGTTGCCCAGTGCGCCGCCGAACAGCAGGCCGAGCGCGAACGCCCAGGGCAGGCTGTACAGCTTGCGGGCCAGCCGGACGATCACCACGATCACGGAGGCGGCGATGACCGTGAAGATCACCGTGTACGCCTCGCCGAAGCTGAAGGCGGCACCGGAGTTGCGGATCATCTGGAACTGGAGCCAGTCCCCGATGATCTTCACCGGGGCGTGGTGCTCCAGCTTGGCCACCACGAGGATCTTGCTGACGAGGTCGAGGGCGTACGCCACGGCGGCCACCGCGAACAGCACGCCGACGCGGCGCCTGCCCCGCGGCGGCCCGTCCGCGGCGGCGGACTCCTCCTGCGCGCTGCCGCCGGCCTCCGGCGCGTCCGGCGTCGTCCCTGCTGGTGCGGCCGTCTCCGCCGCGGCGTCGGGCCGCCGCTGCTCCCCGGGACGCTCCGCGTCCGGGGTCTCGTCCGGCGTACCGATGATGCGCTCCGCCTCTGCCACGTGAGTCCCTCGACCTAGGTACCTGACTGAGGACGAGACTACGGCACGTCCCGCGGGGCCGACGCGCTCAGGAGGGCGCCGGCACCCGTTCACCGCAGGTGGCTACCGGCGCTCCTGCTTCTGCTTGCACTCCACGCACAGGGTGGCCCGCGGGAAGGCCTGCATACGGGCCTTCCCGATGGGGTTGCCGCAGTTCTCGCACACGCCGTAGGTGCCCGCGTCCAGCCGGTCGAGGGCGCGCTCGGTCTGGGTGAGCGTCTCGCGCGCGTTGGCGGCCAGCGCCAGTTCGTGCTCGCGCGTGATGTTCTTGGTGCCGGTGTCCGCCTGGTCGTCGCCCGCGCCGTCCCCGGAGTCCCGCATCAGACCCGCGAGGGACGCCTCGGACGAGCTGATCTCGGTGCTCAGCCGCTCCATCTCGGACTCCAGCTCCGCGCGGGCCTCGGCGACCTCCTCCTCGGTCCACGGGTCCTCACCCGGG
Source organism: Streptomyces sp. PsTaAH-124 (assembly GCF_000373685.1). Taxonomy (NCBI): domain Bacteria; kingdom Bacillati; phylum Actinomycetota; class Actinomycetes; order Kitasatosporales; family Streptomycetaceae; genus Streptomyces; species Streptomyces sp. PsTaAH-124. Next base: position 184,509 of record NZ_KB892169.1, on the reverse strand, counting down.
CGGACCGCGAGGTCGCCCGGCTCCACCGCCGCGGCGACGCGCGCCATGGGGACCGCGGTCTTGGCCGCCGTGGCCGTACTGGCCCTGCCGGTCCTGCCGGCCCTGCCAGGAGTCTTCTTCGCAACCACCGTCGTGGCTCCCGTCTGCTTCGCGGCCTCGGCCGCGCCCGCCTTCTTGCCCGAGCTCTTCCTGCCCACAGCGGCACCGCTCCCACCCTGCGCGGCGCTCTTCGGCGGGGAGTCGTCCGGCGCGGACTCCTTCGCCGGGGCGGCCTTGCGCGCGGGGGTCTTGTGGGGGGCGGTCTTCCGCGCCGGAGTGCGCCGGGGTGCGGCGGCCGCGGTCCGTTCCGGATCCCCGGCCGGGCCCGCCCCGGCCGCGCCGCCCTCCGCCGGGGCCTTCGTACGGCCCTGCGCGCGGCCCGTGGCCCTCTCGCGGGCGGCGCCTTCCGCTCCGGTGGACCGCGCGGACCCGGTCGTCCGGCCGTCCGCGCCGGTGTGCCGGGACCCGTCGGACGCCGACTGCTCGGCGGTCTTCTTCGCCACCATGGCCGCGGCCCCTTCATATATTGTGATCTTGCTCGCGAATCGTGCTGGGACGATAAATCGACTCAAGCCCCGCGGCAACGGGGCACGCCGCCCGATTCGCCCGCCTCGCGCGCACCGCGCGCCCGGCATGCAAGCGTTGTGCCCAGCTCCCCGCCGGGTAATCCGACAAGACGCACGTCGGACGATCTCGGCGGGCGGCGCCGCCGCCGTTCGGGTCACCCGCGCCCCCGCCCCGCGCCCGGCGCCGGGCGCCGAAAACCGGTCGGCCGCGGTCCCCGGAGCGCCGTACACTGGGCGGAGCGAGAAGCGTGGATGGGGACGAGTAGCGGCGCAGGCAGCCCAGAGCGACCCGGGGACGGTGTGAGCCCGGGGGCGAGCGCGACGTGAAGATCACCCCGGAGCCGCCGGAAGAACACCCCAGGGAGCAGCCCGGGGGCCAGTAGACCCGGCATCGCGAGCCCAATGAGGGGGCTCGCCGGAGCGTACGGCGCACCGGAGGGCCAAGGAGGGTGGTACCGCGGGAGCGCGCCGCACGGCGTGGAAGCACGAACGCTCTCGTCCCTCCGACGGTAGGCAGCACATCCGCCGGAGGAAGCTCGTTGAATACGCAGCCGCAGTACCGCCAGGTGCCCGCCCAGGTCGACCTGCCCGCGCTCGAACACGCGGTGCTCGACTTCTGGCGCGAGCAGAAGATCTTCGCCAAGAGCCTGGAGCAGTCCGCGGGCCGCCCCGAATGGGTGTTCTACGAGGGCCCGCCCACCGCCAACGGCATGCCCGGCGCCCACCACATCGAGGCCCGCGTCTTCAAGGACGTCTTCCCCCGCTTCCGCACCATGCGCGGCTACCACGTGGGCCGCAAGGCCGGCTGGGACTGCCACGGCCTGCCCGTCGAGCTGGCGGTGGAGAAGGAGCTGGGCTTCACCGGCAAGCAGGACATCGAGGCGTACGGCATCGCCGAGTTCAACGACCGCTGCCGCGCGTCCGTGACCCGGCACACCGACGCCTTCGCCGAGCTGACGACGCGCATGGGCTACTGGGTCGACCTGGACGACGCCTACCGGACCATGGACCCCGAGTACATCGAGTCGGTCTGGTGGTCGCTGAAGCAGATCTTCGACAAGGGCCTGCTGGTGCAGGACCACCGGGTCGCCCCCTGGTGCCCGCGCTGCGGCACCGGCCTGTCCGACCACGAGCTGGCGCAGGGCTACGAGACGGTCGTCGACCCGTCCGTGTACGTGCGCTTCCCGCTCACCTCCGGACCGCTGGCCGGGCAGGCGGCGCTCCTGGTGTGGACGACGACCCCCTGGACCCTGGTGTCCAACACGGCCGTCGCCGCCCACCCGGACGTCACCTATGTGGTCGCCACGGACGGCCAGGAGAAGGTCGTCGTCGCCGAGCCGCTGGTCGCCAAGGCGCTCGGCGAGGGCTGGGAGAGGACCGGCGAGTCCTTCACCGGCGCCGAGATGGAGCGCTGGACCTACCGGCGCCCCTTCGAACTGGTCGAGTTCCCCGAGCCCGCCCACTACGTGGTCAACGCCGAGTACGTCACCACCGAGGACGGCACGGGTCTGGTCCACCAGTCCCCCGCCTTCGGTGAGGACGACCTCAGGGTGTGCCGCTCCTACGGGCTGCCGGTGGTCAACCCGGTCCGCCCGGACGGCACCTTCGAGGAGGACCTGCCGCTGGTCGGCAGTGTCTTCTTCAAGAAGGCCGACGAGCGGCTCACCGAGGATCTGCGCGAGCGGGGCCTGCTCTTCCGGCACCTGCCCTACGAGCACAGCTACCCGCACTGCTGGCGCTGCCACACCGCGCTGCTGTACTACGCCCAGCCGTCCTGGTACATCCGCACCACCGCCGTGAAGGACCGGCTGCTGGCGGAGAACGAGCGGACCAACTGGTACCCGGACAGCGTCAAGCACGGCCGCTTCGGCGACTGGCTGAACAACAACATCGACTGGGCGCTGTCCCGCAACCGCTACTGGGGCACCCCGCTGCCCGTCTGGCGCTGCGCCGAGGACCACCTCACCTGCGTCGGCTCCCGCGCGGAGCTGACCGAGCTGACCGGCACCGACCAGTCGGGCCTGGACCCGCACCGCCCGTTCATCGACGAGGTGACCTTCGCCTGCCCCGAGGAGGGCTGCGGGGCGACGGCCGTGCGCGTGCCCGAGGTCATCGACGCCTGGTACGACTCGGGTTCGATGCCGTTCGCGCAGTGGGGGTACCCGTACAAGAACAAGGAGCTGTTCGAGAGCCGCTACCCGGCGCAGTTCATCTCCGAGGCGATCGACCAGACCCGCGGCTGGTTCTACACGCTGATGGCGATCGGCACCCTGGTGTTCGACAAGTCGTCCTACGAGAACGTGGTGTGCCTGGGCCACATCCTCGCCGAGGACGGCCGCAAGATGTCCAAGCACCTGGGCAACATCCTCCAGCCGATCCCGCTGATGGACCAGCACGGCGCGGACGCGGTGCGCTGGTTCATGGCGGCCGGCGGTTCGCCCTGGGCAGCCCGCCGGGTCGGCCACGGCACCATCCAGGAGGTGGTGCGCAAGACGCTGCTGACCTACTGGAACACGGTCGCCTTCCAGGCGCTGTACGCCCGTACGTCGAACTGGGCGCCGAGCGCGGCGGATCCGGCCCCGGCCGACCGCCCGCTGCTGGACCGCTGGCTGCTCAGCGAGCTGCACGCGCTGACCGACCAGGTCACACAGGCCCTGGAGGCGTACGACACGCAGCGTGCCGGAAAGCTGCTCTCCGCGTTCGTGGACGACCTGTCCAACTGGTACGTCCGCCGTTCGCGCCGCCGCTTCTGGCAGGGCGACAAGGCCGCGCTGCGCACGCTGCACGAGGTCGTCGAGACGGTCACCCGGCTGATGGCCCCGCTGACCCCGTTCATCACCGAGCGGGTCTGGCAGGACCTGGTGGTGCCGGTGTCGCCGGACGCCCCGGAGTCGGTGCACCTGGCCTCCTGGCCCGAGGCCGACCTGTCCGCGATCGACCCCGAGCTGTCCCGGCAGATGGTGCTGGTGCGACGGCTGGTGGAGCTGGGCCGGGCCACCCGCGCGGAGTCGGGCGTCAAGACCCGCCAGCCGCTCTCGCGCGCGCTGGTCGCGGCGGCGGGCTTCGACACCCTGGACCGCGAGCTGCACGCGCAGATCACCGAGGAGCTCAACGTCTCCTCGCTGGCGTCGCTCAGCGAGGTCGGCGGGTCACTGGTGGACACCACCGCGAAGGCCAACTTCCGCGCCCTGGGCAAGCGGTTCGGCAAGCGCGTCCAGGACGTGGCGAAGGCCGTCGCCGCGGCCGACGCGGCGGCGCTGTCGCTGGCGCTGCGCGAGGGCACGGCGTCGGTGGAGGTCGACGGCGAGACCGTCACACTGGCCCCGGACGAGGTGATCATCACCGAGACCCCGCGCGAGGGCTGGTCGGTGGCGTCCGACTCGGGCGCGACCGTGGCGCTCGACCTGGAGCTGACCGAGGAGCTGCGGCAGGCGGGCCTGGCGCGCGACGCCATCCGGCTCATCCAGGAGGCGCGCAAGAACAGCGGCCTGGACGTCGCGGACCGGATCGCGCTGCGCTGGACCTCCACCGACCCGGCGGTCATCGCGGCCCTGTCCGAGCACGCGGGGCTCATCGCCGACGAGGTCCTGGCCACGGACTTCGCCCAGGGCGAGGCGGACGGCGCCTACGGTGACCCGTTCACCGACGAGGGCCTGTCCCTGACGTTCCGGCTGCGCAAGGCGTAGCCGGGCGGGCTCCCCGCGCTCCCCCGGGGGCGCGGGGAGCGCGGGGAGACCCGTACGGCCAGCCACTGCCCGTGCACACGAGAACGGCCCCGGAGGAGATCCTCCGGGGCCGTTCTCTCAGGCTGCCGACGCCTTGTTCGTGCGTTCGCTCAGGAACCCGTCAGGGCGCCTCAGTTGTCGTCCTCGTCGATCAGGAAGCCGCGCATCGGGGACGGGGCCTGGCCCATGGGGGACGGGCCCTGCGGCCGGACCGGAGCCATCGGCTGGGTCATCGCCGGGGACATCTGCTGCTGGCCGCCGTAGGACGGACCGGACGGGCCGGACGGACCGCCCATCGCGCCGTTGCCGCCGTAGGACGGAGCGCTGGCACCGGCCGGAGCCATGGAGGGCGCCGGGGACGGCGGCAGCGAAGCGGCCGCCGGGGAGGTGCGCGGCGGGGCCAGCGAGTCGTCGGCCTGGGTCTCCAGCTGGCGCAGCTGCGACTCCAGGTACGACTTCAGACGCGTGCGGTACTCGCGCTCGAAGCCGCGCAGGTCCTCGACCTTGCGCTCCAGCGTGGCGCGGGCGGACTCCAGGGAGCCCATCGCGACGCGGTGCTTCTCCTGCGCGTCCCGCTCCAGCGCGTCGGCCTTGGCGCGGGCGTCGCGCTCCAGACCCTCGGCGCGCGAACGGGCCTCGCCGACGATCTTGTTGGCCTCGGAACGGGCCTCGGCGATCGCCTGGTCGGCGGTCTGCTGGGCCAGCGACAGCACCCGCGCGGCACTGTCGCCACCGGGACCCTGACCCATCGGTCCGGGACCGCCCATCGGGTTCGGGCCGCCCATCGGGCCCGGACCCATCTGGCCCTGCATCGGACCGGGGCCCTGGCCCATCGGTCCGGGACCCTGACCCATCGGACCCTGACCCATCGGGCCGGGACCCTGCGGGCCCTGTCCGCCGGGGCCGGCGGGCAGCTGCGGGGCACCGCTCGGCAGCTGGGGCGGACCACCCATGGGGCCACCCATCTGCTGCTGCGGCGGGCCCGATATGCCGGCGGGCACCGGAGCGCCGGGACCTCGCATGCCCTGCTGCGGCATCCCGCCCTGCTGGGGCATGCCCGGCCCCTGCTGCTGGTGCTGGGGGTGCTGCGGGTGCTGCTGCTGGTCCTGCTGCTGCTCCGGAGGCTTGCGCATGTTCTGCTGGTTCTGCGCGGCGGCACGGGTGGCCGCGGCCAGCTTGGCGCGCAGGTCCTCGTTCTCACGGAGCAGACGGGTCAGCTCGGCCTCGACCTCGTCGAGGAAGGCATCGACCTCGTCCTCGTCATAGCCTTCTCGGAGGCGGACGGTCGTGAACTGCTTGTTCCGCACGTCCTCGGGGGTCAACGGCATCTCTTCACCTCAACGTAGTCATCGGCAGTCGGCAAGACCGTATCGTCCACACTCACGTCGCGAGGCTTCCCACGATGTAGATCAGGATGTAGACGATGATCATCAGAACGAAGAAGGACAGGTCGAGCGCCACGCCCCCGAGACGCAGCGGCGGGATGAACCGCCGCAGAAGCTTCAGCGGTGGATCGGTGACAGTGTAGGTGGCCTCCAGAACGACCACCATCGCCTTGCCGGGTTGCCACGAGCGGGCGAACTGGAACACATAATCCATGACCAATCGGAAGATCAGTACGATGAGGAACACCATCAGCGCGATGTAGAGAACCTCCATGGCCACGCCCATGATCGGTGCTTCCCTCTCCCCTGTTCCGTGCCGGTTGTCCGGTGTTGCGTCTCAGCTCTGGTTGAAGAACCCGCCCTCTGCGATGCGGGCCTTGTCCTCCGCCGTGACATCGACGTTAGCAGGCGACAACAGAAACACCTTCTGCGTCACCCGCTCGATGCTGCCGTGGAGGCCGAACACCAGACCGGCCGCAAAGTCGACAAGTCGCTTCGCGTCCGTGTCGTCCATCTCCGTCAGATTCATGATCACCGGAGTGCCTTCACGGAAGTGTTCCCCGATGGTACGGGCCTCGTTGTAGGTCCGGGGGTGAAGTGTGGTGATCCGGTACGGCTCACGTTCCGACACGACCTTGGGCATGATCACCGGTGCGTTCTTCTCCAGGCTCGCGCGTTCTTGTGTGATGGATGCCACGGGCGCGATACGCGCCGGACGAGGGGATTCCGCCGGGAGCGAAGCGGAATGGGACACGGGTTCGCGGGGTGCCGGAGGCTGCATCACCCGTACCGGTTCGTCCCTTTGCTGCTGATGTGTGCCGTGCGGCTGGTGCGACGGCTCGTGCCGCCTGCGGTCCCGCTCGGGCTCCGGGTCGAGTTCGGGTTCGAAGTCGTCATCGGGGTCGAAACCCCGGCCGTCGTACCCATCGTCCTCCACGAGGCCGAGGTAGACCGCCATCTTGCGCATCGCGCCGGCCATTCTCTGAGTCCTCCGCTCTGTGGTGGATCGACTGACGACCGCCAAGTCCCCGCGATCCACGAGGTCGTTGCGCCTTCTTCGGCGGTATTGACCATATTTTCTGCTGTGGTCCGACTTCTTGGCGACGTTACCCGAGGCCGGGGCGGACTCCGAGTACCGCGCTGCCGACGCGCACATGTGTCGCTCCGGCGGCCACGGCCTGTTCGAGGTCCGCGCTCATCCCTGCCGAGACCATGGTGGCAGCAGGATGGGCCCGGCGCAGGGAGGTCGACAAATCCATGAGCCGTTCGAACGCCGCCTGTTGGCGGCCGGCGTACTCCCCGGTCAGCGGCGCGACGGTCATCAGGCCGCCGAGCCGCAGCCCCGGGGCGTCCGCGACGAGGTCCGCCAACTCCCCGATGCCGCCCGGCGCCACCCCGCCCCGCTCGCCCCGCGCCTGCTCGCCCGCGTCCAGGGCGACCTGGATCAGGCACCCGAGTTCGCGCCCCGCGCGCACGGCCTCCCTGGAGAGCGCGGTGACCAGCCGATCGCGGTCCACGGACTGCACGACGTCCGCGTAGCCGACGACGGATCGCACCTTGTTGGTCTGAAGTTGACCGACAAAATGCCAACTCAAGGGCAGATCCGTACATTCCGCGGCCTTCGGTGCCGCGTCCTGGTCCCGGTTCTCGGCGACCTGCCGGACCCCGAGGTCCGCCAGGATCCGCACGTCCGAGGCCGGGTAGGTCTTGGTGACCACGATGAGGGTCACGTCCTCGCGGGGGCGTCCCGCCGCGGCGCACGCGGCGGCGATGCGCCCCTCCACCCTCGCCAGATTCGCGGCGAGTTCGTCCTTACGTTCCGTCATGCCTCATCAGTCCAGCCAGACATAGCCCGCGAGCCGACCGGTGGTGCGGTCGCGGCGGTACGAGAAGTGGTCGTCCGACTCCCGGGTGCAGACCGACGACCGCTCGCGGTCGCGCACTCCCAGGCGCTCCAGTTGCGCGTGCACCCCGGCACTCACATCGAGCGCCGGCGTACCCCAGCTCGTCTCGGCGTACGCCGCCGGCTCGGAGGCGCTCACCTCGGCGCGCATCGCCTCGGGCACCTCGTAGCACCGGCCGCACACGGCGGGTCCGGTGCGGGCGGTGATCCGGGCGGGGTCGGCGCCGAGTTCCACCATGGTCCGCACGGCGGCGGGCACCACCCCGGCCACCATGCCGGGCCGGCCCGCGTGGGCCGCGGCGGCGATCCCGGCGACCGGGTCGGCGAGCAGCACCGGGGTGCAGTCGGCGGTGAGCACGGCGAGGGCCAGTCCCCGGCGGGCGGTGACGAGCGCGTCGACGGCCGGGATGTCCGCCGCGGGGTCCCAGGGGCCGTCCACGACCGCGACGTCGTCGCCGTGCACCTGGTTCATCCAGACCACGTCGGCCGCTTCGAGCCCGAGGGCGGCGGCGGCCCGTGCGCGGTTGGCCCGTACGGCGCCGGGGTCGTCCCCGACGGCGCCGCCCAGGTTCAGCTCCTCGTACGGAACGGCGCTCACCCCGCCCCACCGGTCGGTGAAGGCGAAGTGCGCGCCGTTCACGGTGTCGCGCGGTCCTATCACTTCAGGAAGTCCGGGACGTCCAGTTCCTCGGCCGCGCTGTCGGTGTAGGTGCGCGGCGCCGGCGGGGCGGGCGGCGCGGTGGTGAGGTCGCTCAGCGGTTCCGGGGCGACCGGCTCCGGCTCCTCCTTGGGCGTCACGCTGCCCAGCGAGCCGAAGGTCGGACGGCTCTCGGACTGCCGTACCGGAGCGGGCTCCTCGCGGCGGGGCGCGGACGACGAGGAGGCGGCCGAGCCGAGGACGTTCTCCCGACGGGCCGGGGGCTGGCCGCCGTCGAAGCCGGCCGCGATCACGGTGACCCGCACCTCGTCGCCGAGGGCGTCGTCGATGACCGCGCCGAAGATGATGTTGGCCTCGGGGTGCGCGGCCTCACTGACCAGCTGGGCGGCCTCGTTGATCTCGAACAGACCGAGGTCGGAGCCGCCGGAGATGGAGAGCAGGACGCCGCGGGCGCCGTCGATGGAGGCTTCCAGCAGCGGGGAGGAGATCGCCATCTCGGCCGCGGCCACCGCGCGGTCGTCGCCGCGGGCCGAGCCGATGCCCATGAGCGCCGAACCGGCCTCGGACATGACCGACTTGACGTCGGCGAAGTCGAGGTTGATCAGGCCGGGGGTGGTGATCAGGTCGGTGATGCCCTGCACACCGGACAGCAGCACCTGGTCCGCGGACTTGAACGCGTCGAGCACGCTGACCTGGCGGTCCGAGATGGACAGCAGCCGGTCGTTGGGGATGACGATGAGGGTGTCGACCTCTTCGCGGAGTTCGGCGATGCCGTCCTCGGCCTGATTGGCGCGGCGCCGTCCCTCGAAGGTGAACGGGCGTGTCACCACGCCGATGGTGAGGGCGCCCAGGGAGCGCGCGATGTTGGCCACGACGGGTGCGCCGCCGGTGCCGGTGCCGCCGCCTTCACCGGCCGTCACGAAGACCATGTCGGCCCCCTTGAGGACCTCTTCGATCTCCTCGCGGTGGTCCTCTGCGGCCTTGCGGCCGACGGCCGGGTTGGCCCCGGCGCCGAGTCCGCGGGTCAGTTCGCGGCCGACGTCCAGCTTGACGTCGGCGTCGCTCATCAACAGCGCCTGCGCGTCGGTGTTGATGGCGATGAACTCGACGCCCTTGAGACCGACTTCGATCATCCGGTTGATGGCATTGACACCACCGCCGCCGACACCGATGACCTTGATGACTGCGAGGTAGTTCTGCGGTGCTGCCACGTCGAAGGCCTCTCGCCTCGAATTACGTCGCCGTCGTTGCGCGCTGTCCGCGCCGCGACGGCTGATGCCGAATGGGACGGTCCGTAACGCCGACCCGAACCCTAACCCTGAAGTTTAGGGTTACCAGTGTGCCTGTTCCTTGAAGTCTTCTGAACAGGACACTAAGTCGACAAGTGGCGCCCGTTCAACGAACACGCCGAACCTCCCGTTTTTCTTTTCACCCTATGTGATCAGGCATAGCGGTGCCCAACCAGGGTGCTGGCCTGCACGTATACCCGTCAACTCCCGGATGACGCCGGGGCGATGGGGACACTCACGTCGAAGTGCCGGGCGTCGGGGGTGGCTTTCAGCAGCGCGGTGAGCACGCGGGCCTTCGCGGCGCTGCCCTCCCCGCTGCCCCAGGACACGGTGCGTCCGCCGCTCAGCTCCAGCGAGATGTCGTCGTAGGTACGGACCTTGACGGCGCGGGTCGTGCGGGCCACCGCGGCCGGGATGCGGCCGGCCACCGTGACGGCCTCGCGCACCAGGCGCGCCTCGTCGAAGCGGCGCAGACTCGCCGCCGTGGCGGCGGTGCGGGAAAGCGACAATTCCAGGACGGGAACGCCTTTCGGCGCCTGCGGAACTGTGGCGAATCGGACACCGGCGGCGTCCACTTCGACGAACTTTCCGCCCTTTTCCTCCACCATGACCGCGGTTCGCTCGACGACTTTCAGCTCGATTCCGTGCGGCCACGAGCGCACCACGGCGACCGATTCGATGCGGGGCAGCCGGTGCCGCAGCCGGGCGGCGACGGCGCCGGTGTCCACGGAGACCAGCGGGTCGCCCACCGGCACCGCGGCGGCCGAGCGCACCTGAGCGGCGGTCAACACCCTTGTCCCGGAGACGGAGACGCGCTCCACCCGGGTCCACGAGGAGCCGTAGAGGACCCACAGGGTGCCGCCGCCGAGCAGGAGCACGGCCACGGCCGCCAGGACGAGCGTGCGAAGGGGAAGCCGCCGCAACCGGCGGACCAGGGGCGGGCCGGACGGCGACTCCCGCCGGCGTTCACCGCGTTCCTCGGACGTCGCTCCGGCCACGCTGTCGATCCCCTTCGTTCATATGGTCCTAACGGCGCGAGGCGATGGCCTCGTACACCATGCCGACGAGCAGTTCGTCGGCGTCGCGCCGGCCGAACTCACCGGCGGCCCGGGACATCTGGTACAGCCGGTGCGGATCGGCGAGCACGGGCAGCACCTGCTGCTGCACCCACTCCGGGGTGAGGTCCGCGTCGTCGACCAGCAGTCCGCCGCCCGCCTTGACCACCGGCTGGGCGTTCAGCCGCTGTTCGCCGTTGCCGATGGGCAGCGGGACGTAGGCGGCCGGCAGTCCGACGGCGGAGAGTTCGGCGACGGTCATCGCGCCGGCGCGGCAGAGCATCATGTCGGCGGCGGCGTACGCGAGGTCCATCCGGTCCAGATAACTTACCGGGATATAGGGGGGCATACCCGGCATCTGCTGCACACGCGGCAGTTCGTTCTTCGGGCCGACCGCGTGCAGGATCTGGATGCCCGCCTGCTGGAGCCAGGGAGCGACCTGCTGGACCACCTCGTTGAGCCGGCGGGCGCCCTGCGAGCCGCCGGTGACCAGCAGCGTGGGCAGGTTGGGGTCGAGTCCGAACATCGCGCGGGCCTCCGGCCGCGCGGCCGCCCGGTCCAGCGTGGCGATGGCCCGGCGCAGCGGGATGCCGATGTAGCGGGCGCCGCGCAGCTTGCTGTCCGGGGTGGAGACGGCGACCTGGGCCGCGTAGCGCGAACCGATCTTGTTGGCCAGGCCCGGACGGGCGTTGGCCTCGTGGATCACGATGGGCACACCGAGCCGCTTGGCGGCGAGGTAGCCGGGCAGGGCGACATAGCCGCCGAAGCCCACCACGGCGTCCGCCTTGGTGCGTTCCAGGATCTGCTCGGCCGCCTTGATCGTGCCGCGCAGCCGGCCCGGGACGGTGATCAGCTCGGGCGTGGGCTTGCGCGGCAGCGGTACCGCCGGGATCAGCGCCAGCTCGTAACCGCGCTCCGGGACGAGCCGGGTCTCCAGGCCCCGTTCCGTGCCCAGGGCCGTGATCCCCACGGTCGGGTCCTGCCTGCGCAGGGCGTCCGCGAGGGCGAGCGCGGGCTCGATGTGGCCCGCGGTACCTCCGCCGGCGAGTACGACATGCACCGAAATTCACCGCTCTCCGGACGAACGCGCCGCCGAGGCGCGCCGTCGCATCGTGTTCCATCTCCGAGGCCCCTGGCCGGACCCCTGACCCGATCCTGCACCGGATCCCCGGTCCGAGCCGCGGCCTAAGCCCCCGGCGGGCTCCCGTCCGGGATTCCGGCCGGGCGTCCGCGCGGGCCCCCGGCCGGCCGAGCGGCCGGCCGCGGAGCCTCCTGCCCGCTTTCTACCAAAGCGAGGTTGCCGCATGGCAAGCGCCGCCCGCGCAGCGGGTTCGTCTCGCGCGAAGGCGATCAGCAGCCCGATGGCGAACATGGTCGGCAGCAGGGCGGATCCTCCGTAGGAGAACAGCGGGAGCGGGACACCGGCGATCGGCAGCAGACCGAGCACCGCACCGACGTTGATCACCGCCTGCGCGATGATCCAGGTGGTCACGCCTCCCGCGGCATACCTGACGAAGGGTTCCTCCGTGCGTCCGGCCACGCGGATGCCCGCATAGCCTAGAGCCGCGAACAGGGCGAGCACCGACAGAGTCCCCGCGAGGCCCAGTTCCTCACCGGTCACCGCGAAGATGAAGTCGGTGTGGGCTTCGGGGAGTTGCCCCCATTTCTCCACACTCGCCCCGAGTCCGGAACCGAAGAATCCGCCGGAGGCCAGGGCGTAGATGCCGTGTACCGCCTGCCAGCACTTGGTCACGTCGGTGGAGCCGACGCAGGCGAACCGGTCCAGGCGGTTGGGGCTGGTCTTGATGAGGACCAGGCCGATCAGAGCGGCGACCGACAGCACGCCGACGAACAGCCGGGTGGGCGCGCCCGCCAGCCACAGCAGGCCGAACAGGATGGCGGTGAGGATGATCGCGGTGCCCATGTCGCCGCCGAGCATGATCAGCCCGAGCAGCATGAAGGCGACCGGGACGAGCGGCACCAGCATGTGCTTCCACTGCGTGAGCAGCCGCTTCTCCTGCTTGCGCGCGATCAGGTCGGCGGCCCAGAGCACCAGCGCCAGCTTGCCGATCTCGCTGGGCTGGATCTGGAAGGAGCCGCCCAGCGAGATCCAGTTCCGGTTGCCGTTGACCGACATCCCTATCCCCGGCACCTGCACCAGCGCCATCAGGAACACCGCGCCCGCCAGGATCGGGTAGGCCAGCGCCCGGTGCAGCTTCACCGGCATCCGGGCGGCGGCCAGCAGCAGTCCGGCGCCGATCACGGCGGCCAGGAGCTGCTTGCGGAAGAAGTACGAACCGGGCAGCGCCATCTGGAGCGCGGTGACCTGGGAGGCCGAGTAGACCATCACCAGGCCCAGCACGGTGATCAGCGCGCTGCCGCCGAGGATCAGGTAGTACGCGGTGAGCGGCCGGTCCCAGGCCTTGCGGGCGCGGGTGACGAGGGTGCGTACGGCGTTGTCGCGGGGGCCGCGGACCGCGGCGGGCCCGCGCCCGGCCCGCTGCACGGGCGGACGGCCCCGGCGGCTGCCGGGACTACCGGGCATCTCCGCCTCCGCGGTACGTCGGCGGCGTACGCCTGGCTCGGTTCGCGGGTCCCACGCGTCCCTCCCAAGGTCGCCCGGCGGCGGGGGCGGCCGGGGTCAGCGGGTGCCGAGTTCGCGAACGGCCTCCGCGAACGCGTCACCGCGCTGGTTGTAGTTGGTGAACATGTCCATGGAGGCACAGGCCGGGGCGAGGAGCACCGTGTCGCCCGCGGCGGCCAGCCGCCGCGCCTCCCGGACCGCCTGGAGCATGGCCCCAGTGTCGGTCCGGTCGAGGTCGACGACGGGGACTTCGGGGGCGTGTCGCGCCAGGGCCTCGCGGATCAGCGCGCGATCGGCGCCGATCAGGACGGCGCCGCGCAGCCGCTTCGCCGAGCGGGCGACCAGCTCGTCGAAGTCCGCGCCCTTCGCCAGACCGCCCGCAATCCATACGATCGACTCATATGCCCCCAACGACGCCTCGGCCGCGTGGGGGTTGGTGGCCTTGGAGTCGTCGATGTAGGCGACGCCGTCCACGTCGGCCACGTGCGCGATGCGGTGCGCGTCCGGGGTGAAGGCCCGCAGGCCGTCCCGCACGGCCGTCGCGGGGACGCCGAAGGCGCGCGCGAGGGCCGCCGCGGCAAGGGCGTTGGCGATGTTGTGCGGGGCGGGCGGCCGGACGTCGGAGACCTCGGCCAGCTCCTGGGCGTTCTTGTGCCGGTTCTCGACGAAGGCCCGGTCGACCAGGATGCCCTCCACCACGCCGAGTTGGGAGGGCGCCGGGGTGCCGAGGGTGAACCCGACGGCCCGGCAGCCCTCTTCGACGTCGGCCGCGCGCACCAGGTCCTCGGTCGCCGGGTCGGCCGCGTTGTACACGCAGGCCACCTGGTTGCCCTCGTAGATACGGCCCTTGTCGGCGGCGTACGCCTCCATGGAGCCGTGCCAGTCGAGGTGGTCCGGGGCGAGGTTGAGGACGGCGGCGGAGTGGGCGCGCAGCGAGGGCGCCCAGTGCAGCTGGTAGCTGGAGAGCTCGACGGCGAGCACGTCGTAGCGCTCCTCGCCGAGGACGGCGTCCAGCAGCGAGACGCCGATGTTGCCCACGGCCGCCGTGCGCAGGCCCGCCGCCGCCAGGATGGAGGCGAGCATCTGCACGGTGGTGGTCTTGCCGTTGGTGCCGGTGACGGCCAGCCAGGGGGCCGGCTCCCGGCCGTCCAGGCCGCGCAGCCGCCAGGCGAGTTCGACGTCCCCCCAGACCGGGACGCCCGCCCGGTCCGCCGCCAGGAACAGCGGCTTGTCCGGCTTCCAGCCGGGCGTGGTGACGATCAGTTCGGTGCCTTCGGGCAGGGTGTCGCCGTCGCCGAGGCGCACGGTGACGCCCAGGGTGCGCAGTTCGGCCGCCTGCGCACGGGCCCGTTCGTCGTCGCCGTCGTTGACGACGGTGACGTGCGCGCCGAGGCCGTGCAGGACCTTGGCCGCCGGGATCCCGGAGACGCCGAGTCCGGCGACGGTGACGTTCTTCCCCTGCCAGTCGGTCACTTGTCCGCTGCCCATCCCGCGTAGAAGAGGCCGAGTCCGACGATCACACAGATGCCCTGGATGATCCAGAAACGGACCACGACGAGCACTTCGGACCAGCCCTTGAGTTCGAAGTGGTGCTGGAGCGGCGCCATCCGGAAGACCCGCTTCCCGGTGAGCCGGAAGGAGCCGACCTGGATGACCACCGACATGGTGATGAGGACGAACAGGCCGCCCAGCAGCGCCATCAGCAGTTCGGTGCGCGAGCAGATGGCCAGGCCCGCGAGGACACCGCCGAGCGCCAGCGAACCGGTGTCGCCCATGAAGATCTTGGCCGGCGAGGTGTTCCACCACAGGAAGCCGAGGCAGGCGCCCATCAGCGCGGAGGCGACGACCGCCAGGTCCAGCGGATCGCGCACCTCGTAGCAGGCGTTGGGATTGGTCAGCGTCATCGAGTTGGCGCAGGACTCCTGGAACTGCCAGACACCGATGAAGGTGTAGGCGCCGAAGACCAGCACGGAGGCGCCGGTGGCCAGACCGTCCAGACCGTCGGTGAGGTTCACGCCGTTGGACATCGCCAGGATCATGAACAGCGCCCAGATCACGAACAGCACCGGGCCGATGGTCCAGCCGAAGTCCGTGATGAACGACAGCTTCGTGGACGCGGGGGTGTTGCCGCGGCTGTCGGAGAACATCAGCGACAGCACCGCGAAGCCGATGCCGACGATCAGCTGGCCCGCCATCTTCGCCCTGGCGCGCAGACCCAGCGAACGGCGCTTGACGATCTTGATGTAGTCGTCGAGGAAGCCGACCATGCCCATGCTGACCATGAGGCCGAGCACCAGCAGACCCGAGTACGTCGGGGGCTTGCCGGAGATGACCTTGGACAGGAAGTACGCGGCGACCGTGGCCAGGATGAAGGCGATGCCGCCCATCGTCGGCGTACCGCGCTTGCTGGCGTGCTCGCGCGGGCCGTCGTCCCGGATGTACTGGCCGTAGCCCTTGCGGGCCAGCAGCTTGATCAGCAGCGGGGTGCCGACCAGCGTCAGGAAGAGACCGATGACTCCTGCGAACAGGACCTGGTTCATCATCGGGCGGCGACCTCACCCTCGGCACCGGTCTCGACGAGCGCCTGGGCCACGCTCTCCAGACCGACCGAACGGGACGCCTTCACGAGCACGACGTCCCCCGGGCGCAACTCGCTGCGCAACAGGTGGACCGCCGCCTGTGCGTCGGACACGTGCACCGACTCCTCACCCCACGAACCCTCGTTGTATGCGCCCAGTTGCAGCCAGGACGCTTCCCTGCCCCCGACCGCGACGAGCTTGCTGACGTTGAGCCGGACGGCGAGCCGTCCGACCGCGTCGTGCTCGGCGAGCGCCTCGTCCCCGAGCTCGGCCATCTTGCCGAGCACCGCCCAGGTCCGCCGCCCCTTGCCCATGGCCGCGAGCGCGCGCAGGGCGGCTCGCATGGACTCCGGGTTGGCGTTGTAGGCGTCGTTGACGACGGTCACGCCGTCCGGGCGCTCGGTGACCTCCATCCGCCAGCGGGAGAGGGAGCCCGCCCCGGAGAGCGCGGTGGCGATCTCCGTTGCGGACATGCCCAGCTCATGGGCGACGGCGGCCGCGGCGAGCGCGTTCGACACGTGGTGCTCACCGTACAGGCGCATGGTCACATCGCATGCACCGGAGGGTGTGTGAAGCCTGAAGGAAGGCTGTCCGCTGTCCGTGAGTCTCACGTTCTCGGCGCGTACGTCCGCTTCGCCCGCCTCTCCGAAAAGGAGCACCTTCGCCTGCGTACGGGAGGCCATGGCACGGACCAGCGGATCGTCGGCGTTGAGGATCGCGGTGCCGCCCTCCTCGGCCGGCGGCAGGGACTCGACCAGCTCGCCCTTGGCCTGGGCGATCTGCTCCCGGCCGCCGAACTCGCCGATGTGGGCGCTGCCGACGTTGAGCACGAGGCCCACCTTCGGCGGGGTCAGCCCGGTGAGGTAGCGGATGTGGCCGATGCCGCGGGCGCCCATCTCCAGGACGAGGTACTTGGTCTCCTCGGTGGCGGTCAGGGCGGTCAGCGGCAGCCCGATCTCGTTGTTGAGCGAGCCGGGCGTGAACACGGTCGGGGCCTTGCTCCGCAGCACCTGGGCGATCAGGTCCTTGGTGCTGGTCTTGCCCGCGGAGCCGGTCAGGGCGACGAGGGTCGCGCCGAGTTCGGCCACGACGTGGCGGGCGAGGGCGCCGAGGGCGGACTGCACGTCCTCGACCACGATCGCGGGCACGCCGACGGGACGGGAGGCCAGCACCGCGACGGCGCCCGCCGCGACGACGTCCGCGGCGAAGTCGTGGCCGTCCACGCGCTCACCGGCGAAGGCGACGAAGAGGCTGCCGGGCACCGCCTCCCGGGAGTCCCGGACGACGGGTCCGGTGACCTGGACGGACGGATCCGGTATGTCGTGCGTCTGCCCGCCGACGACTGCTGCGATCTCGGCGAGGGAGAGGGCGATCACAAGTTCATCCCCTGGGTCTTCTGGATTTTCAATCCCTGGGTCGTACGGACGGTCGTCCCTGGCTGTTCAGGTGTACGGGGCCGCCCCTGGTCTCACGGACGGTCATCCCTGGGTGGTGCGGACGGCTTCGCGCAGGACCTCTCGATCGTCGAAGGGGCGGATCACACCGGCGATGTCCTGGCCCTGCTCGTGGCCCTTGCCCGCGACCAGGACGGTGTCCCCGGGCCGGGCCCGGCCCACGGCGGCGGCGATGGCGGCGGCCCGCTCCTCGAACAGGAGCACCTCGCCGCGCTCGTGCGCGGGCACCGAGGCGGCGCCCTGGAGCATGGTGGCCAGGATCGCGAGCGGGTCCTCGGAGCGGGGGTTGTCGGAGGTCAGCACGGCGGTGTCGGCGAGCCGGGCCACCGCGGCGCCCATCGGGGCGCGCTTGGTGGTGTCGCGGTCGCCGCCGCAGCCCAGCACCACGTGCAGATGGCCCTTGGTGACCTTGCGCAGGGCCTTGAGCACCGACTCGACGGCGTCCGTCTTGTGCGCGTAGTCGACGACCGCGAGGTAGGGCTGTCCGGCGTCCACCCGCTCCAGGCGGCCCGGCACGCCCGGGACGGCGGCCACGCCGTCGGCGGCGGTCTGCGGGTCGAGTCCGGCGGCGGCCAGCGCGACGATCGCGGCGAGGGTGTTGGCGACGTTGAACGGGCCCGCGATCGGGGACCTGGCGGCGATCCGCTGCCCCTCGGGGCCGATCACCGTGAACGTCGAGTCGAGCGGGCCGACCTGGACGTCCTCGGCGCGCCAGTCGGCGTCCGGGTGGCCCTCGGCGGAGAAGGTGACGACCGGGACGGTGGCCTCCCGGGCGAGCCGGCGGCCGTACTCGTCGTCGTGGTTGACCACGCCGAGCCTGCTGCGCTTTGGGGTGAACAGCTGCGCCTTGGCCTGGAAGTAGTCCTCCATGCCGGAGTGGAACTCCATGTGCTCCGGGCTGAGGTTGGTGAAGACGGCGATGTCGAAGACGCAGCCGTCGACCCGGCCGAGCACCAGCGCGTGGCTGGAGACCTCCATGGCGACCGCCTCGACGCCGCGTTCGCGCATCACGGCGAACAGGGCCTGGAGGTCGGTGGCCTCGGGCGTGGTGCGCTCGGACTTGATGCGCTCCTCGCCGATGCGCATCTCCACCGTGCCGATCAGACCGGTGGACCGCGCGGTCTTCAGGCCGCCCTCGACGAGGTAGGCGGTGGTGGTCTTGCCGGAGGTACCGGTGATGCCGATCTGGAGCAGGTCGCGGCCGGGCCCGCCGTAGATGGCCGCCGCCAGCTCGCCCATCCGCGCGCGCGGGTCCTCGACGGCCACCACGGGCAGTCCGGTCGCGGCGGCGCGGGCGGCGCCCGCCGGGTCGGTGAGCACGGCGACCGCGCCGAGGCTCGCCGCCTGGGTGACGAAGTCGGCGCCGTGCGCGCGGGCTCCGGGCAGGGCGGCGTACAGGTCGCCGGGGCGCACGGCACGTGAGTCGTGGGTGATGCCCGTGACCTCGGCGCTGCGGTCCGGTCGCGCGGTACCCAGCTGATCGGCCAGCTCCGCGAGGGGGATGGCGGTGACCTGAACCGGTCGCGGCGGTCCCGGGTACGTCACGGAAGCGCCCTTCTGGGTGGTTTGGGACTGATCAGGGTGTGACACGGCGGTGAGCGTACCGGGCTCACCGGCCTGCGGGCGAAGCGAGGCCGCGGGCGGCCGGCGGTTCCCGGGGTCGGGGGTGATCGTTGTCACGGGCTGGTTCCTGGTGGTTCTGGTCCGGTGGTACGGGTTCCGGCGGGTGCTGCGTGCCGGTCGGGGGCCGCTGGGGCGCTCGGGTACGGGCTCGGGAGGGGCTGGGGGGGCGCTGGGCCGAAAGGGTCTGCCCGGCGGGTCAGGGCTTGTAGTCGACGGGCAGGTTCGCGGTCTGCGCGCCCGTCGGCGGCACCTGGAGGGTCTTCAGCGCGAACGTCATGACCTGCTTGTAGATCGGGCCGCAGATCTGGCCGCCGTAGTAGTTGCCCTTGGTGGCGTTCTGGATCGCGCAGTAGACGGTGATGCGGGGGTTGTCGGCCGGGGCGAACCCGGCGAAGGACGAGGTGTAGCCGCGGTATCTGCCGGTGGCCGGATCCACACGGTTGGCCGTACCGGTCTTGCCCGCGACGCGATAGCCGGGGATGCGGGCCTTGAGGCCGGTGCCCTGCTCGTCGTCGACCACGGACTCCAGCATCTGGGAGAGTTCCTTGGCCGTCTCGGCGCTCACGACCCGCTGCTTCGCGGGCTCGGCCGCCGGGGCGAAGCGGCCGTCGGGTCCCTTGGTGCCGCGCACCAGGCTCGGCTGGATCCTGACCCCGCCGTTGGCGATCGTCGAGTAGATGGACGCCGCCTGGAGCGCGTTGAGGGAGAAGCCCTGGCCGAACGGGACCGTGTACTGCTGCGAAGTGGACCACTTCTCGGGCGGCGCCAGGATGCCCTTGGTCTCGCCGGGGAAGTGGATGCCGGTGTAGCCGCCGATGCCGAACTTGCGCAGATACGAGTAGAGGACCTTGTTGGCCTCCGGCTGGGTCTTGCCGAGCCGTCCGGTGGCCAGGATCGTGCCGATGTTGCTGGACCGGGCGAGCACGCCGTTGAGCGTGAGATACCAGGTCTCGTGGTCGACGTCGTCCTGGAAGAGCCGGTCGCCGCGGTGCAGCCGGTTGGGTACGACCACATGGGTGCCCGGGGTGGCCACGCCCTCCTCCAGCACGGCGGCCATCGACATGAGCTTGGCGGTGGAGCCGGGCTCGAAGGCGTCCTGGACGGCGGCGTTGCCGAGCGCCGCCGGGTCGGCGTGGGCCAGGTCGCCCGGGTCGAAGCCCGGGGAGTTCGCCATGGCGAGGATCTCGCCGGTCCGGGTGTCCTGCACGATCACATAGCCGCGGTCCGCCCGGGAGTCGCGCACCTGCTGGGTGATGGCGTTCTGCGCGGCCCACTGGATGTCGCGGTCGATGGTCAGCTCGACGTCGGTGCCCGGGACGGCCGGGGTGCCGGTGGAGCCCGCGGTGGGCACCTCGCGGCCGCCCGACTGGGTGTAGCGGATCTTGCCGGGCTTGCCGGCCAGCTGCTTGTCGAGCTGCTGCTCGATGCCGCCGCCGCCCTTGCCCTCGGCGTTGACCCAGCCCAGCAGCGCGGCGGCCAGGTCGCCGCCCGGGTAGACGCGCTTGGTGCTGGGCTCGGAGAAGACACCGGCCAGGACGTTGGCGGCGGTCTTGTCCGTGCGCGCCTTCTGGGCGAGCGCGGCCTTCAGGTCCTTGATCTGCGTCCAGACCTGCGGGGTCTGGCGGCGGGCCAGCAGCACGTAGCGGGTGTTCGCCGTGCGGAGCTTCTTCGCCAGCTGGGCCTGGTCCTGGCCGATGATCGGGGCGAGCAGCGCGGCGGCCTGTTCGGGGCCGTCGCCGACCTTGAGGCTCTCGCGCGTGAACATCGTCGGGTCGGCCGTGATGTCGTTCGCGTCCACGCTGGTGGCCAGGGAGACGCCGTTGCGGTCGGTGATGCCGCCGCGCTCGGCGGCGATGGTGTGCACCACGTAGCGGTTGGCCTCGGCCTTGGCAGCGTAGGCACCGGCGTCGACGGCCTGCACCTGGAGCAGCCGGACCACGAAGACGAGCATCACCAGGGTCAGCGCGAGGGCGACCATGCGCAGCCTGGGCCGGGGGCTGCCCAGGCGCAGGACGCGCACCGGCGGGGGCCGCCAGGTGGAGTTCGGGCGGCGGGCCGGACGGGCGCCGGGGCCGGGCCGCTGCCTGCCGCCGCCGGGGCGGGCCTGCCTGGCGGGCCTGGCGGGTCCGGGCACGCGGCGGCGCGGCGGTTCCCTGTCGGTCACTTCCGTCACCTGCCGGGGGTCGGGGTCGTGGCGGGCTGGGGGCCGGTCGCGTCGGCCTGGCCCGCGGGCGCGGCGGTGTCGCTCCCGGGGGTCGCGGCGGGCGCGCTCTGCCCGGTGTCCGGGGCGGTGCCGTCGGCGGCGGGCGCGGGGGCCGTGGGCAGCGTGCCGCCCGTCAGGCTCTCGGGCGGCCGTACGGACACCGGGAGGTCGTACGCGGCGGACTGCTCGGCGGCGGCGGAGGGCACGCCCTTGACGGTGCCGTCGGGGTTCAGGAAGGCGGGATCACCGCCGGGCACCATGCCCAGTTGCCGCGCGCGGCGCTGGAGGGCGTCGGGGGCGGAGTAGGAGTCGATGTCCCGCTGGAGGGCCTGCTCCTCGTCCGTGAGGTTCTTGGTGTCCTTCTTCAGGTCGTCCATCTGGAAGGCGCCTTCGCTGAGCGCGGAGTTCAGCACCAGCAGTCCGATGAGGCCGCCGCCCAGGAGCAGCACGACGAGCAGGACGAAGGGGGCGCGGGCGGCCTGGGGCCCCTTTCCCGGCAGGAGCCGCGCCAGCCGGGCGGCACGCCCCCGCGGCTCGGGTTTGCTGCTCACTGGTCCCCCTGGCTCACTCGGCGTCCTCCCTGATGCGCTCGGCCCCGCGCAGCCTGGCCGGTGCCGCCCGCCGGTTCTCGGCGATCTCTTCCTCGGTGGGAAGTTCGGCACCGCGGGTGAGCAGCTTGAGCCGGGGCTGGTAACGCTCGGGGACGACCGGGAGCCCGGGGGGCGCGGTCGTGGCGGCTCCGGCCGCGAACACCTGCTTGACCAGGCGGTCTTCGAGCGACTGGTACGACAGTACGGCGATCCTTCCGCCGACGTCGAGGGCCTTCACCGCGGCCGGGATCGCCCGCTCCAGCACGGCGAGTTCGCCGTTGACCTCGATGCGCAGCGCCTGGAAGGTGCGCTTGGCGGGGTTGCCGCCGGTGCGCTTGGCGGCCTGGGGCAGCGCGTCGCGGATCAGCTCCACCAGGCGGGCGCTGCGGGTGAACGGCTCCTTCTGCCGCTCGCGCACCACGGCGGCCACGATCCGCTTGGCCTGCTTCTCCTCGCCGTAGGCCCGCAGGATGCGCACCAGTTCGCCGGGCGGGTAGGTGTTCAGCACCTCGGCGGCGCCGATGCCGGCCGACTGGTCCATGCGCATGTCCAGGGGCGCGTCCTGGGCGTAGGCGAAGCCGCGGTCGGCCTCGTCGAGCTGCATGGAGGAGACCCCGAGGTCGAACAGGACGCCCCGCACGCGCGGCAGGCCGAGCCGGTCGAGCACCTCGGGCAGTTCGTCGTAGACGGCGTGCACCAGGGTGGCGCGGTCGCCGAAGGGGGCGAGGCGTTCGCCGGACAGGCGCAGCGCCTCCTTGTCGCGGTCCAGGGCGACGAGGCGGGCCTCGGGGAAGCGGGTGAGCAGCGCCTCGCTGTGTCCGCCGAGCCCGAGGGTGCAGTCGACGACCACCGCTCCCGGCCGCTCCAGGGCGGGTGCCAGCAGATCCAGGCACCGCTGGAGCATCACGGGGACGTGTCGGCTGTCGCTCAAGGGGCCCTCTCAGGTCCGGCGGGCCCGCACGCACCGCCGGGTCCCCGGCCGCTCGCGGGACGAGGGGGCCCTGCCGGCGCCGGAAGCGTCAGCCGACCGGGAGCGGGAGGAGGCCGAGCCGTACGTACGCGCCGCGCACGTGGGGAGACCGTCGGGCGCGAGCCGTGGTCTCCGGGGAAATGCCGTGCAGCAGGGAGGGCTGCGCCTCCCGCTTCGCGTCACTTTAGTCCACCGTGTCGCCCGGTCAATCAACCGGCCTGCGCGTCGCCCGCCGGAGTGCCGGGACACGGCGCGGGCCGCCGGTTCACCCGTCCGGACGCGGATACCCTGTGTGTGGGTTCTCTCACAACAAGCCACTGTGATGTTCTTTGTCGGCTCCCACGACGAGACCGCGGCGCGCACGCCCAGTAACGTCATGAGTATGACGACTTCCGCATCAGTTCCCGCCGGTCCCGAGGACGCCATAACGGACCGTTCCGTCATCGACCGGCTCGTCACGGCCAACGGGACCTACGCCGACGCGTTCACCGACCCGGGCATGGACGCCCGGCCGGTCCTCCAGGTCGCCGTCGTGGCCTGTATGGACGCCCGTCTCGACCTGCACGCCGCGCTCGGTCTGCGCCTCGGCGACTGCCACACGCTGCGCAACGCGGGCGGCGTGGTCACCGACGACGTGATCCGCTCGCTCGCCATCAGCCAGCGCGCGCTCGGCACCCGCCGGGTGGTGCTCATCCACCACACCAACTGCGGCATGCAGACCATCACCGAGGACTTCCGCCACGACCTGGAGATGGAGGTCGGACAGCGCCCCTCCTGGGCGGTGGAGGCCTTCAAGGACGCCGACCAGGACGTGCGGCAGTCGATGCAGCGGGTGCGCACCTCGCCGTTCCTGCCGCACACCGACGACGTGCGCGGCTTCGTGTTCGACGTCCGCACGGGCCGGCTGCGCGAGATCGACCCGGAGTGATCCCGGGCCCCGCCCCGGCGTGCCGGGGCGGGGCCGCGGCGACATACGGGCGGGACGGCGGTGACACGTGGGCGGTGCCGCGGCGCCATGTGGGCGGGTTGCGCGTCGTCCACGGTGAAAAGTCGTGAAACCCGAATATCGCGGCCAGTTGTCCACAGGCGAGTGACACGAATCGGTAACGGCGGCAAGAATGCGGGGTGTGACATCACGCGGGACCTTCCGGGTGATGTCGTGTTCGGGGTGGGCCCGGTCCGCGCAGCGGGGCGTCGGCCCGGAAATCTGGGGAATCCCCCCGCCCGGCGACGGGCGTGGGGACGGGCCGAGGAGGGCCGGTGACGACCTATGACGATCGAGCGAGCCATGGGGGTGCCCCCGCGCGAGCGCGGTCGGGCGTGGGGGGTGATCTGACCGCCACCGTGGAGCGGGTCCGCGGTTCGGTGGAAGGAGTGATCGAGGGCAAGCCCGAGGTCGTACGGCTCTCGCTGACCGTTCTGCTCGCCGAGGGACACCTCCTCATCGAGGACGTCCCCGGCGTGGGCAAGACGATGCTCGCCAAGGCACTGGCGCGCTCCATCGACTGCTCGGTGCGGCGCATCCAGTTCACGCCCGACCTGCTGCCGTCGGACATCACCGGTGTGTCCATCTGGGACCAGCAGCGCCGGGACTTCGAGTTCAAGCCGGGCGCCATCTTCGCGCAGATCGTGATCGGCGACGAGATCAACCGCGCCTCCCCCAAGACCCAGTCGGCGCTGCTGGAGTCCATGGAGGAGCGCCAGGTCACCATCGACGGGCAGACCTACGAACTGCCCGCCCCCTTCATGGTGGTGGCCACGCAGAACCCGGTCGAGATGGAGGGCACCTACCCGCTGCCCGAGGCGCAGCGCGACCGCTTCATGGCCCGGGTGTCCATCGGCTACCCCAGCCCGGAGGCCGAGTTGCAGATGCTGGACGTGCACGGCGGCGTCAGCCCCCTGGACGACCTGCAACCGGTGGCGCACGCGCACGACATCGTGAAGCTCATCGACGCGGTCCGCGCGGTGCACGTCGCCAAGGCCGTGCAGCGGTACGCGGTCGACCTGGTCGCCGCCACCCGCACCCACCCCGACCTCAGACTCGGCGCCTCCCCGCGCGCGACGCTGCATCTGCTGCGCGCGGCGAAGGCGTCGGCCGCGCTGAGCGGCCGGGAGTACGCGCTGCCCGACGACGTGCAGGCACTCGCCGTCGCGGTACTGGCCCACCGGCTGCTGCCCACCGCGCAGGCGCAGCTCAACCGGCGGACGGCGGAGCAGGTCGTCGACGAGATCGTGCAGCGCACCCCGGTGCCCGCGGCGGCCCAGGCGGGCGGCGGTCTCGGGATGGGCAACACCGCACCGGAGTTCGGCCGGCAGCAGCCGCGGAGGCTGTGATGACCGGCCCGGGGCCCGCGCGCGCGGAGGACGAGCAGGGCGGCCGGGGCGGCGTCCGTACCGCGCTCTCGGGTCTCACCACCCGCGGCCGGTCCTTCCTGGCCGCCGGGATCGCGGCGGCCGTGTGCGCGTACATCCTCGGGCAGGGCGAACTGCTGCGGGTCGGGCTGCTGCTGGCCGTGCTGCCCCTGGTCTGCGCGGCCGTGCTCCACCGCACCCGCCACCGGGTCGCGGGCAGCCGCCGCCTCAGCCCCGGGCGGGTGCCCGCGGGCGCCGAGGCCCGCGTCCATCTGCGGATGGACAACGTCTCCCGGCTCCCCACGGGCCTGCTGATGCTCCAGGACCGGGTGCCCTACGTCCTCGGGCCCCGGCCGCGCTTCGTCCTGGACCGGATGGAGCCGGGCGGGCGCCGCGAGGTGTCCTACCGGGTCCGCTCCGACCTGCGCGGGCGCTATCCGCTCGGCCCGCTGCAACTGCGGCTGACCGACCCGTTCGGGATGTGCGAGCTGACCCGCTCCTTCTCGGCGTACGACACGCTCACGGTCGTCCCGCGCGTGGAGCCGCTGCCGCCGGTGCGGCTGAGCGGCGAGGCCAAGGGGTACGGCGACGGGCGGCAGCGTTCGCTGGCGCTGGCCGGCGAGGACGACGTGATCCCGCGCGGCTACCGCCACGGCGACGATCTGCGCCGGGTGCACTGGCGCTCCACCGCGCGCTACGGCGAGCTGATGGTGCGCCGCGAGGAGCAGCCGCAGCGGGCCCGCTGCACGGTGCTGCTGGACACCCGCGCCGTCGCCTATCGGGGCGCGGGCCCCGACGCGGCCTTCGAGTGGGCGGTCTCCGGTGCCGCCTCCGTCCTGGTGCACATGCTGGAGCGCGGCTTCTCGGTGCGGCTGCTGACCGACACCGGCGATTCGGTGCCGGGCGAGGGCTCGGAGGGCTTCGCGGGGTCCGGCCAGGACTCGGCGGACGCGGCCGGGCTGCTCATGGACACCCTCGCCGTGATCGACCATTCGGACGGAGCGGGTCTGTCCCGCGCCTACGACGTGCTGCGCGGCGGCAACGAGGGCCTGCTCGTGGCCTTCCTCGGCGATCTCGACGAGGCGCAGACCACGATGGCCGCGAAGATGCGGCAGCGCAGCGGGGGCGCGGTCGCCTTCGTCCTGGACAGCGAGGACTGGAGCCGTGACCCGGCGGGCGCGCCCGCGGCGGGCGACGCGGCCGGTGAGCGGCTGCGGATGCTCCATGACACGGGCTGGACGGCCGTGCGCGTGTCCCGGGGCATGTCCCTGGACGAGGCATGGCGCCGGGCGGACCACGAGCGCTCCGCCTCAGGCCCGGCCGGCGGCTCCCACTTCGCCACGTCGACGGCGGCGAGCCAGGCGGGGCCGGGCCCGGGTGGACCGGTGGCGGCGCGCCGCGCGGGCGCGGGCGGGGAGGGGTCGTGGTGAAGGGCAGAGCAGCGGGCCGGGCACCGCGGCGGCCGGGCGGAGCACCGCCGCGTACCTGGCCGGGGGCCGCCGGGCGGCCAGGGCCCGCGCCGGGAGCAGGAAGGCGGCCCGGGGCGGTCGGCGGGGCGGTCGGCGAGACCGGGGCAGCGGGCGGGGAACCGGCCGCCGCGTCGGGCGCAGAAGCCGGGTGCAGAGGTGGGCGCGGCCTCCGGCGGCGAGCACGGGCCGGGTCCGGGCGCGTCGGAGTGTCACGGCGGACCGGGCCGGGGCGCGGGCGAGCGGGGACAGGGGCATGAGCGGCGTGGCCCGGCCGGTGGGCCGGCGGGAGGGGCGGGGATGAGCGGGCGGACGCGGTTGGCGCTGTGCGCGGCGGTGGCCACGCTGATGGCGGCGTGCGCGTTGCTGCCGCTGGTCTCCCCCGCCACCTGGATCCTCCAGGCGACGCTGATGCTCGCGGTGCAGTCGGGCGTCGGCGTGGCGGCCCGCCGGGTGCCGCTGGCGCGCCCGCTGACCGTGGCGGCGCAGGCCCTGGCCGCCCTGCTGCTGCTCACCCTCCTCTTCGCCCGGCAGCAGGCGATCGCCGGGCTGATCCCCGGGCCGGACGCCTTCCGGCGGCTGGCCGCACTGCTCCAGCAGGGCGGTGACGACGTCGGGCGCTACGCGATCCCGGCGCCGCTGTCCGACGGCATCCGGCTGATGCTCATCGGCGGTGTGCTGATGATCGGGCTGATCGTGGACACCCTCGCGGTGACCCTGCGCAGCGCGGCCCCCGCCGGGCTCCCGCTGCTCGCGCTGTACTCCGTGGCCGCCGGGCTGTCCGACGGCGGCTCGGCCTGGCTGTGGTTCCTCCTGGCGGCGGCCGGCTACCTCATGCTGCTGCTGGTCGAGGGCCGGGACCGGCTCGCGCAGTGGGGGCGGGTGTTCGGCGGGGCGGCGCGGGCGCCGGGCGGCGGATCCGGCGGAGCGGTGGCCCCGATCCGCACCGGACGCCGGATCGGCGCGGTCGCGCTGGGCGTCGCCCTGGTGGTGCCGCTCGCCCTGCCCGGGATGCGCGGCGGCCTGCTGGACGGCGACGGCGGCGTGGGCTCGGGCATCGGGGGCGGCGGGACCATCTCGGCGGTGAACCCGCTGGTGTCCCTGCGCGACAGCCTGAACGTCGACGAGAACCGCACGGTCCTCAGCCTGCGCACCAACTCCCCGAACGCCTCCGACCTGTATCTGCGCATCGTCTCCCTGGACGACTTCGACGGCACCACCTGGAAGCCGTCCCAGCGGCACATCGTCGGCGTGCCCGACCCGTTCCCCACCCCGTCCGGCCTGGACGGCGGCGTCCGGCGCACCGAGATCACCACCTCCATCGCCGCCGCCGACTGGTACGCGCAGGACTGGCTGCCGATGCCGTACCCGCCGAGCGGTGTGCGGGTCGACGGCAGCTGGCGCTACGAACCCGTGGGCATGACCCTGGTCGGCGACCACGGGCAGAACACCCGCGGTCTGTCGTACCAGGTCAAGAGCCTGGAGGTGCAGCCGACGGCGGAGCAGCTCGCCACCGCCGGGCAGCCTCCCGCGGCCCTGGAGCGCGAGTACACCAAGGTGCCCGACAGCCTGCCGGGTGTCGTGGCGAGCACCGCGCGCCGGGTCACGTCGGGAGCGGCGAACCACTACGAGCAGGCGGTGAAGCTCCAGAACTGGTTCTCCTTCGAAGGCGGCTTCCAGTACGACACGCAGGTCGAGGTGGGCGCGGGCTCGCAGGGGATCACACGGTTCCTCAGGGACAAGCGGGGCTTCTGCGTCCACTTCTCGTTCACCATGGCGGCGATGGCCCGTACGCTCGGCATCCCCGCGCGGGTGGCGGTGGGTTTCGCCCCGGGCGCCCCGCAGGGCGACGGCAGTGTCCAGGTGGGGCTCAAGGACGCGCACGCGTGGCCCGAGCTGTACTTCCAGGGAGTCGGCTGGACCCGCTTCGAGCCCACGCCGACCCGGGGCACGGTCCCGCAGTACACCACCTCGGACCCCTCGAACTCGACGCTGCCGAACCCGGCGCAGCCGTCCCAGGGGGCCAGCTCGCAGCCGTCCGCCGCACCGTCCGCGAGCACCGGCTGCACCCCGCAGATGAAGCGGCTCCAGGAGTGCCCGAGCCCGTCCGCGCAGGCGGCGCTGCCCGTCGGGGACAGTGGCACGCCGTGGGGGGCGATCACGGGCTGGGCGCTGGGCGGCCTCGCCGTGCTCGTCCTGCTGCTGTCACCGCTGCTGTGGCGGAAGCGGAGAAGAGCCGTCCGGCTGGGGGCGCACGGCCGTGGCCCGGCGGACGCGCTCCCGCACCGACTGGCCGTCTGGCAGGAACTGACCGATACGGCCTGGGACTTCGGGATCTTCCCGGACGAGTCGCAGACACCGCGCAGGACGGCGGAGCGGATCGTCCGGGTGGGACGGCTCGACCCGGTGGCCGCGGCCTCGGCCCACCGGCTGGCCGACGCCCTGGAGCAGGTGCTCTACGCGCCGAGCCCGAGCCCGATGCCGGGGCTCGCCGACGACGTCCGCCGGGTCGTCGCGGGGCTGCGCGGCACGGCCTCGCGCGGCGCCCGGCTGCGCGCCGCCCTCGCCCCGCGCTCGACCGCGCGTCTGTCCTGGGCCCTCTCCGCCCGCTCGGCCGCCCTCCGTGCCCGCGCCGCGGCCCTCCGCCCGGCCCTGCGCCGCTCCTCGCGCCAGCCCTCGCGCCAGCAGGGCTGACCGCCCGGCGCGAGGCGGTCGCCCGGATACTCCGGGTGACCGCCGGGGGGCTCGGACCAGCCGGGGCCGCACTGGGCCGCGTCGCGTCGTGACGGACCGGCGCGTGTCATGACCGACCGAGGCGCGTCCTGCCGGACCGGATCGCGTCCTGCCGGATCGCCTACCGCTCGGCTGCTTCCTCCTCGGCCGACAAGCCGCCGTGGGCGGGACGGACGGGGCCGCCGGGCGGCTGAGCGCCGGGTGCGGGCGGGCCGACGGGTCGGCGGGCCGCGGAGGTGGGGCAGGCATGGGCAAGGGGCCGACCACGAGTCGTGGTCGGCCCCTCACACAAGCCGTTCGTGACGTGCCGCTCGGGCGGGGCTATCGTCCCTGCTCGTCGCGGCGGCGCTGCCAGCGCTGTTCGATGCGGTCCATCATGGAGCGCTTCGGGCGGGCCTGACGGCCCGGGTGCGGGCCGGCGGCGGGCCGCTCGCCCGGCTTGGGAGCCTTGCGCCAGCCGGTCACGGCCAGCAGCGCGCATCCCAGCATCACCAGGAAGCCCACCACACTCACCCAGGGATACTGGGCGATCACACCTGCCATGAGGAGCGCGATACCTACGAGGAAGCCCGCGACCGCCTGGTAGACCCGCCGCCGGGTGTACGTACGCAGCCCGCTTCCCTCGAGCGCCGACGCGAACTTGGGATCTTCGGCGTACAGCGCTCGCTCCATCTGCTCGAGCATGCGCTGCTCGTGCTCCGAGAGCGGCACGGAGTCCTCCTCATCGTGCAGTCGCCGGGGCGACCCGGGGGGTCCCTTCAGGATAGGCAGGGAATCGCCCCCGTGAAACCCGCCCCTCTACGCCAATTGGCCAACCGGATCACCATGACGGAACCCGGCTCGCTGAGGCTTCATTCCCCGGCGACCGGCCCGTCATGCCGGGCGGCCTCCCTCGATCATACGGCGCCACGACCTGGATCGGGGGGCCTGTGGCACACTCCATGCCCGGTCGGACCGCCGGGCGGCGGCCCGTCGCACCAGGCCGGTCAGGCCCCGGACGCACCCCGGGTCTCGCCGAGGACATGGAGCTGGGTGGCCACGGAGTGGAACGCCGGCAGTTCGGCCGCCGCCGCCTCCAGCTGGAGCAGGGCGTCCAGCGCCCCCGGCTCGGTGTCCACCAGTACGCCCGGCACCAGGTCGGCGAAGACCCGTACGCCGTGCACCGCGCCGATCGCCAGGCCCGCCTCCTCGACGAAGCCGGTGAGCTGCTCGGCGGTGAAGCGGCGCGGCACCGGGTCGCCCTCGCCCCAGCGTCCCTCCGGGTCGCCCAGCGCCTGCCGGGCCTCCGTGAAGTGGCCGGCCAGGGCACGGGCGAGCACCGCACCGCCGAGTCCGGCGGCGAGCAGGCTGAGCACGCCCTCGGCGCGCAGCGCCGCGACCGCGTTGCGGACACCGGCGGCCGGGTCGTCGACGTACTCCAGGACGCCGTGGCAGAGCACCGCGTCGTAGCCGCCGCGCTCGACCACGTCGAAGAGGCCGTGCACATCGCCCTGCACGCCGTGCACCCGGTCGGCCACACCGGCCTCGCCGGCGCGGCGCTCCAGCGCGAAGAGCGCGTTGGGGCTGGGGTCGACGACGGTGACACGGTGGCCGAGGCGGGCCACGGGCACGGCGAAATTGCCGCTGCCGCCGCCGGTGTCGAGGACGTCCAGCGACTCCCGGCCCGTGGCCTTGGCCAGCCGGTCGAGGGCGTCCCGCAGGACGTCCCAGACCACGGCCGTGCGAAGCGAGGCGCGGGATCGGGCGACGGGTGGGCGCATCGGGTCCGACACGGCAGTTGACTCCTCGCGGCGGCACCGCCTCGGGTACGGCGGAGCGATCGGGCTGCCTCCCCGGCCCGCGACACGGGAGGTGGGAAGGCTTCAGGCGTCTCCACCCTATTGCCTCCGCCGCCCGGTCCGCCCGTCGCCTCGGCGCCGCCTTCCGCCGCCCCGGACCCGTGCGGGTCAGCCCGCGTCCGGTATGCCGTCGGCCGGTGGTCGCGCGACCCGCGCGCCGCCGGTCCGCGGACCTCTCGCCTGCTCAAAGCCCGCGGTGCGCGGGTCGGCCGCCGGGTCCCCCGGCCGGGGCGCCGGCAGGACCGGCTGGAGGACCAGCATCCGCTCGACGAGGCGCAGGAACATCGCCACGTCCCGCATCAGGTCGTCGGCGTCCCGGTGGCCCGCCGCGCCCCGCACCCCGGCCTCGGCCAGCGCGCGGCGGCGGGCGCCCGAGGCGAACAGGGCGCTCCACTCGGTCAGTTCGGGTGCGATCTCGGGGAGCACCTCCCAGGCGCTGCGGATCCGGGCCCGCCGCCGGGAGCCGGTCTCCGGGCGGGCCCGCGCGGCGAGCACGGCGGCGGCGGTGCGCAGGGCGGCGAGGTGGGCGGTGGCGTAGCGCTCGTTCGGTGTGGGGAGGACGGCCGCCTCTTCGAGGCCGGACCGGGCCTGGGCGAGCAGGTCGAGGGCGGCGGGCGGGGCCGTGGCCCGGCGGAGCACGGGGTGCACGTCGCTCGCCGGGCCGGTCAGTGAGGGGGCAGGGCCGGTGGCGCGGCGCCGGTGGGCGGCGGCCGCGGAGGGTTTGGCCATGACGAACCTCCTGTCGTCTGGGTGACGGCACGGGTGCCGTATGTGCCCATCGTGCGGTATGCCACTGACAATCCGTTCTGACCTGGTCTTTTGCCTCGCTCGTACGTGCGGGCCCGGCGGCGGCGCGGGGCCGTCCGGCGCGTGGCGGTCCGGGGCCGCGGCCGGTGGCGGCGCTCGGCGGGCGGTCCGTTCCTGTGACAATCAGGGCCATGGAAAGCAGCAGCGCCACGCCGGGCGGCCGTACCCGCCGCGAGGCCACCCGGCAGAAGCTCTACGAGGCAGCCGTCACGCTCATCGCCGAGCAGGGCTTCTCCGCGACCACGGTGGACGAGATCGCCGAGCGGGCCGGGGTCGCCAAGGGCACCGTCTACTACAACTTCGCCAGCAAGTCCGTCCTCTTCGAGGAGTTGCTGCGGCACGGCGTGGGCCTGCTCACCGCCTCCCTGCGGGAGGCGGCCGAGCACGCGGCGCGCGAGGGCGGCGGCCGGGTCGACGCCCTGGACGCGATGATCCGCGCCGGGCTGGTCTTCATCGACCGCTATCCCGCCTTCACCCAGCTGTACGTGGCCGAGCTGTGGCGCACCAACCGGGCCTGGCAGTCCACGCTCATGGTGGTCAGGAAGCAGGCGGTCGCGGTCGTCGAGGACGTGCTGCGCGACGGCATGGCGAGCGGCGAGTTCTGCACGGAGATCGATGTGCCGCTGACCGCCGCCGCACTGGTGGGGATGGTGCTGGTGGCCGCCCTGGACTGGAAGGCGTTCCAGCCGGAGCGCTCCCTGGACGACGTCCACGCCGCGCTGTCGCGGCTGCTCCAGGGCCGGGTGAGCGGCTCCCGCTGAGAGCACGCGCGGGGAGAGGCGCCGGTGCGCCGTGGCCGCGTCCCCCGCGGGCCACCACGCACCGGCGCCTCCCGGTGTTCCCCCGTGTTCCCCCGTACCTCGCTGCTCCCCCGTCGGACCCCGTTCGGTCGTTCCGGGCTCCCCCGTGCCTCGCTCCCGCCGACCTGGGCCGGCGGAAGGAGCGGTCCAGGGCAGCGCCGTTCCGCCGCCCCGTGTCGGCGGTACCGGCGCTGTGCCCCTTCCCGTGCCTCCACTCTTCCGTCCGCGCGGGCCGTGTCCCATCCGCGCACGTACTCATCTCGCCGTCTAGGTACACGTACTCAGCCCTCCGTACCCGTCCCCGGGCACCCGGCCCGGACGAGCCCGCGCGCCGCCGCGAAGGCGCCGGCCGCCGCACCCGGAACAGGGATTGTCGGTGGTGGTCGATAAAGTCGCGGGCATGGCACGGATTGCGGTGATCGGCGCCGGGATGGGCGCGATGGCGGCGGCTGCCCGGCTGGCCGTCGCGGGCCACCGGGTGACGGTGTACGAGCGGACCCAGACGTACGGCGGAGCGGTGCGCCGCTTCGAGCGGGACGGCTTCGCCTTCGACACCGGTCCCGCCCTGCTCCCGCTGCCCGCGGTCTACCGCGACCTGTTCGTGAAGACCGGCAAGGAGCCCCTGGAGGACCGGGTCGAGCTGGTCCAGGTCGACCCCGCGGCGCGGCATGTCTTCGCGGACGGCACCGAGTGCGCCCTGCCGAACGCCTCCCGCGCGGGCGTCGTCGCCGCCCTGGACGACGCGCTCGGCGCGGGCGCCGGGCAGCGCTGGGGCGACTTCCTGGTGCGGGCGCGCGAGGCGTGGGACCGCACCCGCCGCCCCCTGCTGGAGGAGCCGCTGTGGCCCGACTGGCGGGTGCTGGCCGAGCGCGAGCCCTATCCGGCGGTCCCGCACAAGCGCCTGCTGCGCACCCGCCGGGCCGCCACACTCGCCGAGATCGGCGCCTGGGAGCTGCGTGATCCGCGTCTGGCCGCGCTCCTGGACAGCCACGCGCTCGCGTACGGACTCGATCCCCGGACCGCCCCGGCGAGCGCCGCCGTGCTGCCGTACATGGAGCACGCCTTCGGCGTCTGGTACGTGCGCGGCGGGCTGCGGGAGCTGGCGCGCGCGGTGTACGAGCGGTGCACGGCCCGCCGGGTCGGGTTCGTCTTCGGCACCGAGGTCGCGCGGGTCGTCGAGAAGGACGGCCGGGTGGCCGGGGTGGAGTTCGCGGACGGGGGCGGCGCCGAGGCGGAGTTCGTGGTCACCGCGGCGGCCCCCGGGACGCCGGGCGGCCCCGGCACGGCGCCGAACGGTGCGGGCGCGGTAGCGCCGCAGCGGGGGCTGCCGAGCCGGCTGACCGTGCTGCTGGCGCTGCGCGGCGCCCGCCCGGAGGGGACCGCCCACCGGACCGTGGTGCACGCGCCCGACCCCGCGCAGGAGTTCGAGGCACTGTTCGGCTCGGACGGTGCGGGCGGTGCGGGGCTGCCCGCGCGGCCCACGGTCGTCGTGACGCGCCCCGGCGATCCCGCGCTGGTCCCGGACCCGGAGCACGAGGCGGTCACGCTCACGGCCACGGTCCCGGCCCGGGGTTCGGCGGCCGCCGGGCAGCGTGACCTGGCCGCGCACGCCGACCGGATGATCACCGCCGCCGCCCGAGCCGTGCCCGGACTGCGCGACCGGCTGCTGTGGCACGAGGTCCGCACCCCCGCCGACATCGCGCGGGAGACGGGCGCGCCGGGCGGTTCGGTGCCCGCACCGGCGCTGGCCGCGGGCCGGGGGCGGCTGCTGCACCCGGCGAACTCCACCGGCACCGAGGGCCTGTTCGCCGTGGGCGGCTGGGCGCATCCCGGCGGCGGGCTGGCGCACGCCGGGATGTCGGGCGCGCTGGTGGCCGGACTCGTCGTGGAGGGCCCGGACTTCCGCGGCTCGCAGTGAGCCGGGGGCGCGGCCAGTACTGAGGTCGGCTCAGGGGCAGGGCAGCGAGGCCGCCGGAGCGCCGGTGGGGCCGTCCGAGGGCCGAGGAAGCTGCCCGGGGGCGGCCGGTGAGGCTGCTTCAGAAACGGTACTGCTCGTCGTAGCCCGCGCCGTGCGGCGCCTGGCCCTGACCCTGGCCGTGTCCCTGACCCTGGCCGTGCCCTTGGCCGTGGGTGCCGTCGCCCTGCCCGTCGCCCTGGTACGGGTACGGCTGCTGCTCCGGCGGGAGTTGGCCGCCGTAGGGGTCGTCGCTGCGCTGCTGCGGGACCCACACGCCGCCCGCCGGGGTCTCGCCGCCGTAGCCGCCGCCCGGACCGCCCGCGGCGTACTGGTCCTGGCCGCCGTAGCCCTGCCGCCCGTAGTCACCGGGGTAGCCGGTGCCGGTGCCGCCGTCGTAGGTCTGGGTGCCGATGTACGGGTCCGAGTAGGCGGCGTACTGCTGCTGGCCCGTGCCGTCGTAGGCGTACCCCTGCTGCTGGTACCCGGAGTAGTCGTAGCCGTAGCCCTGGTCGGGGGCCTGGGCGGTGGCGGCGTACGGGTCCTGGGCCGGGCCGCCGGTGGCGGGGGCGGTGCCGCCGTAGACGCCGTAGGAGCCGGTGTCGTCGGGCAGCGGCTGCGGGGCGTAGACGGCGGTGGACTCGGCAGCCGTGGGCTCCAGCGGGCGGGCCGGGGTGAAGACGTCGTCGGGATCGTCGTCGTGCCCATAGGCGGAACCGTCGGGTCCGGGCCCGTCGTGCACGGAGGCCGGGTCATCGGCGCCGAACGCCTCACCGGGTCCGTCGACGGCGGCCTCCGGACCGGAGTTCTCCGGGGCCGCGTCCTTGCGGCCGCCCCTGCCCCGGCGGCGCTTGGTGCCCTCCGCGCCGCCGGGCTGCCGCACCGCCCAGCCCGCGACGAAGCCGCGGCGGAAGGACAGCGTCACATAGGTCTGCCCGGTCGCGAAGGCGATCGCCCCCAGGGCGATGACCAGGACGGACGGCATGAGCACACCGAGCACCACGCAGAGGAAGCCGCCGAAGGCGAGCAGCCGCCAGCGCAGCCGCGCCTTGTACTGCAACAGCACTTCGCCGAGCAGCCACAGTGCGACGCCGCCGAACGCGATGTAGAGGACCGCCCAGCCCATGTACGCCCCTCTCCCAGTGGCCGTTCCGCAGTGTGTCGCACACGGATGCGACCGGTCTAGGCCCGCGGTGAGCGGTGCGGGCCCAGATTCTCGTGGATCTCCAGCGTCGCCGTGGAGTTGTTGAGCGTGATGAAGTGCAGTCCGGGCACTCCTTCGGCCAGCAGCCGCGCGCAGAACTCCGTGGCGAACTCGATGCCAATGGAGCGTACAGCGGCCGGATCGTCCTGCGCCGCGAGGATGCGCTCTTTCAGGGCGCCGGGGAAGACGGCGTTGGTGAGCGACGGGATCCGCGCGAGCGTCTTCACACTGGCGATGGGCATGATCTCGGGGATGATCGGGGTCTCGCAGCCGGCCGCCGCGACCCGGTCGCGCAGCCGCAGATAGTCCTCCGGGTCGAAGAACATCTGGGTGACGGCGTAGTCGGCGCCGGCCCGGCACTTGTCGACGAAGTGGCGGACGTCGGTGTCCCGGTCGGCGGAGCGCGGGTGCATCGCGGGGAAGGCCGCGACACCGACGCAGAAGTCACCGGAGGTCTTGATCAGCTCGACGAGTTCGGCGGCGTAGCGCAGACCGCGGGGGTGGGGCACCCACTCGCCCATCGGGTCGCCGGGCGGGTCGCCGCGCAGGGCCAGCATGTTGCGGATCCCGGCGTCGGCGTACTGCCCGATGATGTTGCGCAGGTCGGCCACGGAGTGGTCGACGGCGGTGAGGTGGGCGATCGGGGTGAGCGTGGTGTCCGAGGCGATGGCCTCGGTCGCCTTGACCGTGCCCGCGCGGGTGGAGCCGCCCGCGCCGTAGGTCACCGAGACGAAGTCGGGCGCCACGGCCTCGACCCGGCGCAGCGCGTTCCACAGGTTCCGCTCGCCCTTCGGGGTTTTCGGGGCGTAGAACTCGAAGGAGTACGTCGTCTTACCGGTCGCGAGCATGTCGCGGACCGTGCGGGCGTGGTCCGACCTGGTGGATGCGGTGCCGAGGGCCATACCCGCAGGTTAGCCAGGGTGCGGCGGCCACCCAACCGAACGATGGCTTTTTGCCCGATTTGCCGAATTGTTGTCCACTCCTTGGACACTTTCTGTCCACGGACGCGCCGGGCCGGTCCGCGGCGGGGCTGAGACCGCGGCCGGGGCAGGGCCGGGGTCAGACCGTCTCGCGCAGCCGCTTCGCGAACTCCGCCGCCGCGGCGCCGGGGTCAGCGGCCGCGGTGATCGCCCGGACCACGACGACACGCCGGGCGCCCGCCTCCAGCACCTGGTCCAGATTGCCCAGGTCGATGCCGCCGATGGCGAACCAGGGGCGGTCGGTGCCCAGGGAGGCGGTGTACCGGACCAGGTCGAGGCCGGGCGCGTGGCGGCCGGGCTTGGTGGGGGTGGGCCAGCAGGGGCCGGTGCAGAAGTAGTCCACGCCGTCCTGGACGGCGGCAGCGGCGGCCTCGGACTCGGCGTGCGTGGAGCGGCCGATCAGGATGTCGTCGCCGAGGACGGCGCGGGCCGCCGGGACCGGCAGGTCGCCCTGGCCCAGGTGCAGCACGTCGGCGCGGGCCGCGTGGGCGACGTCCGCGCGGTCGTTGACCGCGAGCAGTCTGCCGTGGCGGGCGCAGGCGTCGGCGAACACCTCCAGGTGCTCCAGCTCCTCCCCGGCCTCCATGCCCTTGTCGCGCAGCTGCACGATGTCGACCCCGCCCGCGAGGACCGCGTCCAGGAACTCGGGCAGGTCGCCCCGGTCCCTGCGGGCGTCCGTGCACAGATACAGGCGCGCGTCGGCCAGACGGGCGCGGGCGGCGGCTGCGGTGTCGGACATGCGTGGAGTCCCCCTGCGATCGGATCAGTCGTGCGTGGTCGTGCGTGTCGTGCGTGCTGCGGGGCTGCGGGGCTGCGGGGCGTGCGTACCGCGCGTAGTTCCTACGCCGTATGCGTACGTGTGCGTGCATGGTGGCGTTCCGGTCGCCGTGCGGGCCGGAGGCGAGGCGTGGGGCGCGCGCGGCGCGCACGCCCCGCACGGCTCGGTGGGCCGGTCGTCCCGGCCGCGGACTCAGACGGCCAGCGCCTGGGCGCGGCGCTTCACCTCCGTGCCACGGTTCTCGCTGAGGGCCTGCGCGGGGGTGCCGGGCAGGCTGGGGTCGGGAGTGAAGAGCCACTCGATCATCTCTTCGGCCGTGAAGCCG
The DNA here is from genome assembly GCF_000373685.1 of Streptomyces sp. PsTaAH-124. Taxonomy (NCBI): domain Bacteria; kingdom Bacillati; phylum Actinomycetota; class Actinomycetes; order Kitasatosporales; family Streptomycetaceae; genus Streptomyces; species Streptomyces sp. PsTaAH-124. The sequence goes on along the minus strand of NZ_KB892169.1, from coordinate 146,649 downwards.
TCGTCCCGCAGCAGGGTCAGGGTCCCGGTCAGGCCCTTGACGACCTTGTCCCCGTCGATGAAGGCGGCGGGGACGTGCAGCGCGCGGTTCTCACCCCGGCGTACGGCGATGAGCTGGCCCTCCTTCACCAGCTGCCGCACACGCGTCACCTCGACGCCGAGCATCTCGGCGATATCGGGGAGGGTGAGCCAGGCGGGGACGAGCCCATCGGTCTTCGCGTCAATCTCGGTCACGGAACCAAGCGTGCCATCTGCCACTGACACGCGGAAGCCGACCCCGTCCACCCGGGCGGCGCGGCGGCGCCGCGCCCCGGGACCTCTCCTAGGGCCTGTCGTCAAATTCCCGCCTGCCCCGCGACGCCATGCACGCACTCTCGCCGCACCGGGACCCGACCCGAGTACGTCCAGTACGCAGGCCAGGACCCGGCACGCCGAGAGCACGCACCTGACGCCGCGAAGCCCGCCCTCCGGGCGGACGACGGGAATTTGACGACAGGCCCTAGGCGACGGCCGTCTTCAGCGGCCGCGCCGGGTCCGCCAGCAGCTCGGGGTCCATCGGCGCGCCCCCCTCGATCAGCCGTCTGCCCTGGGCGAGATCCCGCGGCCGGCCGACCGCCAACAGGGCGACCAGCCGCCCCTGGCGCAGCCAGCAGACCGTCCACGCCGGGCCGGACGGCTCGCCGCGCCAGACCATGGCGTCGGCCGCCGTGTGGTGCCCGGCGTACTGCACGAACCGGCCGAACTGCTCGGACCAGAAGTACGGCACCGGGTCGTAGGCCGCGGGGGTCAGGCCGATCACGTCGGCGGCGACGGTGCGCGGCCCCTGGAGCGCGTTGTCCCAGTGGTGGACCAGCAGGCGTTCGCCGTAGCGGCGCGAGGGGAAGGAGGCGCAGTCGCCGACCGCGTACACGTCCGGCGCGCCGGTGCGCAGACGGTCGTCGGCGAGCACTTCGCCCCACTCGCCCAGGGCGATGCCGGAACCGGCCAGCCAGCCGGTGGCGGGGCGGGCGCCGATACCGACGACCACGGCGCCCGCGGGCAGCCGCTCGCCGTCGTCGAGGACGACCGCGCCGGGCTCGACGGCCGCCACGCGCGCGTGGGTGCGCAGTACGGCGCCGCTGTCGGCGTACCAGGCGGTCATCGGCGCGGCCACCTCGGCGGGCAGGACGCCCGCCAGCGGCCGGCCCGCGGCCTCCACGACCGTCACGGCGCAGCCCGCCTCGCGCGCGGCGGTGGCGAACTCGGCGCCGATCCAGCCGGCGCCGACCACCACGACGTCCCGCTGCCCGGCGAGGACCGGGCGCAGCCGTTCGGCGTCGTCCAGGGTGCGCAGCAGGTGCACACCGGGGACGTCCTCGGTGCCGGGCAGCCGCACCGGTTCGGCGCCGGTGGCCAGGACGAGCACGTCGTACGGGACGGGCCCCTCGGAGGTGTCGAGCACATGGGCGTCGGTGCGTACGGCCAGGGCCGCGCAGCCCAGGCGCAGCTCGACGCCGAGGGCCTCGAAGTCGACGTCGAAGGCGGAGCCCTCGGCCTTGCCGAGCAGGACGGCCTTGGACAGCGGCGGCCGGTCGTAGGGCTGGTGGGGTTCGGCGCCGATCAGGGTGACCGTGCCGGTGAAGCCCTGTTCGCGCAGGGCGACCGCGGTCTGCACGCCGGCCATGCCCGCGCCGACGACGACCACGCGCCGCGGCTGCGGCGCGCCCTGCCGGGTCCGCCCGTGCTCCTGCTCCTGCGCCTGTCCCGGTTCCGGTGTCTGCTCGCTCACCCGATCACCATAGTCACCTGACAAGGCGTCAGGCAGGGGGCCGGTCCGGGCGCGGGTGCCGGTCCGGTCCGGGCCCCGGTCCGCGGGGAGGCGGCGCACCGGAGGCTCCCTTACAGGGGCGCTGCTCGTGGGGCTAGGCTGGCGACCGTACAAGCACTCGCGGGAGCCCGGACGCACCGGGCTGAGAGGGAGGCTGGCGGCCTCCGACCGTACGAACCTGATCCGGGTCATGCCGGCGAAGGGAGGGGCTGGACGCCCATGTCGTCGCCACGTACGTCAGACGTCCTCGTCGTCGGGGGCGGAATCATCGGGCTCGTGACCGCCTGGCGGGCGGCCCTGCGCGGGCTGTCCACGGCCGTGGTGGACCCCGAGCCGGGCGGCGGGGCCGCGCAGGTGGCGGCCGGGATGCTGGCCGCCGTCACGGAGCTGCACTACGGCGAGGAGACGCTGCTCGGCCTGAACCTGGCCTCGGCCCGCCGCTATCCGGACTTCGCGGCCGAGCTGACCGAGGCCACCGGGCACGACCTCGGCTACCGCCGCTGCGGCACGCTGGCCGTCGCGCTGGACGCCGACGACCGCGCCCACCTGCGGGACCTGCACGCCCTGCAACTGCGCTGCGGGCTGGAGGCGGAGTGGCTGTCCGGGCGGGACTGCCGCCGGCTGGAGCCGATGCTCGCACCGGGTGTGCGCGGCGGCCTGCGGGTGGACGGCGACCACCAGATCGATCCGCGCCGCCTGTCCGCCGCCCTGGTGGCCGCCTGCGAGCACGCCGGGGTGGTCTTCCACCGCGACCGGGCCGAGCGGCTCACCCTCGCCCGGGACCGGGCCGCGGGCTGCGTCCTGCGCGACGGCACGGCGCTCGCCGCCGAGCAGGTGGTGCTGGCCGCCGGCAGCCTCAGCGGACGCCTGGCGGGGGTCCCGGACGAGGTGCTGCCGCCGGTGCGCCCGGTCAAGGGGCAGGTGCTGCGGCTGACCGTGCCGAAGCGGTACGCGCCGTTCCTGAGCCGTACCGTGCGCGCCGTGGTGCGCGGCGGCCACGTCTACCTGGTGCCGCGTCTGAACGGCGAGCTGGTCGTCGGTGCCACCAGCGAGGAGCTGGGCTGGGACACGACGGTGACCGCGGGCGGCGTCTACGAGCTGCTGCGCGACGCGCACGAGCTGGTGCCCGGGATCACCGAGCTGCCGCTGACCGAGACCCGCGCCGGGCTGCGTCCCGGTTCCCCGGACAACGCCCCGCTGCTCGGCCCGACCGGTCTGGACGGGCTGCTGCTGGCCACCGGGCACCATCGCAACGGTGTGCTGCTCACCCCGGTCACCGGCGACGTCATGGCGCACGTCCTGACCACCGGCGCGCTGCCGGACGAGGCCCGTCCCTTCACCCCGCGGCGGTTCGCCGCCTCCCGCACGGAGCAGCCCGTATGAACACCTCCGCACCCCTGCCCCCGTCCCCGCTCCTGTCCGTCTCCGTCAACGGCGAGCCGCGCGAGATCGCGCCCGGCACGGCCCTGGACGCAGTCGTGCGCGCCGTGACCGCAGCGCCCTCCGGGGTGGCCGCCGCCGTCAACGAGACCGTCGTCCCGCGCGCGCAGTGGCCCGCCACCGCGCTGTCCGAGGGCGACCGCGTCGAGATCCTCACCGCTGTCCAAGGAGGCTGACCCATGGCCGACGACCCCTTCCTCCTGGGAGGCACGTCCTACACCTCCCGGCTGATCATGGGCACCGGCGGTGCGCCCAGCCTGGACGTGCTGGAACGGTCCCTGGTGGCCTCCGGCACCGAGCTGACCACGGTCGCGATGCGCCGGGTGGACCCCTCCTCGCACGGTTCCGTGCTGTCCGTGCTGGACCGGCTCGGCATCCGGGTGCTGCCCAACACGGCGGGCTGCTTCACGGCGGGCGAGGCGGTGCTGACCGCCCGGCTGGCCCGCGAGGCGCTCGGCACCGACCTGGTCAAGCTGGAGGTCATCGCCGACGAGCGCACCCTGCTGCCGGACCCGATCGAGCTGCTGGACGCGGCGGAGACGCTGGTCGACGACGGCTTCACGGTGCTGCCGTACACCAACGACGACCCGGTGCTCGCCCGCAGGCTCCAGGACGTGGGCTGTGCCGCGGTCATGCCGCTGGGCTCGCCGATCGGCTCCGGCCTCGGCATCCGCAATCCGCACAACTTCGAGCTGATCGTGGAGCACGCGCGCGTGCCGGTGATCCTGGACGCGGGCGCCGGTACGGCCTCCGACGTGGCGCTGGCCATGGAGCTGGGGTGCGACGCCGTGATGCTCGCCTCGGCGGTGACGCGGGCGCAGGAGCCCGCGGTGATGGCGGAGGCGATGCGGCACGCGGTGACGGCCGGGCGGCTGGCCCGGCTGGCGGGCCGCATCCCCAAGCGCCACTTCGCGCGGGCGTCGTCCCCGGAGCAGGGCCTGGCCGACCTGGACCCGGAACGGCCCGCGTTCTAGGCCCGTCACAGGCCCCGCGCGCGTGGGAAGCGTCACAGCTCGGTCGCAGTCCCGCCGCCGGGGCCCGCGGGGCGGTGAGCGTGTCGGTGGCGGCTCGTAGACTCACGTGCGTGGATACGACCCTTCAGGACCCTCTCGTCGGGCAGGTGCTCGACGGCCGCTATCGCGTCGACGCGCGGATCGCCGTCGGCGGGATGGCCACGGTCTACCGGGCCCTGGACACCCGCCTGGACCGCGTCCTCGCGCTCAAGGTGATGCACCCGGCGCTCGCGGTCGACGGTTCCTTCGTGGAGCGGTTCATCCGGGAGGCCAAGTCGGTGGCCCGCCTGGACCACCCGAACGTGGTGCAGGTCTTCGACCAGGGCACCGACGGGTCGTACGTCTACCTGGCCATGGAGTACGTCGCCGGGTGCACGCTGCGCGACGTGCTGCGCGAGCGTGGGGCGCTCCAGCCGCGGGCCGCGCTGGACATCCTGGAGCCGGTGCTCGCGGCGCTCGGCGCGGCGCACCGCGCCGGGTTCGTGCACCGCGACATGAAGCCGGAGAACGTGCTGATAGGGGACGACGGCCGGGTCAAGGTCGCCGACTTCGGGCTGGTCCGCGCGGTGGACTCGGTCACCAGCACCACCGGCGCCGTCCTCGGCACCGTCTCCTACCTGGCCCCCGAGCAGATAGAGCAGGGCACCGCCGACACCCGGGTCGACGTGTACGCGTGCGGTGTGGTGCTCTACGAGATGCTGACCGGCGGCAAGCCCCACCAGGGCGACAGCCCGGCCCAGGTGCTGTACCAGCATCTGCACGAGGACGTGCCGGCCCCGTCCGCCGCGGTGCCCGGCCTGCCGCACACGCTGGACGAGCTGGTCGCGGCGGCCACCGCGCGCACCGCCGACGTCCGGCCGCACGACGCGGTGGCGCTGCTGGCGCGGGTCCGCGAGGCCCGTGCCGCGCTCTCCGCGCAGCAGCTCGACGCCCTGCCGCCGCGGGCCCGCACCGCGGAGCACGACAACGGCGAGGACCGTACGAGCGTGATCCCGCGCGCGCTGACGGTGCCGCGGCCGCTGCCGGTGAACGAGGACACGCCGGACCCGGCCGGTGCGGGCGGCGGGGACCCGCTGCACCGCACCAGCCGCTTCGAGGCGTCCGCGGCCCTGGCACCCCGGCGGTCCGCCCGGCGGCCGAAGCGGATGGTGCTGACCGTGGTCGTCGCCGTCCTGCTGGTCCTCGGTGTCGGCGGCGGCGTCTGGTACATCAACTCCGGCCAGTTCACGAAGGTGCCGCCGCTGCTGGCGAAGACCGAGGCACAGGCCAGGAAGCGGCTCGACGCGGCCGGTCTGGACGTCAAGGACGTCAGGCACGCCTACAGCGACACCGTGAAGCGCGGCACCGTCATCAGCACCGACCCGGCGGCGGGCGCCCGGATCCGCAGCAACGACTCGGTGACGCTCACCGTCTCCGACGGCCCGGAGACCGTGAAGGTGCCGGATCTGAAGGGCCGCCCGCTGGACGCGGCCCAGCGCCTGCTGAAGAAGGCCGGTCTGGAGCCGGGCATGGTGCGCCGCGCGTTCAGCGAGGACGTCGCCAAGGGCTCGGTGATCGGCACGGACCCCGCCTCGGGCACCGAGCGGCACGCGGGCTCGGCGATCGCGCTCACCGTCAGCAAGGGCAGCCCGGTGGACGTGCCGGACGTCACGGGCGACGACCTGGACCAGGCGCAGTCCGAGCTGGAGGAGGCGGGTCTGAAGGTGACGATCGCCTCCGAGCAGGTCAACTCCGAGTACGACAAGGGGCAGGTCGCCCGGCAGAGCCCGGCGGCCGACGGCCAGGCGGCCGAGGGCGACACGGTCACGCTGACCCTGTCCAAGGGCCCGGAGATGATCACGGTCCCGGATGTGACGGGCGACAGCGTCGACGACGCGCACAAGGCGCTGGAGGACGCCGGTTTCAAGGTCTCCGAGGACCGCGGGCTGCTCGGCCTGTTCGGCGACACCGTCAAGAAGCAGTCGGTGGCGGGCGGCGAGCAGGCGCCGAAGGGCTCGACGATAAAGATCACCATCAGGTGATCCCGCCGGGGTGCCCGCAGGGCACGGCAGGAGCGGGCGGAGGAGACGGGGATCACCACGGCCGACGGCCGGTGGCCCCGGCCCGCATGACACCCTGAACAGGTGAGCAGTCAGCAGTCCCCCGCCCCCTCCCCGTCCGCCGCGGCCCCGGTCCCGGGCCTGTCCGGCGCCGTGCGCAATCCGGTCGGCGGCCATGTCCCCGTGGCCGGCGGGCTCCACTCCGTGGGCCTGTCCTACGCCCGTGAGCTGGAGGCCGAGACCGTGCAGGTCTTCGTCGCCAATCCGCGCGGCTGGGCCACGCCCACCGGCGACCCGCGCCAGGACGAGGCGTTCCGCGCGGCCTGCGCCGAGCAGTCCGTCCCGGCCTATGTGCACGCCCCGTATCTGATCAACTTCGGCTCGCACACCGAGGCGACCGTGGAGCGCTCCGTCACCTCGCTGCGGCACTCGCTGCGGCGCGCCCGGCGGATCGGCGCGCTCGGCGTCGTCGTGCACACCGGCAGCGCGACCGGCGGCCGGGACCGGGCGGTGGCGCTGAAGCAGGTACGGGAGCACATGCTGCCGCTGCTGGACGAGCTGACCCACGACGACGACCCGTGTCTGCTCCTGGAGTCGACCGCCGGGCAGGGCGCGTCGCTGTGCTCGCGCACCTGGGACTTCGGGCCGTACTTCGAGGCGCTGGACGCCCATCCGATGCTGGGCGTGTGCCTGGACACCTGCCACATCTTCGCCGCGGGCCACGACCTGACCGGCCCGGACGGCATGCGCCAGACCCTGGACCTGCTGGTGGAGACGGTCGGCGAGGGCCGGCTGAAACTGATCCACGCCAATGACTCCAAGGACGTGGTGGGCGCCCACAAGGACCGGCACGAGAACATCGGCTCCGGCCATATCGGCGAGGACCCGTTCCGGGCCCTGATGGCGCATCCCGCCACCGCGGGTGTGCCGCTGGTGATCGAGACGCCCGGCGGCAAGGAGGGGCACGCGGCGGACGTGGCCCGGCTGAAGCGGCTCAGGGACGGCTGAGCCGGAGCCTCACAGCCCGGGGCCGTCCCCGGGCCCCTCCTGGTAGGAGTAGCGCTGCTCCTGCCAGGGGTCGCCGATGTTGTGGTAGCCGCGCTCCTCCCAGAAGCCCCGGCGGTCGGCGGTCATGTACTCCACGCCGCGGACCCATTTGGGGCCCTTCCAGGCGTACAGGTGGGGGACGACCAGGCGCAGCGGGAAGCCGTGCTCGGCGGTGAGCAGTTCGCCGTCCTTGTGGGTGGCGAACAGGGTCCGGTCCGCGGCGAAGTCCGTCAGGCGCAGGTTGGAGCTGAAGCCGTACTCGGCCCAGACCATGACATGGGTGACGTCGGGCGCGGGCGGGGCGATGTCCAGGATCGTGCGCGCGGGGATGCCGCCCCACTCGGCGCCGAGCATGCTGAACTTGGTGACGCAGTGCAGATCGGCGACCACGGTGGCGTACGGCAACGCCGTGAACTCCTCATGGGTCCAGCAGTGCTTCTCGCCGTCGGCGGTGGCGCCGAAGACCCTGAATTCCCAGCGCTCGGGCCGGAACTTGGGCACCGGACCGTAGTGGGTGACCGGCCAGCCCCGCTGGAGCCGCTGGCCCGGCGGAAGCTCCGGCTGTACCGCTGCTCCCTGCGCTGCTCCCGACGCCTCCCCGGACGCGCGTTCCACCGGCTGACCCATGCCTCCATCCTGACAGACGGGGCGGGGTGCGCAGGACCAGCCCCGGACCAATTCGGGCAACTCATACTAAGTGTGCACTTACTGGACTGATGTGGGAGCCGATGGAATCATGCGGCGCTATCGGCCCGTGACGGCCCGTACCAGCACAGAAGGAGTGCCCCGCATGCAAGGCGACCCCGAGGTCATCGAACTGCTCAACGAGCAGCTCACCGCCGAGCTGACCGCGATCAACCAGTACTTCCTGCACGCCAAGCTCCAGGATCACAAGGGGTGGTCGAAGCTCGCCGAGTACACCCGGGCCGAGTCCTTCGACGAGATGCGGCACGCGGAGATCCTCACCGACCGCATCCTGCTGCTGGACGGCCTGCCGAACTACCAGCGGCTCTTCCATGTGTCAGTCGGGCAGACGGTGACCGAGATGTTCCGGGCCGACCGGCAGATCGAGGTCGAGGCCATCGACCGGCTGCGCCGGGGCGTGGACGTCATGCGCGACAAGGGCGACATCACGTCGGCCAATGTCTTCGAGGCGATCCTCGCCGACGAGGAGCACCACATCGACTACCTGGACACCCAGCTGGAGCTGGTCGACAAGCTGGGCGAGGCGCTGTACCTCTCGACCGTGATCGAGCAGAGCCAGCCGGACTCCTCGGGCCCCGGCACCAGCGGGTTCTCCACCCACTGAGGCACCCGGCCCCGGCCGGACGGACCCTACGCGGCGTCGCCCAGTTCCCTGCGGGCGGCGCCCGCGTCGTCCTCGGCGGCGAGCCGCGCGAACGCCGGGGCGCGCCGCTCGATCAGCTCGCGCCGCGGGCAGGCGCCCCGGCCGAGCAGGGCCTGGATGCGGCGGACGCAGCCGCCGCAGTCGGTGCCCGCCTTGCAGGCCGAGGCGATCTGGCGGGGGGTGCAGGCACCGCTCTCCGCGTGCTGCTGGACCTGCTGCTCGGTGATGCCGAAGCAACTACAGACGTACACGCGCGGCTCACCTCCCGCCGGGATCGATCAGTGGCGCCGTCCCGACTTCTCGGTGAGGCAAACCTAACCTTACCCGTCGTACCGGACGCGAGAAAGAGAGGGGGGCGCGGACCGTGTGTGATCCGCGCCCCACTCGTCAGCCGGTGCCCGGCGGACGGCTCACTGGTCCCGGTACATCTCCGCGACCAGGAAGGCCAGGTCCAGCGACTGGCTGCGGTTGAGCCGCGGGTCGCAGGCCGTCTCGTAGCGCTGGTGCAGGTCGTCGACGAAGATCTCGTCGCCGCCGCCCACGCACTCGGTGACGTCGTCGCCGGTCAGCTCCACATGGATGCCGCCCGGGTGGGTGCCCAGCTCCTTGTGCACCTCGAAGAAGCCCTTGACCTCGTCGAGCACGTCGTCGAAGCGGCGGGTCTTGTGCCCGGAGGCGGCCTCGAAGGTGTTGCCGTGCATCGGGTCGGTCACCCAGGCCACGGTCGCACCCGAGGCGGTGACCTTCTCCACCAGCTCGGGCAGCTTGTCGCGGACCTTGTCGGCGCCCATGCGCACGATGAAGGTCAGCCGGCCCGGCTCGCGGTCCGGGTCCAGGCGCTCGATGTACTGCAACGCCTCCTCGGCCGTGGTGGTCGGGCCGAGCTTGATGCCGATCGGGTTGCGGATCTTCGAGGCGAACTCGATGTGCGCGTGGTCGAGCTGCCGGGTGCGCTCCCCGATCCAGACCATGTGCCCGGAGACGTCGTAGAGCTGGCCGGTGCGCGAGTCCGTGCGGGTGAGCGCCGACTCGTAGTCGAGCAGCAGCGCCTCGTGGGAGGAGTAGAACTCGACCGTCTGGAACTCGGCCGGGTCGGTGCCGCAGGCCCGCATGAAGTTGAGCGCGTTGTCGATCTCGCGGGCGAGCTGCTCGTAGCGCTGGCCGGACGGGGAGGACTTCACGAAGTCCTGGTTCCAGGCGTGCACCTGGCGCAGGTCGGCGTAGCCGCCGGTGGTGAAGGCGCGCACCAGGTTCAGCGTGGAGGACGAGGCGTGGTACATCCGCTTCAGCCGCTCCGGGTCCGGGATCCGGGCGGCCTCGGTGAACTCGAAGCCGTTGACGGAGTCGCCGCGGTAGGTCGGCAGGGTGACCCCGTCGCGGGTCTCGGTCGGCTTGGAACGCGGCTTGGAGTACTGCCCCGCGATCCGGCCGACCTTGACGACCGGCACCGAGGCGGCGTAGGTGAGCACGGCGCCCATCTGGAGCAGGGTCTTGAGCTTGGCCCTGATGTCGTCGGCGGACACCGCGTCGAACGACTCCGCGCAGTCGCCGCCCTGGAGGAGGAACGCCTCTCCCCTGGCGACGGCCGCCATCCGGGCGCGCAGCTGGTCACACTCGCCCGCGAAGACGAGCGGTGGATACGACTCGAGGTCCGCGATCACTGCGCGCAGAGCCTCGGTGTCGGGGTACTCGGGCTGCTGCGCCGCGGGCAGGTCTCGCCAGGTGTTGCCAGCACTCGTGCTGGTCTTAGCGTTCACGGTCACACCACAAACCCTAAGGGGTCACTGAGCGGGTCCCTTCATCTGCTCATCAAGTGAGACGGACACCGCTTGTTTGCGGACACTTCCGAAGCCGCCCCCGTCAGGTGCCCGCGCCGACGTCCAGCTGGTCCCGGTCGACGCTGATCCGCGTGCCCCCGTACGTCTCGGCGCGGTCGCCCGCGTACTGGTGGACGCGCTGCCCCTGGCTCCACAGACCGGCCGGGAGGGCGGCGTCGGTGGTGACGGCCTCGTCGTTCCAGCGCGCGAAGTGGATCACGTCCGGCAGGGTGGTCCGCGCCGCGTTGCCGACCAGGTCGGCGACGAGCGAGGAGACGCTGCCGTACGCGCCCGAGCGGTAGCCCAGCTCGTGCAGCCGCAGGGTCCACGCCTCCAGATAGCCGAGCACCCGCGCGGTGAGGGCCGCGCCGGGCGTGTACTGCTCCAGGTCGTTGTAGAGCACCGCGCCGGGACCGAGGCCGAGGGCGCCCGCCTGGACCACCGCGTCCTCGGCGGCGGCCCGGCCCTGGGGCGCCGGGTCGGTGATGGCGGCGCAGTCGTCCGCACAGCTCCCGGCACCGGCGGAGGGCTGCGGGCCGACGTAGAGCGGGAGCAGGCGCCAGCCGCTGGTGTACTGCGTCCGCACCCAGGTGTCGGTGAGGTTCGGCTGGGCGCAGGCGCGGTTGACGCCGCCGATGTAGACGCCGACGGCGCCGTAGGGCGAGGCGGCCCGCCAGGCGTCCATGGCCTTCTGGCCCGGCGCGGCACAGGTGTCGAAGCCCCGGCCGCGGTACACGGTGGCGTCGGCGGGCAGCGCCGGGACGGACTGCGCGCTGCCGTCCCCCGGCCCGGTGCGGGCCGCCGACACCGGGAGTCCCGCGCTGCGCAGCACCTCCTGGACCACCGCGCGGTCCTCGCGGTAGGGGGCGGTGACGGCGATTCCCTCGGCCGACGCCGTGGCGTGGAAGAGGCGGGCGGTGCGGTTCTCGGTGACGGCGGCCCGTTCGGCGGTGGCGGGCCGCACCCACAGGGACTCGGTGCGGCCGGTGGCGCGGGCCGGGCAGTCCTGCTGCTCGCCCGGGGTGCCCAGGTAGACGGCGTGCCGGTCGAAACGGACGCAGGCCGCCGGGTCGGCGGTGAGGTCGACGACCTGCCAGTCGGCGGGGACGGTGAAGGTGTGGCCGCGGTAGGCGACGGTCCGGTACGCGGTCGGCGGCACGCTCCGGGACGCGGCCGGGGACGCGTCGGTGCCGGACGCGTCGGGGAGGGCGGCGGCGGGCCGGCCGACGGCCAGGGCCGCGCAGAGCGCCGGTACGGCCAGCGCGGCCGGCACGGCCAGTGCTCTCGGGAGGCGCGCGGCGCGGTGGCGGCGCGGGCGTGGCGTGGCGATGGTGTGCTCCTGGTGCCGGGCGGGTGGGGACGCCCGCCCTCCTTCCACCGCCCCGACCCGGCGGAAACCGGGTGTGGTGCGTCCGGGCGATCCGGCGGCCCGCGCGGATGGGATAGGGTGCGGGCATGTTCGCGCACCCGACCCAGATCCAGAACTGGTGGTGGACCGCTTCTCCGGCGGCCCGCTGACTGCGCGTATCCCAGACTTCGCGAAGGCCGCCCGAGGGGCGGCCTTCGGCGTTTGCGGAGCCCGGCCGTTCCTCCCCGACACCGACGCACCACCGAGGGAAGAGGAACCGACCCCATGGACCTGGCCAGGCTGCTGCACGACTCCCGCCCCTTCGCCCTGCTCCGGCGCCGCACGCCGGGACACGACCACGACCTGGTCGAGGTGCTGACCGGCCCGGTGACCACCTGCGAACGGCTCGCCGACCTGCCCGACGAGGGGCTGGCCCTGGTGCCGTTCCGGCAGATCCGCGAGCGCGGCTTCGACGTCCGCGACGACGGCACCCCGCTGGCGGTCCTCACGCCCGAGGAGTCGTACACCGTCCCGCTGGCCGACGCCCTGGCGCGGCTGCCCGAGCACGCGGTGCGGGTCACGGGCGGCGGCTTCGACGTGGACGACGAGGAGTACGCGCGGATCGTCGGGCGGGTGCTGGAGGAGGAGATCGGCACCGGCGAGGGCGCCAACTTCGTCATCCGGCGGACCTACCGGGGCGAGATCCCCGGCTTCGGGCGGGCCGACGCGCTCGCGCTGTTCCGGCGGCTGCTGGCGGGCGAGCGGGGCGCGTACTGGACGTTCGTCGTGCACACCGGGGACGGGCCGGGCGGGCGGACGCTGGTGGGCGCGAGCCCCGAGGCGCATGTGCGCATGTCCGGCGGCACGGTCGTGATGAACCCGATCAGCGGCACCTACCGCTACCCCGCCACCGGGCCGACCCCCGAGCACCTGCTCGGCTTCCTCGCCGACGGCAAGGAGATCGAGGAGCTGTCGATGGTCGTCGACGAGGAACTGAAGATGATGTGCACGGTCGGCGACATGGGCGGAGTGGTGGTCGGGCCCCGGCTGAAGGAGATGGCGCACCTCGCGCACACCGAGTACGAGCTGCGCGGGCGGTCCTCGCTGGACGTGCGCGAGGTGCTGCGCCACACGCTGTTCGCGGCGACCGTCACCGGGTCGCCGGTGCAGAACGCCTGCCGGGTCATCGAACGGCACGAGTCCGGCGGGCGCGGCTACTACGCGGGCGCGCTGGCGCTGCTCGGGCGGGACGCGGGCGGCGCCCAGACGCTGGACTCCCCCATCCTGATCCGGACCGCCGACATCGACGCGGACGGACGGCTGCGCGTGCCGGTGGGCGCCACCCTGGTGCGCGGCTCGGACCCGGCGGGCGAGGTCGCGGAGACACACGCGAAGGCGGCGGGCGTCCTGGCCGCGCTGGGCGTGCGCCCCGGCGCACCGGGCGGGGAGCGGGAGCTGCCCCGGCTGGCGGAGGATCCACGGGTGCGGGCCGCGCTGGACGGGCGGCGGGCCTCGCTGGCACCGTTCTGGCTGCGGATGCAGGAGCGGTCGCAGGCCCTGGCGGGGCACGCCCTGGTGGTGGACGGCGAGGACACCTTCACCGCGATGCTCGCCCATGTGCTGCGCTCCTGCGGTCTGGACGTCACCGTGCGCCGCTACGACGAGGCCGGGCTGCGCGCGGCCGTCCGCGCGCACGAGGGGCCGCTGGTGCTCGGACCCGGCCCCGGCGACCCGTGCGACCCGGCCGACCCCAAGATGCGGCTGCTGCGCGCGCTGACCGCCGAGGTGCTGGCCGGGCACCGGCACGGGGTGCTCGGCGTCTGCCTGGGGCACGAGCTGATCGCGGCCGAACTGGGCCTGGACATCGTCCGCAAGGAGGTGCCGTACCAGGGGGCGCAGACGACGGTCGACCTGTTCGGGCGCCCGGAGACCGTCGGCTTCTACAACAGCTTCACGGCGCGCTGCGACGACGAGGCCCGCGCCGAGCTGGCCGCGCACGGCGTGGAGGTGAGCCGCGGCGCGGGCGGCGAGGTGCACGCGCTGCGCGGGCCGGGCTTCGCGGGCGTGCAGTTCCACCCGGAGTCGGTGCTGACGCTGAACGGCGCCGCGATCGTGACCGGGCTGATGGGTCAGCTGTGCGGGACCAGGACGTTCTCCGAGCGGCGGCCCGCCCGGTAGTCGAGGACGTTGCGCACGGTGGCGTCGACGATCTGCCGCAGCGCGTCCTCGGTGTAGTACGCCTGGTGGGACGTGACCAGGACGTTGGGGAAGGTGACCAGGCGGGCCAGGGTGTCGTCCTCGATGGCCTCCAGGGAGCGGTCGAGGAAGAACAGGCCCGCCTCGGACTCGTAGACGTCCAGGCCGACGCCGGTGAAACGGCCCTCGCGCAGTTCGGCGACGAGGGCCTCGGTGTCGATCAGGCCGCCGCGGCTGGAGTTGACCAGGATCGCGTCGTCCTTCATCGCCTTGAGGGCGGCCGCGTCGATCAGGTGCTGGGTCTGCGGCATCAGCGGGACGTGCAGGGAGACGAGGTCGGACTCGGCGAGGAGCTGGTCCTTGTGGACGTACTTCATGCCGAGCTCCATGCAGGCCGGGTTCTCGGCGACGTCCCAGCCGAGCAGGCGCATGCCGAAGCCGTGGGCGATGCGGGTGAACGCCTCGCCGATCTTGCCGGTGCCGATCACTCCGGCGGTGCGGCCGTGCAGGTCGCGGCCCATCAGCCCGTCGAGCCGGAAGTCGAAGTCGCGGGTGCGGGTGGCGGCCCGCACGATGCGCCGGTTGACCGCGAGGGCGAGCGTCCAGGCGAACTCGGCGACCGCGTGGGGCGAGTAGTACGAGACCCGGGCGACCGTCATGCCGAGGCGTTCGGCGACGTGCAGGTCGATGTTGTTGAAGCCGGTGGAGCGCTGGGCGACCAGCCGGGTGCCGCCGGCCGCGAGGGTCTCCAGGACCCGGCCGCCGAGCTCGGCGTTGACGCTGGTGGAGACGATCTCGTAACCGGCGGCGATGGGGGCGGTGTCCTCGGTGAGGAAGACGTCCAGGCAGCGGACCTCGTGGTGGTCCCGGAAGGCGTGTTCGATCAGGGGCTTCTCGTCGGCCTGCACGCCGAAGGCCAGGATCTCCACGGTGCCTCCCGTTCGGTGGGGTATGGGCCGAATATACGGGTGTGCGCGGACATCCGGCCCCTCCCCCCGGCGCGACCGGCCCGACCGGCGCGGGGCCCTGCCCCGCGACCGGTCGGCGCGGTCAGCCGAAGAAGACGCCCGCCTCCGCGTACAGCGCCGGGTCGACCGTCTTCAGCTTGGCGGTGGCCTCGGCGATCGGGACGCGGACGATGTCGGTGCCGCGCAGGGCGACCATCTTGCCGAAGTCGCCGTCGTGGACGCAGTCGACGGCGTGCAGCCCGAAGCGGGTGGCCAGCCAGCGGTCGAAGGCGCTGGGCGTGCCGCCGCGCTGGATGTGCCCGAGGACGGTGGTCCGCGCCTCCTTGCCGGTGCGCCGCTCGATCTCCTTGGCCAGCCACTCGCCGACGCCGGAGAGCCGCACATGCCCGAAGGAGTCCAGCGACCCGTCCTTGAGGACCAGTTCGCCGTCCTTGGGCATGGCGCCCTCGGCGACGACCACGATCGGGGCGTACGAGGCGCGGAAGCGGGAGGTGACCCACGCGCACACCTGGTCGACGTCGAAGCGCTGCTCGGGCAGGAGGATGACGTTGGCGCCACCGGCGAGGCCCGAGTGCAGGGCGATCCAGCCGGCGTGCCGGCCCATCACCTCGCAGACCAGGACCCGCATATGGGACTCGGCGGTGGTGTGCAGGCGGTCGATGGCCTCGGTGGCGATGCCGACCGCGGTGTCGAAGCCGAAGGTGTAGTCGGTGGCGGACAGGTCGTTGTCGATGGTCTTGGGCACGCCGACGCAGGGCACGCCGTACTCGTCGCTGAGCCGGGCGGCCACGCCGAGGGTGTCCTCGCCGCCGATCGCGATGAGCGCCTCGACCTCCTGCTTGGCGAGGTTGTCCTTGATCCGGCGGATGCCGTCCTCCTGCTTGAGGGGGTTGGTGCGCGAGGAGCCGAGGATGGTGCCGCCGCGGGGCAGGATGCCGCGTACGGCGGGGATGTCGAGGCGGACGGTGTCGTTCTCCAGCGGACCGCGCCAGCCGTCCCGGAAGCCGACGAAGTCGTAGCCGTACTCCTGGACGCCCTTGCGGACGATCCCCCGGATGACGGCGTTGAGCCCGGGGCAGTCGCCGCCACCGGTCAGTACTCCGACGCGCATGGAAATGTCCCTTCGCCACGGTTGCCTGGTGAAGGGCACGGTAATGGTGACCCACGTCACTCCGACATGGGCGGAAAAGTCAATTCCGGTGGAATGTCCGGCAGTTGATCAGAGCAAATCCACTCGGACGAGTGGACGCGCGCGGGCCGCGGATTGACCGGGCCGTCCGCGCCCGCGCCTCAGCCGTTCCTCCGGCTCGCCCGCTCGCCGGACGGCCCTTCCCGCCTACTCGCCGTCGAGGCCGCGTTCGATGGCGTACCGGACGAGCTCCACCCGGTTGTGCAGCTGGAGCTTGCCCAGGGTGTTCTGCACATGGTTCTGGACGGTGCGGTGCGAGATGACCAGGCGCTCGGCGATCTGCTTGTAGCTCAGGCCCTTGGCGACCAGGCGCAGCACCTCCGTCTCGCGGTCGGTGAGCCGGGGGGTCTTCGGCTCGCCGTCCGTGGCGGTGTCCCCCGGCTGGGGCTCGGCGGCGAGGCGGCGGTACTCCCCGAGGACCAGACCGGCCAGGCCGGGCGTGAACACCGGGTCGCCGACGGCGGTGCGGCGCACGGCGTCCAGCAGCTCCTCCGTCGAGGCCGACTTCAGCAGATAGCCGGTCGCCCCCGACTTCACGGCCTCCAGCACATCGGCGTGCTCACCGCTCGCGGAGAGCACCAGCACCCGCAACGCCGGGTTGTCCGCGACGAGTTCCTTGCAGACCTGGACACCGGGCTTGGCGGGCAGGTTGAGGTCGAGGACGAGCACGTCGGGCGCGGCCGCCCTGGCGCGGCGCACCGCCTGCTCGCCGTCGCCCGCGGTGGCGACCACGTCGAAGCCGGCCTCGGCCAGATCGCGGGCGACGGCGTCCCGCCACATCGGGTGGTCGTCGACCACCATGACCCTGACCGGGCCCTGCCGTCCGCTCGTCGCCGTCATCGGCTCTCCGCCCTCCCCGTCGTGGTGCTGCTGACGCTCTTCGTGCTCGTGGTGCTCTTGATGTCTTCGGGGCTCGTGATGCTCTTGGTGCTCCTGGTACGGCGGGTGCTCCTGGTGTCGCTCGGGCGGACCGCCGCCCTGGGGACGGACAGCTCGACCTCCGTGCCCTGGCCGGGCACGGAGATCAGTTCGGCGGTGCCGCCGATGTCGCGCAGCCGGCCCCGGATCGACTGGGCCACCCCGAGCCGGCCCTCGCCCTCGGCCTGGGCGAGCCGCCCCTCGGGGATGCCCGGACCGTCGTCGCGCACCGTCACCAGCACGGTGTCCGGCTCGTCCTCCAGCAGGATCCAGGCCCGCGCGTCCTCGCCCGCGTGGCGGCGGACGTTGTCCAGCGCGGCGCCGACCGCCGCGGCCACCTCGCGGGCCGCCGCCGCGGGCAGCGGCACCGGGGCGCCCGGCTCGGCCAGCGCGACCCGGGAACCGGCGTAGGGGGCGAGCAGCGCGCGCAGGTCGAGGGGCTCGTCGGCGCTCTCCGGGACCGGCTCGTCGACGATCCGGACCACCGCGCCGTCGGCCGCGTCCTCACAGACCCGGGAGACGGGGTTGAGCCCGCCCGAGACCAGGGTGCGCAGCGCCACCTCCTGCTCGCCCGCCAGCCGGCCCAGCTCCGCCGCCTCGCCGCCGATGACCGCGCCGCGCCGCTGCACCATCGCCAGCACCTGGAGCACGCTGTCGTGGATGTCGCGGGCCAGCCGCTCGCGCTCCCGGGTCGCCGCCTCGATCTCCAGGGCGCGGGCCAGGGTGCGTTCGGAGGCGCGGGCCACCTCGACGACGTAGCCGATGGCGATGGAGGCGACCCAGACCAGCATCACGTTGTGCACGGTGTCGCGGGCCGGGTTGCCGCGCTCGACCAGGTTGGCCACGGCGACCGCGGTGGAGGCGACGGCGGCCCAGCGCCAGCCGCCCTTGAGGGCGAAGGCGAGGACGGAACCGGCGGTCCATATCGACGGCAGGGTGGGCCCGCCGTGCGCGATCCGCGTGTGGGCGTCGGCGAGCGGGGTGAGCAGGATGCCGCCCACCGCGAGCGTCAGGTCGGCGGCGAGGAAGCGCTTGGTGCAGTTCGCGGCGCTCGCCACCCGGGGCAGGGTGCCCAGGGTCCAGACGAACAGCACGCCGTAGTACGCGATGGCCACCCAGGGGTGCGGGAAGCGGGCGTAGGCGGTGGCGAACAGCCCGACCGCGTAGAAGAGGGTGAGCACCCGGTAGCCGGCGAGCGCGCGCCACAGCGGCTGCTCGACCGACATCCTCATGACGCGCACGCGTCGGGCCATCTCCCCCGGTCCCCCTGTCCCCGTCCGCCCCCTGCCGCGCGGGGCGGCTACTGCTCCTGCTGTTCCCGCTGCCCGGACTGCCCCGCCTGCTCCTGCTGTTCCTTCTGCTCCTTGGCGGCCTGGGCGAGGGCGGCCTTCGTGGCCTTCTCCGCCTCCTTCTCGGCCTTCGCCGCCTCGGTGATCTGCCGCTTGGCGGCGGTCGCGTAGATGTCGACGTACTCCTGGCCGGAGAGCTTCATGATCTCGTACATGACCTCGTCGGTCACCGCGCGCAGGACGAAGCGGTCGCCCTCCATGCCCTGGTAGCGGCTGAAGTCGAGCGCCTTGCCGATCCGGATGCCCGGACGCATCAGCTTGGGGACCACCTTGCCGGGCGGCTGGATCTTCTCGGTGTCGATCATCGCGACCGGGATCACCGGCGCCCCGGTGGCCAGCGCCACCCGGGCCAGGCCGCCCGGCTTGCCGCGGTAGAGGCGCCCGTCGGGCGAGCGGGTGCCCTCGGGGTAGATGCCGAACAGCTCGCCGCGCTCCAGCACCTCTATGCCGCTCTTCACCGCGGCCTCGCCCGCGCCGCGCGCGCCCGAGCGGTCCACGGGGAGCTGGCCGACGCCCTTGAAGAACGCGGCGGTCAGCCGGCCCTTCACCCCGGGCGTCGTGAAGTACTCGGCCTTGGCGATGAACGTGACCTTGCGGTCGAGCACCGCGGGCAGGAAGAACGAGTCCGAGAACGAGAGGTGGTTGCTGGCCAGGATGGCCGCACCCGCGGCCGGAATGTTCTCCAGTCCCTCCACCCAGGGCCTGAAGGCGAGCTTCAGCGGCCCCCCGATGGCGACCTTCATCGTGCCGTAGAACAACCGACTGCCTCCCGTGTGTGTCGCTCAGACCATAACCCGGAGCGGCACGGAAGGCGCCTACGGCCCTGGTCGGTGTCAGTGCCGTCGCGTACGGTGAAGTACCTGCCATCGACGTGCCCAGCCCACTCCACGAACAGGAGACCGACGTGCCGGTCCTCCCCGGAGCCGAGCCGTTCCGCCACGAGGGCGGCGAGGTCGGCGTCCTCCTCTGCCACGGCTTCACCGGTTCCCCCCAGTCGCTGCGCCCCTGGGCCGAGTACCTGTCCGGGCACGGCCTGACGGTCTCGCTCCCGCTGCTGCCGGGCCACGGCACCCGCTGGCAGGACATGCAGGTCACCGGCTGGCAGGACTGGTACGCGGAGGTGGACCGCGAGCTGCGCGTGCTCGGCGAGCGATGCGCACAGGTGTTCGTGGCCGGTCTGTCGATGGGCGGCGCCCTGGCGCTGCGGCTCGCGGCGAAGCACGGGGACGCGGTCTCCGGTGTCGTGGTCGTCAACCCGGCCAACAAGGTGCACGGCCTGTCCGCGTACGCGCTGCCGGTGGCCCGGCACCTGGTGCGGACGACCAAGGGGATCGCCAGCGACATCGCGAGGGAGGACAGCGCCGAACTGGGTTACGACCGGGTGCCGCTGCACAGCGCGCACTCGCTGCGGACCTTCTTCCGGCTGGTCGACGGCGAGCTGCCGCAGGTCACCCAGCCGCTGCTGCTCCTGCGCAGCCCGCAGGACCATGTGGTGCCGCCCGCCGACTCGGCCCGGATCCTCGGCCGCATCTCCTCGGTGGACGTCACGGAGATCCTGCTGGAACAGAGCTACCACGTCGCGACGTTGGACCACGACGCGGACCGGATCTTCGAGGAGAGCCTCGCCTTCATCGGCCGGATCGCACCCAGTGTCGGCAAGGAAGGGACGGCCGCAGGTGGCTGAGCACGACTCCGACCGCGAAGGCCGGGAGAACCGTGAGCCGGTCGAGCCCGCACCGCCGCCGGCCGCTCCCGCGCAGCCGGTGGACCCGGCGGGCGCCGCGCGGCCCGTACGGCCCGTGGACCCCGTCAAGTCCGTGGATCCCGTCAAGTCCGTGGATCCCGTACGGTCCGTGGACCCCGTCAAGCCCGCGGAACCGGTCAAGCCCGTGGAGCCGGTGGCGTCGGCGGACCTCGCGGAGGTCGCTGATGTGACGGGCGGCGCCGAAGGGGCCGGTGGGCCGGGCGACACCGGTGGTTCCGCCGGTACGGGCGATGCCGGTGGAGCCGGTGGGTCAGCAGGGCCAGGAGGGTCCGGTTCCGGCAAGGAGGCGGCGGCGCTCGACGAGGACGCCGTCTGGGCGGCGATCGTCGCCGGGTACGGCGAGGAGCCGCCGGACCCGCCGGGCGCCAAGCCCTTCAAGCCCATCGAGGACCTGCTGCTGCCGGAACCCCCGGACGAGAACGGCACCGGTGACGGCGACAGCGGCGACGGCACCGGAGGCGCGGGCGACACCGGAGGCGGCGAGAACCGCCCGGCCAAGCCGCTGGGCAGCTCCGTCTCCTTCGCGCCGGGCCTCGCCGGGCCGGGACCGCGCGACTACGCGCCGCGCGAGCCGTCCGACGACGACCTCGGCCCGGACGACGAGGGCCACTTCGTCCCGCCGGAGCCGCCGCCGCTGCCCGAGGCGGACGCCACCGCGAAGTTCGCGTGGCTGGGCGTGCTCGGCGGCCCCGTGCTGCTCCTGCTGGCCGTCCTGCTCGGCTGGGAGATGACCTGGTGGCTGACCACCCTCGGCATCGGCGGCTTCGTCGGCGGCGTGGCGACACTGGTGGCCCGCATGAACCCGGGTGACGAGGACGACGACGACCCGGGCCGCGGAGCCGTGGTCTAGACACTCCGGCGCGGGTCCGGGCCGCCGGGGCGGACCGCCCGGCCAGGACCCGGCTCCGTCAGGCGTCCGCCGGGACGCGGACGGCGGCCAGGACCGGAAGGTGGTCGGTGGCCGCCCTCAGGTCCGCCTCCGTCACCCCCGGCAGCTCCCGCGGCACCCCGCAGCCGAGGATCTCGACGCCCTCGGTCGCGAGCAGTGCGTCGATGCGCCGCTGCGGGGCGCGGGCCGGGAAGGTGTGCTCGCCGCCCCAGGGCGCCGTCGCCCAGCCGTCCTGGAGGGTGCCGGTCAGCCGCTGGAAGGCCGGTCCCTCGGGGCCCTCGTTGAGGTCGCCGCCGACGATGGCGTGCCGCACGCCCATCCCGGCCAGCCGGTCCAGGAGCGCGCCGCTCTGCGTGTACCGCTCGTTCCTGTCGAGCGAGAGGTGGCAGGCGAGCACGCCGAGCCGGGCGCCGCCGAAGCGGACCACGGCCGTGGCGAAGCCCCGCCGGTGCAGGCCCGGAGTGAGGGGCAGCAGGACGTCCTCGGTGCGTTCCACGGTGGCCCGCAGGGAGCACAGAACGGCCGGACCGGCGGCCGTCCCGCCGCCGGTGAGGATCACCAGGTCCGAGGCCGACGCCAGCCGCGCCAGCTTCTTGCGCCAGCGGAAGAGGCGCGGCGCCTCCTGGAGGAGGACGAGATCGGGCGCGCAGGCGCTGATCACCCGGGCGAGGGCGGCGGTGTCGTCCCGCATCGACCGGATGTTGAGGCTCAGGACGCGGACGACGGCGGAACCGTCGGCTTCAGTGCGGGAGTTGGGCAGCTGCATGACGATCAACATACGCGGGGCCGGGGGCGCTGCCGAACAGCGGTTCCCTGCGCGGCCCGTGTCCGGCCCGTGCCCGGCCCCCGTCCGGCTCCCGGCCGAGGTCGCCGAGGTCACGGACGGCCCGCCGGGGCCTTCCGGCGCCCCGGCGCGACAGGAGGCGCGGTCCGGGCGCGCGGTACGACGGCGCCCACCGGCCCGGACGGAGGGGACGGTGGGCGCGTGCCGCCGCGACGGCGCGGCGGGGTGGTTCACATGACCGGGTCGGGCTCCCGGGCGAGGTCGGCCGCGCCCACCAGACCGGCCTTGTTGCCGAGTTGGGCGGCGATCACATCGGCGACCGGGCGCCAGTTCCCGCCGACCAGCCAGCGCTTGTACGACTTGCGGATCGGGTCCAGGACCAGGTCGCCCTCGTCGGACAGGCCGCCGCCGACGATGAAGGCGGACGGGTCGAAGAGGGAGGCCAGGTCGGCCAGGCCCGCACCGGCCCAGCGGGCCAGCTCGCGGTAGGAGTCGACGGCGACCGGGCAGCCCTGGCGGGCGGCCATGGAGATGTGCTTGCCCTCGATGCCGTCGGGCGTGCCGTCGCCGAGGGCGAGCAGCACCTCGGCACGCTCGGGGGTGGCGTTGGCGCGCTGCTTGGCGTACCGGACGAGGGCGCGGCCGGAGGCGTACTGCTCCCAGCAGCCCTGTGAGCCGCAGCCGCACAGCAGGCCGTCCGGGACCATCCGGATGTGGCCGAACTCGGCGGCCACGCCGAAGTGGCCGCGGCGCAGCTTGTTGCCGATGATGATGCCGCCGCCGAGGCCGGTGCCGAGGGTGATGCAGATGACGTTGCGGTGGCCCTTGCCCGCGCCGAACCTGTACTCGCCCCAGGCCGCGGCGTTCGCGTCGTTCTCCACGACGACCGGGAGGCCGACGCGCGCCTCGACCTTCTCCTTCAGCGGCTCCTGGCGCCAGTCGATGTTGGGCGCGAAGTAGACCGTGGAGCGCTGGCGGTTGACGTATCCGGCGGCGCCGATGCCGACGCCGACGATCTCGTGCCCCGCACGCGCGCCCTCCACCGCCGAGGCGATGGCGTCCACGATGGCCTCGGGTGTGGTGGGGGTCGGCACCTTGAAGGTCGAGAGGATGTTGCCTTCCTCGTCGACCACGCCGGCCGCGATCTTCGTGCCGCCGATGTCGACGCCGATGGTGAGTCCCATGAATCCCTCAGTTCCGGTCGAGCCCCGCTACGGCCAACCGTACCCGAGCGGACCGTCAGTCCACGTCGATCCGTTCGCCGCCGCCGGTGCCCTCGCCGGGGTCGCGGCGGTCGCCGAAGCCCTTGGGACCGGCCTGCGGGCCGCCCCCTGCGCCGCCCTCGCGGCCGCCCCGTGAACCGTCCTCGCGGCCGTCGTGCGGGCCGTCTCCCGGCCGGTCGTCGCGGAGATCGTCCGCGCCGGACGCACCGGACGTCCAGCGGTGCTCCTGGGCCTCGACGGCGGAGCGGTAGGCGGCCAGCAGTTCGCCGCCGGCCGCGGCGAGGTGGTCGAAGACGCCGGGGTTGCGTTCCACCACCGGTTCGACGGCGGCCCTGGCCTGCCGCACGGCCTGGCGCACCAGCTGCTCGGCGGCGGGTCCGGCGAGGGCGCCGAGCAGCGGGGAGCGGAAGGAGGACAGCTTGTCGGCGACGGTGTCGACGAACTTGCGCAGCTCCTCGGCGGCGGAGCCGGGGGGCGGTCCGTACCGCGCGCGGCGCCGGGCCTGCTCGGCCTCCAGGTCCTCGGCGCAGGCGGTGGCCCAGGCGTCGGCGTCGGCGGCCCGGGGCGGTTCCGGGTCCTCGTCCCCGCCGGGCCGGGGGGTGTCCGCGCGGCCGGTGGGACCGGTGGGACCGGTGGGACCGGTGCGGCTGGTGGGGCCGCCGGTGCTGGTGGGACCGGTGGTGCGCTCCTGAGCGGCGTCGTCCCGCGCGGCGTCGTCGGACGGTGGGCGCTCTTCGCTCATGGCGGGCTCCTGACTACGGTTCGTCCTTCCGACGTTACCCGAACGGGGCCCGGCCGTTCACCTGTCGCGGGGCCACAGCGCCGGGTCCGGCGCGAACCGGATGCGCAGTTCGTCCTCGCGCAGGGCGGCGCCGTCCACGGTGCACCGGCGCAGCGCCGAGGGCAGCGCCACGATGCGGCGGAAGCCCCCCACGGTGAGCACCAGTTCGTCGCCGCGCCGGACGAGGTCGAGTTCGTCGCGGCGGGCGCCGGGCAGCGGGATGCGCCACACCAGGACGCCGTCGTCGGCGATCCGGTCCTCGACCGGCCACTCGGCGGGAGCGGGCGCGGCGCCCGCGGCCGGGCCGGGCGCGGGGACGGCGAGGGCGGTCAGGTCGTCGCCGCCGCGCGGGTCCCGGCCCAGGTGGGCGGCCGGGTGGACGGCGTAGGTCTCCTGCCACTCCTCCAGGGCCTTGCGCTGCTGGGCGACCGGAGCGGCCAGCCAGGAGTCGGCCGGGGCGTCGGGCAGGACGCGGGAGGCGACCAGGCACTCCACGGGCAGCGCGCGCACGGCGAGACCCAGGGCGGTGCGGCGGACGGCGTCGGTGCCGGCCGGTCCGGGTTCGGCGACCAGGCGTACGGCGGTGCCCGGGTCGGTGACGACGGCCTCGGCGGCGGCCAGTTCGACGTCCCAGCGGGCCGCCGTCTCGTAGAACCGCTCGGCGGGCAGCGGGACACCGGCGAGGCGGCCGAGGACCGGGCGCAGGGCGCGTGCGGCCTGCCGCTCGGGCGGCAGCAGGCGGCGCAGATAGCGGCGCAGCTCGGCGGGGAGGGCGAGCAGGGCGAGGGCCTGCGGGGCGGGCGGCAGGTCGACGACGAGCAGGTCGAAGCGGTCGGAGAGGGCGGCGTCGCGCAGCGCGCGCAGCAGGGCCAGCTCCTCGGCGCCGGGCAGCGGGGTGACCTCCTCGGCGTCCAGCCGGGCGGCGCCGAGCAGGTCGAGGACGCTCGCCGCGCGGTCCTGGAAGGCGGTGAGGTCGGCCCGGAAGTCGGCCGCGGCGTCGGGGCGCCAGGCGGTGAGGTCCGGTGCGGCGGGCGCGGGCCGCGCGCCGGTGGGCACGCCCAGGGCCGCGCCGAGGGTGTCGGTGCGGTCGGCGCCGAGGACAAGGGTGCGGAGTCCCTCGCGGGCCGCGGCGAGCGCGGTGGCCGCGGCCACGGTGGTGCGGCCGGAACCGCCCGGTCCGGTGATCAGCAGGGTGCGCATGGGGGTGAACGCTACCCGCGCCCGGGTCGTACGGGATCCGGGGCCGCCCCGGGGCCGGGGTCCCGCGCTACTTCTCCAGGGACGGCCCGTCGGGCGCCGCGCCCGACTCCACCCGCTTCTTCAGTCCCGCCAGGGCGCGGTCGATGATGACCTTCTCGGCCTTGCGCTTGATCATGCCCAGCATGGGGATCTTGACGTCGACGGTGAGGCGGTACGTCACCTCGGTCGCGCCCGCGCCGGCCGGCCTGAGCAGGTAGGAGCCGTCCAGGGAGCGCAGCATCTGGGACTTGACCAGGGTCCAGGACACCTCGTCGGCGCCGGTCCAGGTGTAGGCGAGGGTCTGGTCGTCCTTGATGGCGCCCGCGTCCATGACGAGGCGGACCTGCTCGGCGCGGCCCTGCTCGTCGGTCCTGAGGACCTCGGCCTCCTTGACCTCCCCGGTCCAGTCGGGGTAGCGGGCGAAGTCGGCGATCACCCCCATCACGTCGGCGGGGGCCGCCTCGATCGTGATGCTCGAGCTGGTGTGTTCCGCCATCGCCGTGGCTCCTCCAGGTGCGGGCCCAAAGTCGGTCGTCGTGCGCACGTGTGCGCAGCGTGAAGGCTACCGCGCAGGCGGACGGCGGACTCCACCCCCACCTGCGGTCACGGCCGGGCTCACCACTGGAGGACCCAGGGGGTGCCGGTGCGCGCGAAGTGCCCCACGTTCACGCACTCGGTGGCGCCGACGCGCATGCGCCGGACCAGCGGCTGGTGGACGTGGCCGAAGAGGGCGTAGCGGGGACGGGTGCGGCGGATGGCGTCGAGCAGGGCGCGGCTGCCGCGTTCGAAGCGGCGGGCGACGGTGTCGTAGACGAGTTCGGGCACCTCGGGCGGGATGTGGGTGCACAGCACGTCGACCTCGCCGACCGCCTCGATCTTGGCGGCGTACTCCTCGTCGCCGATCTCGTACGGCGTCCGCATGGGGGTGCGCAGGCCGCCGCCGACGAAGCCGAAGACGCGGCCGCCGATCTCGACGCGTTCGCCGTCCAGGACGGTGGTGCCCTCGTGGGCGAATTCCGGCCACAGGGGCGGCATGTCGACATTGCCGTAGGTGGCGTACGTCGGGGTGGGGAAGGCCGCGAAGAGTTCGGCGTACTGGCGGCGCACGGCCGCCTCGATCACCTGGGCGCGGTCGCCGTCCAGCCCGCCCCACAGCCGGGCGCCGAGTTCGCGGGCCTCGGCGAAGCGGCGGGCGGTGCGCAGCTCGACGATGCGGTCCGCGTTCTCCACGCCGAACAGCTCGGGGAAGATCCCGCGCGAATGGTCGGCGTAGTCGAGGAAGAGGACGAGGTCGCCCAGGCAGATCAGGGCGTCGGCACCCTCGCCGGCGCGGGCCAGGTCACGGGCGTTGCCGTGCACGTCGCTGACCACATGGACACGGGTGCCGCCGGGGCGTGTGGGCCCGGGTGCCGAGAGGGGAACCATGAGCAAGAAGGGTAGGCCGTGCCGGGGGTGGCCGGACCTGCGGTTACTGGCCAGTCGTTCAACGGGTCGACTACTGTGCGCAAGGAGACACCCATCGTGTGACGCAGCGAACATCTCACCGGGACCCCCTGTCGAAAAAGCCATACCGGCGGGTAACGTCCGGGCAGTCCAGTCGTGCTCCGGATTTCGGCCACCGGGCCCCCGAGGTTCCCGGCGAGGTCCCGGGCACGACCGAGCCTTGGACCGCACCGTCGCATCACACAACGTCGTGGCGCCGGCGCCCTATGAGGAGCAGCAGTCTTGCGCGAGTTCAGCCTTCCGGCTTTGTACGAGGTCCCCGCGGACGGGAATCTGACCGACATCGTCCGCAGAAACGCCGCGCAGCATCCCGAGGTCGCCGTGATCGCCCGCAAGGCGGGCGGCAGCTGGCAGGACGTCACCGCGCGGGAGTTCCTCGCCGAGGTGCGGGCCGCCGCCAAGGGCCTCATCGCCTCCGGTGTCCAGCCCGGCGACCGCGTCGGTCTGATGTCCCGTACGCGCTACGAGTGGACGCTGCTGGACTTCGCGATCTGGAGCGCGGGCGGCGTCACCGTGCCGGTGTACGAGACCAGCTCGCCCGAGCAGGTGCGGTGGATCCTCGGCGACTCGGGCGCGACGGCCTGTCTGGTGGAGACAGACGTCCACGCCGCCGCCGTGGAGTCGGTGCGCGAGGACCTGCCCGCGCTGAAGAACGTCTGGCAGATCGAGGCCGGCGCGGTCGCGGAGCTGGAGCGGGCCGGGCAGGACGTCAGCGACGCCACGGTCGAGGAGCGCGGCTCGCTGGCCAAGGCCGACGACCCGGCGACCATCGTCTACACCAGCGGCACCACCGGCCGTCCCAAGGGCTGTGTGCTCTCCCACCGCAGCTTCTTCGCCGAGTGCGGCAACGTGGTGGAGCGGCTGCGTCCGCTCTTCCGCACCGGTGAGTGCTCGGTGCTGCTCTTCCTGCCGCTCGCGCACGTCTTCGGACGGCTGGTGCAGATCGCGCCGATGATGGCGCCGATCCGGCTGGGCTGCGTCCCGGACATCAAGAACCTCACCGAGGAACTGGCCTCGTTCCGGCCGACGCTGATACTGGGCGTCCCGCGGGTGTTCGAGAAGGTGTACAACGGGGCGCGCGCCAAGGCGCAGGCGGACGGCAAGGGGAAGATCTTCGACCGGGCGGCGGACACGGCGATCGCCTACAGCCGGGCGCTGGACACCGTCTCCGGGCCGTCGTTCGGCCTCCGGCTGCGGCACAAGATGTTCGACAAGCTGGTCTACGGCAAGCTGCGGGCGGTGCTCGGCGGGCGCGGCGAGTACGCGATCTCCGGCGGGGCGCCGCTCGGTGAGCGGCTGGGCCACTTCTTCCGCGGCATCGGCTTCACCGTCCTGGAGGGGTACGGGCTGACCGAGTCCTGCGCGGCCACCGCCTTCAACCCGTGGGACCGGCCGAAGATCGGCACCGTCGGGCAGCCGCTGCCCGGTTCGGTCATCCGGATCGCGGACGACGGGGAGGTGCTGCTGCACGGCGAGCACCTGTTCAAGGAGTACTGGAACAATCCGGACGCCACGCGGGAGGCGCTGGCCGACGGCTGGTTCCACACCGGGGATCTCGGCACGCTCGACGAGGACGGGTATCTGCGGATCACCGGCCGCAAGAAGGAGATCATCGTCACGGCGGGCGGCAAGAACGTCGCGCCCGCGGTGATCGAGGACCGGATCCGGGCGCATGCGCTGGTCGCGGAGTGCATGGTGGTCGGGGACGGGCGGCCCTTCGTGGGGGCGCTGGTCACCCTCGACGAGGAGTTCCTGGGGCGTTGGTGCGCGGAGCACGGCAAGCCCGCCGGGTCCACGGCCGAGTCCCTGCGGGAGGACCCGGATCTGCTCGCGGCGGTGCAGAGCGCGGTGGACGACGGGAACGCGGCGGTGTCGAAGGCGGAGTCGGTGCGGAAGTTCCGGGTGCTCGGGGCGCAGTTCAGTGAGGAGGCGGGGTATCTCACGCCCTCGCTGAAGCTGAAGCGGAGTGTGGTGGCGAAGGATTTCTCGGGGGAGATCGAGGCGATCTACTCGAAGTAGGACGGGGTGGGGTGGGGGGTGCCCTCGCGGGGCTGCGCCCCGGACCCCGGAGAAGCTCTGCCCACCCGCCCGCCCGACTCGGTGGGGTGCGGGGGCGCCCTCCCGGGGCTCCGCCCCGGACCCCGCAACAGCTGTCCCACCCACCCGCCCGACTCGGTGGGGAGAGGGGACCCGCCTCGGGGCTCCGCCCCGGACCCTGGCGGGGGCTCCGCCCCCTGCACCCCTGGGGTGAGTCGCCCGGACCCCCGGAGCGCGCGCGGTGGGTCAGCCTCGGGGCTCCGCCCCGGACCCCGACAGGGGCTCCGCCCCCTGCACCCCTGGGGTGGGTCGCCCGGACCCCCGGAGCTCCTGCGGGGGCTCCGCCCCCTGCACCCCCAAGTGAGTTGTCCCGCCCCCGCTACAGAAGTCCCCTCAGCCGTTCCGCCAACAAGTCCCAGCGCCAGGTCTGTTCGATCCACTGGCGGCCCCGTTGGCCCATGCGGTGGCGGAGTTGGGGGTCGGCGAGGAGGGTGGTGATGCGGTCGGCGGTGTGGTGGGGGGAGCCGCCGGGGACGACCCAGCCGGTCTCGCCGTCGAGGACGGCGTCGGGTGCGCCGCCGGAGTCGCCCGCGACGACGGGCAGACCGGTCGCGGACGCCTCCAGGTAGACGATGCCCAGGCCCTCGACGTCCAGGCCGCCGCGGCGGGTGCGGCAGGGCATCGCGAAGACGTCACCGGCGCCGTAGTGGGCGGGCAGTTCGCTCCAGGGGACCGCGCCGGTGAAGCGCACGGACGCGGCGACGCCCGTCTCGTCGGCGAGGCGGCGCAGGTCCCGCTCGTAGGGGCCGCCGCCGACGATCAGCAGGACGGCGTCCGGCTCGGCGGCGAGGATCGCGGGCATCGCGCGGATCAGGGTGTCCTGGCCCTTGCGCTTGACCAGCCGGGAGACGCACACGACGACCGGGCGGTCGGTGAGCCCGAGCCGGGCGCGCACCTCGGGGCCGCCGGAGGCGGGGTGGAAGACCTTCTCGTCCACGCCCGGCGGGAGGTGCGCCATCCGTGCGGCGTCCTCGGGTGTCAGTGCGGCGGCGATCCGGGAGCGGGTGTACTCACCGAGGTAGGTGATCGTGTCGGTGGACCGGCCGATGCGGCGCAACAGCTGCCGTGCGGCGGGCAGTTGGGCCCAGCCTGCCTCGTGGCCGTGGGTGGTGGCCACCAGCCGTTCGGCGCCCGCCCTGCGCAGGGCCGGTGCCATCAGGCCGAGCGGGGCCGCCGCCCCGAACCACACCGAGGTGCAGCCGTGCTCGCGCAGCAGCCCGGCCGCGCGCCGGGTGGCGTCCGGGGTGGGCAGCAGCATCGTCGTGCGGTCCCGTACGACGGTGAAGGGCTGCTCCGCGTCGAAGGCGGCCGTCGCCCGCACGCCCTCCCGGCTCCGCTTCCAGGTGGAGGCGTACACGACGAGCTGTCCGGGGTCGAGGCGCAGCGCCATGTTGTGCAGGAACGCCTGGATGCCGCCGGGGCGGGGCGGGAAGTCGTTGGTGACGACGAGGGTCTTGTGCATCGCCGCAGACCCTACCCAATCCACCCTCTCCACCCGCCCGGCCCCCGCCCGGCCCTCGTGCGGCGGTGTCCGCGTGGCCGGCGGGCGCGGCGGCGGGGACGATGGGCGTGGGACGTGGCCGGCGGCGGACGGACGAGGGGCCGAGGTGGACGAGGCAGGCGGGGTGCGGCGTCCGGCGGTGGTGCTCGCGGTCTGGGCGGTGAGCCGTGCGGTGCTGCTGCTGTACGTGCTGCGGGTGCTGGTGTTCCCGGGTCCGGACGTCACCGGTGATGTGTCGGTGATCTACCAGGGCTGGTCCGAGGTGCTGCGGCAGGGCGCGTTCCCGGCCGGCGACGTCGCCTGGCAGTACCCGCCCGGGGCCGCGCTCGCCCTTCTCGCCCCGCTGGCGCTGCCGTTCCTCGGGTACGCCGACGCCTTCTTCGCCCTGGCGTGCGCGGCCGATCTGGCGGTGCTGTGCCTGCTGCTGTGCGGCGGGCGGCGGCTGGGGCGTCCGCTGCGCGGCGCGTGGGTGTGGACGGCGGGCGCTCCCCTGCTGGGTCCGGTCCTCTACGCCCGCTACGACGTGCTGGTGACCGCGGTGGCCGTGGCCGCGCTGCTCGCGGGCGCCCGCAGGCCCCGGGTGCTGGGGGTGCTGGCGGGTATCGGGGCGCTGCTCAAGGTGTGGCCGGTGCTGCTGCTGGCGGGGGTGCGCGGGCGGGGCGGGCGGCGGGCGTGGACGGCCGCGGCGGTGACGATGGCCGTGCCGGTGGCGGTGTGCGCGCTGTGCGTGCCCGGCACGCTGTCCTTCCTGGCCGCGCAGAGCGGCCGGGGCACGGAGGTGGAGTCGCTGGGCGCGCTCGTCCTGCACGCGGCACGGCGGTTCGGCTGGCCGGGGCAGGTGCTGCTGCACTACGGCTCGATGGAGTTCCTGGGGCCGTACGTCGGTGTGGTGAGCGCGGGCGCGCAGGTGCTGACGGCGGCGGCCTTCGGCTGGCTGCTGTGGTGGCGGCTGCGGACCCGGCACGGGCGGTTCGCGCCGTGCGTGGTCGTGGACGCCGCGTTCACGGCGGTGCTGCTGTTCACGGTGACCAGCCGGGTGATCAGCCCGCAGTACCTGGTGTGGCTGGTGGGGCTCGGCGCGGTCTGCGGGTGCTGCGCGGGCAGCCGGATGTGGCCGCCCGTCGCCCTGGTGCTGGCCGCGGCGCTGGTGACCGTGCTGGAGTTCCCGGTGTACTTCGGGCATGTCGTGGCGAGCGACCCGCTGGGCCTGACGCTGATGTTCCTGCGCAACGGCCTGTTGGTGGCCGCCTGTCTGGGCGCGGGCCGCGTCCTGTGGCGCGGCACCGCCGCCCGGCCCGCCGGACCGCCGCCCCCGCACGACCGGGCCCCCGCCCGCACCCGGCAGCCGTCCCCCGCCCCCTGACCCGGCGCCCCTCGGCGTCCGCTCCCCGGCCCGGCCGCTCGCCGCTCAGCCCAGCTGCTCCCGCAGATACTCCCGCCACTGCCCGGTGAACCGCGCCAGGTCCGTGCCCAGCACCGTGCGCAGCGCGTCCTCGACCGCGCCCGAGCGGCGGTCGTGGGCGCCGACGGCGCGGTAGAACGCGTCCAGCCGGTTCTCGCCCCAGTGGGCGGCGATCATCCGGCAGGCCAGCCAGCCGCCCTCGTAGGACTGGGCGAGGCGGGTGGAGTCCTCGGCGAAGCCGAAGTCCTTGTCGGTGGGCAGCGCGGCGGGGACATGCCCGTCGGCCACGGCGTGCTGGAGTTCCGGCGCGGCCTGCTCGGGGGTGCGCCCGGAGTCGCGGTAGCCGACCCAGTCGGCATAGCCCTCGGAGAGCCACAGCGGGGTGGCGGCGTCGGTGTGGGCGCGGGTGGCGACATGGGTGGTCTCGTGGGTGAGCACGACCTGCCGGCCGAGCGGGCCCAGCAGGCTGTACGCGTCGGGGTTGACGACGACCCGGTCGGCGGGGGCCCGCCCGCTGCCCCCGGCCTCGCCGGTGGTGACGGCGGCGATGCCCCGGTAGTCGTCGGCGGGCGAGCCGAGCAGCGCGGCCATGGCGTCCAGCGAGCCGGGGACCAGGACGACCACGCGGCGGCTCCAGTCGGTGCCCCAGGCGTCCGACACGGCGGGCACCGCGTGGTCGGCGAGGGAGGCGTAGTCGCGCAGCGAGCGTGTGCTCTGCCCGACGCCGAGGACGATGCTGCTGCGGCCCCGGGCCACACCCACGGTGCCCTGGTCCCACAGCTGCTGCGCCGCGTCGCGCGCCGGACGCTCGGAGTCGACGTACCACGCGCCGTCGGCGGCGGTGGACAGGGTCAGGGTGCGGCCGACGATGACGGGGGCGGTGTCGTAGCCGGTCACCCGGTAGCTCAGCTCGGCGTCGGCGGTGGCCGTGGCGCCGCTGCGGCGCACCGCGGCCACGCGGTAGGACCAGGCGGTGAACGGCACGGACCGCAGCCGGGTGTACGGGGTGCGGGTGCCGGTGGTGGCGTAGGCCGCCGGGTCGTGGTGGAGGACCGCCGCCGCGCGGGTGTCGAGCAGATGCTGCACCTGCGCGCGGGCGGTGTCGGCGGCGCTCGGCCCGCCGCACGCCGTCAGCGAGGCGAGCAGCAGGCACGCCGCCGCCACCGCTCGTCCCCGTACCCGTCCGCGCCCGGCCATTGCCCGATCGTACGGCGGCGCCGGGGCGCCGTCAGACCCTGGTGACCGACGAGATCGGCAGCATGTTCACGGGGTCGTAGCGCACCGGGGCGCCCGGGTGCGGGGCGTGGATCACCCGGCCGCCGCCGACGTACATGGCCACGTGGCTGGCGTCGGAGCGGTAGACGACGAGGTCGCCGGGCCGGGCCTGGGAGAGCGGGATCTGCCGGCCCGCGTAGCGCTGCTCCTGCGAGGTGCGCGGCAGATGCACCCCGGCCTGTGCGTACGCCCACTGCATGAGGCCCGAACAGTCGAAGCCGGAGGGGCCGTTGGCGCCCCACACATAGGGGCGGCCGAGCGCGGAGCGGGCGGCGGCGAGGGCGGCGGCGGCGCGTCCGGAGGCGGCCGGGCCTGAGTCGGGCCCGGACAGGAGGTCGTCGCGGCCGGAGCGGGAGACGCTGGTGTAGGCGTCGCGCTCGGCGCGGGTGAGGGAGTTCAGCAGCCGCCGGGCCTGGGCCAGTTTCCGTTCCACGGTGTGCTTGTGGGCGGCGACGGCGGTGCGGCTCTTCTCCAGTTCGGCGAGGGCGGCGGTGGCCTCGGCGCGCTGCTGGGCGAGCGAGCGCAGCGCCTGGCGCAGCGCCTGGAGTTCACCGGCCTGGTGCGCGCCGATCCGGTCCAGGGTGCTCGCCCGGTCCAGGTACTCGGCCGGGTCGTGGGAGAACAGCAGCGCCAGGGACGGGTCGATGCCGCCGGAGCGGTACTGCGCGCCGGCCACCGAACCGATCGACTCGCGCAGGGTGTTGACGCGCTGCTGCCGGCGGGCGATGCGGTCCTGGGCGTCGTGCACCTGGCGGCGCAGCGCGTCGGCGTGTTCGTCGGCCCGGTCGTAGTCCTCGGTCGCCTTCTCCGCCTCGTGGTAGAGGCGGTCCACCTCGGCCCGGGTCCCGCCGTGCGGTGCGGCGGCGGCCGGGGCGGCGGCCGGCAGCGCGCCCAGGGCCGCGGCGGCGGCGGACAGCACGGTGACGGCGGCACGGGCGGCACCGGTGCCCCGGTCGGGACCGGACGGTGCAAGACGGCGATGGGACCCCACGGGAAGCCGAACTCCCTCCACTGGTCAGCACGGACGGTCTCCCCTCGGGCCGCGGGTGCGGCGCGGTGCGCCACGGCGGTGGGGGAAACGCGGCCGACAGTAGCCGTGTCGGCACGCACCGGCCAAAGACCTCGGCGGGCGTACGACACGGCGCCCCGCCTCCGACACAGGTCAGGGGCGGGGCGCGGGGTCAGCGTGGGTTGATGCGATTCGCCCGTTCGGGCGGTGTGACGGCGTGCCGGTGGAGCCGGTTCGGACTCAGATGCGGACGCCGAACTGGAAGGGCATGTTGCCGATCGCCTCGTAGCGCACGTTGGCGCCGGTGTGCGGGGCGTGCAGGACCATGCCCTTGCCCGCGTACAGGCCGACGTGGTGCAGGTCGCCGTAGAAGAGCACCAGGTCGCCGACCTGGAGCTGGCTCTGCGAGTAGATGCGCTGGCCGGCGTTGGCCTGGGCCTCGGAGGTGCGCGGGATGGAGACGCCGGCCTGGGCGTAGGCCCAGGAGGTCAGGCCCGAGCAGTCGAAGGAGGACGGGCCGGTGGCGCCGTAGACGTAGGGGGTGCCGATCACGCTCTGGGCGGCGGAGAAGGCGGCGCCCGCGTGGCCGCTGCCGGGCGTTGTCTTGCCCATGGAGACGCGCTCGGTGCCGCGGGTGGCGCGGGACTGCTCGGCCTGGGCGAGCTGCTGCTTCTCCTGCGCGGTCAGGGTGTTGAGGAGCTTCTGCGCCTCGGCCAGCTTGCTCTGGACTTCCTTCTTCTTGTTGCCCAGTTCGGTGCGGGTGGCGGAGAGGTCCTTGAGCTTGCCGGTGGCCTCGGCGCGCTGCTGGGCGAGCTGGCGCTGCTTGTCCTGGATCTTCTTCAGGGAGTCGGCCTGCTGCCCGCTGACCTGGCTGAGGGTGGCGGCCTTGTCCAGGTACTCGTCCGGGTGGGACGAGAGGAAGAGCTGGAGGGAGGGGTCGATGCCGCCGCTGCGGTACTGGCCGGCCGCCATCGAACCGAGGCCGTCGCGCAGCTTGTTGAGGTCCTGCTGACCGCGGGCGACGTTGTCCTGGATGGTGGAGATCTCCTTCTGGAGCTTCTCCTGCTTCTCCTTGGCCCCGTTGTACTTCTCGGTGGCCTGCTCCGCCTGCTCGTAGAGCGCGTCGACCTTGGACTTGACCGCGTCCTTGCTCGGCTTCTCGCTCGGTGCCGCGTTGGCCGCCTGCGCGCTGATCGCGACGGCGGCGGCTGCCGCGGTGGTGAGCATGGTCACCCGGGCACGGCTGGGCTGTTTGGGTCGACGGTGGGACGCCACGGAAGCGAGCTCCTTCTTGTGAGTGATCACCCGCTCGGAGGTTCGAAGCCAGACCCTAGTGACCTCATCGTGATGAATTCAAATCCTACCGACAAGAAAACCCGTCACGCACCGCATTCTTTGCCAGGAACTCACCAGGGGTGAGGCCCGGTTGACGCTACGTCGCGTGACGGTTCCGTCAATTCGGGCATCAAACCTCTCCGTTGCGAATGAGCAGGAGATCGGCTTATGTCCGGAATCATCCGCATCGCGGACGCGCTCAGCCGCGGACGCTCTCGGCCGCAGACGCTCTCGGCCGCAGACGCGCTCAGCCGCGGAACAGGCGCTTCAGGAGCATCGCCGACGCCACCGGCCGCGCCCCCGCCCTGGCGACGCCGTCGGCCACCTCGCGGTCGGTCGAGGCGACGATGACCGGCCGGCCCGGCGGCTCGGCCCGCACCAGCTGGCGGATCAACTCGTCGGCGGTGACGCCCGGCTTGGAGAACAGCACCCGCACCCCGCGCGGCGGCGCGAGCAGCACCGGCGCCGCCAGCTCCGCCCCGTCGAAGACGCAGGTGACCTCGGCGCCGGTCTGCGCGGCGAGCTGCGAGAGCTGCCCGAGCAGGCGCAGCCGCTGCTTCTCCAGCGGCATCTGCGGATAGCCGGTCTTGGTGACGTTGTAGCCGTCGACGACCAGATGCGCCTGCGGCAGCGCCAGCAACTGGTCCAGGATCGCCGGGTCGTGCTCGGACAGCGCCCGCGCCGCGATGTCCTTCGGCGTCATCCGGCCCGGCTCCACCGCGTCCACGGTCTCGGCCGGCCGTACGGACACCGGGGGCAGCGCGAGTTCGCGCCGCAGCCCCTGCGCCGCCTCCAGCACGGTGTCCAGGAGCAGCCGCACCCGCATGTCCTCGACGCTGCGGCCCTCGCGCGCCGCCTTGCGGGTGGCCTCCAGGGCCGCCTCCGCCTCGCCCAGACGGGCCTTGAGGCGCCGGTTCTCGCTCTCGGCGGCCGAGATCTGCACCTGCCCCTCGGCGCGCACGCTCTCCGTCTCGCCGCGCGCCTTGCGCAGCGCCGCCTCGCCGCGCTTGACGTCGCTGAGCGCGGCGCGCAGCTTGCGGTGCAGCGCCTCGGTCTCCCGGCGGGCCGCGTCCAGTTCGGCGCGCAGGCGCTCGGTCTCGGCGCGGGTCTGCTCGCGGGCCCCGGCGAGCTGCTCGCGCAACCGCTCCAGTTCGGCCCGGCTCTCCTCGTCGGCGCGCTCGGCGTGCGCCCGCAGCGCCTCCTCACCGGCCGCGGTCACCAGCTTCACCCAGCCCGCGGGGCGCAGCACATAGGCGGCGGCGGCCACGTCGAGCGGGTCGGCGGCCGGCGGCGGCGCCCCGGAGTCCAGGGCGCCGCACAGCTCGCCCTGCGCCTCGCGGAACTTCTCCCCGACCCGCTGCCGGAACAGCGGATCGGTCTCCAGCGCCGCCGCCATCGCGTTGCCCGCGAACTTGGCGCGGCGGTTGGGCGCGAACCGGGCGTACTGGCGCAGCTGCGCGGGCAGCTCACCGACGGTCAGTTGCCCGAAGGCGTCGGCCACGATCTGCACGACCCGGCGCCGTACGCCGTCGGGCAGCGGACGGTCCAGCACCTCAGCGGCGCCGTCGCCCGGCTCCCCGCCTTGTGTCTGCGCCATCCGTCACCCCAATGCGTCACGGGATCCCCGCGGGGACCACCTGTGCGGGGCCCGCTCCGCTCAGGAGCCGGCGCCCGGCCTGTCCACGAGTTCCACCTTGTCCACGGCGTTGCACCAGCGGCAGCGCACCGACTCGATGGTCTCACTGACGACCTCGCGCTCCTCGACCGTGGGCTCACCGGCCAGGTCGAGGTGGACGTACTCGACGACCTTCGACGAGCGCGTCACGTCGAAACGGGTGAGGTTGCCGCACAGCGTGCAGCGCCACCGCGTCGTGGCGGTCGGCAGGGGAACCGTCATCGTGGCTGCTCACTTTCCTTCCGGGACCGTGCCGCGCCGGTGTCCCCGGAGCGTCGGCCGTAACCCTACGGCCTGGGAGCCACTCGGCGCCCGGCTGTCCACGGCGGCGAGGCGCTGTGTGCGGATGCGTCCCGTTACGCCATGCTCTGTGCACATGACCAGCTCCAGGAACGCGGTGCCCGCCCGAGTCCTCCGGGCCCTGCGGGCGGTACGGACCACGCGCGCGCCGGTGACACGTGCGATGCTCGCCCTGTGCTGCCTGGTCTTCGCGATGAGCCCGGCCTCCGGCCTGATCCCGTCCTACGGCACCGGGCACGGACTACTCCTCGCCCAGCAGGCGTACTTCCGGCGCTGGGGCGTGGTCCCCGTGGACCTGTTCTCGGGCTCGCCGCGGGCGGCGCTCACCCCGGCCACGGCCCTGTTCGTGCACGGCAGCTGGGTGCATCTGCTCGGCAACATGCTCTTCCTGCACGTCTTCGGCGCGATGACCGAGCAGCGCCTGGGCCGGGTCCGCTTCACCCTGTTCTACCTGGGCTGCGGCTATCTGGCCCTGCTGGGGTACGCCGCGGCGCACGCGGACTCCGGCCAGACCCTGGTCGGGGCGTCGGGGGCGATCTCGGCGGTGCTCGGCGCCTTCCTGTACCTGTTCCCGCGGGCCCGGGTGACCAGCCTGCTGCCGTTCCTGTTCTTCCTGCCGCTGCGCCTGCCCGCCTGGGTGGTGCTGCCCTTCTGGGCGGCCCTCCAGTGGCTGGCCGCCGGCCGGGCCGGCGACGGACCGGGCGTGGCGTACCTGGCCCATGTCATCGGCTTCGGCCTCGGCTTCGGCTGCGCGTGGGCCGGCCACGGGCGCACGGCTAGAGTGAAGGTCAGCCCCGCTCCGGCCCCCGAGGGAGAGAACCAGCCGTGATCACCGCGATCGTCCTCATCAAGACCAGCGTGGACCGGATCCCCGAGATCGCCGAGCGGATCGCCTCGCTGGAGAGCGTCAGCGAGGTCTTCTCCGTCACCGGCACCTACGACCTGATCGCCATGGTGCGGGTGGGCCGGCACGAGGACCTGGCGGAGATCATCCCGGGCCGGATCAGCAAGATCCCCGGGGTGGAGGCGACGGACACTCACGTGGCGTTCCGTACGTACTCGCAGCACGACCTGGAGGCGGCGTTCGCCATCGGTCTGGACTCCTGACCTCCGGCCGGTCCGCCGCCTCCGGGGCCGCGCGCCTCACACCGCCGGGACGCAGCGGCCGTCCTCCGTGCGGTAGCGCCACTTGGCGCCGTCGCTGACCAGCTCGCGCACCGCCGTCACGAAGCGCTCCACGTGCTCGTCGGGGGTGCCCGCGCCGAAGCTGACGCGGATCGCGTTGAGGGACTTCTCGCCGGGCGCGGCCTCGGGGGCGCCGCACTCGCCCTGGGTCTGCGGGTCGCTGCCGAGCAGGGTGCGTACCAGCGGGTGGGCGCAGAAGAGCCCGTCGCGCACGCCGATGCCGTACTCGGCGGAGAGCGCGGCGGCGAAGTGCGAGCTGTTCCAGCCCTCGACGACGAACGAGATCACACCGACCCGCGGGGCGTCGTCCCCGAACAGGGAGAGCACCCGCACCTGCGGGACCGCGGCCAGGCCCTCGCGGACCCGGTCGATGAGGTGCTGCTCGCGGGCGACCAGCGTGTCGAACCCGGCCTCGGTCAGCGCCTTGCAGGCCGCCGCGATGGAGTAGGCGCCGATGACGTTGGGCGAGCCGGCCTCGTGGCGGGCGGCGCTGTCGTGCCACTCCACGTCCACTCCCCCGTCGGTGCGGCGGGACACCCGGCGGCTGGCTCCGCCGCCCGCGAGGTAGGGCTCGGCCTCGCGCAGCCAGTCGGCGCGTCCGGCCAGCACGCCGGAGCCGAAGGGGGCGTACAGCTTGTGCCCGGAGAAGGCGACCCAGTCGACGTCGAGGTCCTTGACGGACACCGGGTGGTGCGGGGCGAGCTGGGCGGCGTCCAGCACGATCCGGGCGCCGTGCGCGTGGGCGGCGGCGGCCAGTTCCCGTACCGGCCACAGTTCGCCGGTGACGTTGGAGGCGCCGGTGACGCAGACCAGGGCCGGGCCGTAGGGCTCGCGGTCGGCCAGCGCCCGCTCCAGCGTGGCCACGGCCTGCTCCGGGGTGCGCGGGGCGTTCAGATAGGTCACCTGGGCGTCGCGCCAGGGCAGCAGCGAGGCGTGGTGCTCGGTCTCGAAGACGAACACCCGGCAATCGGCCGGGACCACCCGGGCCAGCAGGTTGAGCGAGTCGGTGGTGGACCGGGTGAACACCACCTGGTCGCCCTCCCGTCGCCCACCACCACCCTTGCCGGACCGGGCTTCGCCCGGACTGTCCTCGATGCGGCAGTCCAGGAACTCGGCGACGGTGCGCCGGGCGTTCTCGAACAGGTCGGTGGAGAGCTGGGAGAGGTAGCCGGCGCCGCGGTGCACGCTGCCGTAGTACGGCGCGTAGGCGGCCACGTCGTCCCAGACCCGCTGGAGCGCGGGGGCGCTGGCCGCGTAGTCGAGGGCGGCGTAGGTGACTTCACCGCCGGTGACGAGCGGCACGGTGACATCCCGGCCCAGAACGGGCAGCGGGGCACAGACGGACTGGTCGGCGGCAGCGGTGGAGACAGACATGGGGGAACTCCCGTGAAAGCAGGGTGAACCGACCGCGCGAGCCCGGCACGGGGCACCGGCGCGGAAGGGTGAAGTGGGTGTGCGGAGGCGGGGCTCGGCGCCCTAACGCATTCGCTTGCTCACGGAAGGCTCCCTCGACCGACCAGGACCCCTGGCCCCGCACTTCCTCGGGAAGCGCGCGAGGGGTCCGCGCTTGCCGTAGACCTCGCTGCCTACGACCTGGTCTTCACCCGGGGCACCCCGCCACGGACGGAGGGTTGCCGGACAGCCGGCCGGGGCCACATGGCTGTCACTCATGACCTGGTGCCATCCTGCCACACGATCTTCTGTGCGCAAGGCGCGGTCCGGATCGTGGACCGCGCCTTGCGTCACCTCACCGCGTGCGGACGCGCACCGCGGGGGCGCTCAGGCGTTGCTGGCGGCCACCCAGCGCTCCAGCGTGCCCCGGGCCGCCCCGGAGTCGATCGACTCGGCGGCCCGCGCCATACCGGCCCTGATCCGCTCCGCCAGCGTCCCGGAGCCCGGCTCCAGGGCGACCAGGGCAGCCGCCGAGTTCAGCAGCACCGCGTCCCGTACGGGGCCGTGCTCGCCGTCCAGCAGGCGGCGGGCCACCTCCGCGTTGTAGGAGGCGTCGGCGCCGCGCAGCGCCTCCACCGGCACCAGGTCGAGGCCGACGTCGCGGGGATCGAAGCGCTCCTCGGTGACCGTGCCCTCGTGCACCACCCAGACCCGCGAGGTGGCCGTGGTGGTCAGCTCGTCCAGGCCGTCGTCGCCCCGGAAGACCAGGGAGGAGTTGCCGCGCTCGGCGAAGACGCCCGCCACGATGGGCGCCTCGTGGGCCACGGCCACGCCGACCGCCTGCGCCTTCACCTGGGCCGGGTTGGTCAGCGGGCCCAGCAGGTTGAACACCGTGCGGATGCCCAGCTGGCCACGGGCCGCGCCCACATGGCGCAGCGCCGGGTGGAACTTCACCGCGAAGCAGAAGGTGATCCCGGCCTCCTCGGCGACCTCGGCGACCCGGCGCGGCGTCAGATCGAGGTTCACGCCCAGCTTCTCCAGCACGTCGGAGGCGCCGGAGGCGGAGGACGCGGCCCGGTTGCCGTGCTTGACGACCTTGGCGCCGGTGCCCGCCACGACGATCGAGGACATGGTGGAGATGTTCACCGTCCTGGCGCCGTCGCCGCCGGTGCCGACGATGTCGACGGTGGCGCCGGGCACCTGGATCACCTTGGCGTGCTCGTACATCGTGCGCACCAGGCCGGTGATCTCCGCGACGGTGGCGCCCTTGGCACGCAGCGCCACCGCGAACCCGGCGATCTGGGCGTCGGTCGCCTCGCCGCCCATGATCCGGTCCATGGCCCAGGCGGTGTCGTCGGCGGTGAGGTCACGGCGGTCCAGCAGGCCGTTCAGCAGGACGGGCCAGGAACGGCCCGCCGCGGTGTCGCCTCCAGCGGGGGTC
The DNA here is from genome assembly GCF_000373685.1 of Streptomyces sp. PsTaAH-124. Taxonomy (NCBI): domain Bacteria; kingdom Bacillati; phylum Actinomycetota; class Actinomycetes; order Kitasatosporales; family Streptomycetaceae; genus Streptomyces; species Streptomyces sp. PsTaAH-124. Next base: position 105,375 of record NZ_KB892169.1, on the reverse strand, counting down.
ACAGCGCTCATAAGCCGCTCCTGATTCGGTGTCCCGGACTCCGGGACGCTACCTCTCGTATCGACATCCACCCTATCCAGCCCGGAGGACGGCGAAGGGCCCCGTCCGGGGTTCGGACGGGGCCCTCCGGCCTGGCGTGGCGACGCTCAGGGGTCAGTGATCAGTGGTGGCCGTGGCCGCTCGTGATCTCCTTGTACTCCTCGACGGTCGGCTTCGAGATCTGGCTGTCCTCGCCGTAGTACGCGTTGCTGAGCTTGGCGCGCAGCTTCTCCGTACCGCCGACCTTGCGCTCGACACCGTTCTCGTCCACCGTCGGGCCGATCTCGGCCGGCTCGTACTGGTGGTGGGCGGTGAGGGTGTACAGCTGCTCCTGGCTGAGCGGCTCGTGGACCTCGATGAACTCACCGTGCGGCAGGCGCTTGATGATGCCGGACTCGCGGCCGTGCAGCACCTTCTCCTTGTCCCGGCGCTGGAGGCCGAGGCAGATCCGCTTGGTGATCACGAAGGTGATGACCGGGACCACGAAGAACGCGATCCGCACGAACCAGGTGATGGCGTTGATCGACAGGTGGAAGTGGGTGGCCCACAGGTCGTTTCCACCGCCGACCAGCAGCACGAAGTACCAGGCGATCCACGCGGCGCCGAAGGCGGTGCGGGTCGGGACGTTGCGCGGGCGGTCCAGGATGTGGTGCTCGCGCTTGTCGCCGGTGACCCAGGACTCGATGAACGGGTACACCGCGAGGGCGATGAGGACCACACCGAAGAGCACCAGCGGGATGAACACGCCCAGGACCAGTGTGTGGCCCCAGAAGTTGATCTCCCAGCCGGGCATCGCGCGGATCAGGCCCTCGGCCATGCCCATGTACCAGTCGGGCTGGGCGCCGGTGGACACCTGGTCCGGCCGGTAGGGGCCGATGGCCCAGATCGGGTTGATCTGCGCGATCGCCGCGACGGCCGCGACGGCACCGAAGACCAGGAAGAAGAAGCCTCCGGCCTTGGCCATGTAGACCGGCAGCAGCGGCATGCCGACGACGTTGTTGTTCGTCTTGCCGGGGCCCGCGAACTGCGTGTGCTTGTGGTAGAAGACCAGGATCAGGTGGCCGACGACCAGGCCGAGCATGATGCCCGGCAGCAGCAGGATGTGGATCGAGTAGAACCGGGCCACGAAGTCGTGGCCGGGGAACTCGCCGCCGAAGAGGAAGTACGAGACGTACGTGCCGACGATCGGCACGGACAGGATCGCGCCCTCCATGAAGCGGACACCGGTGCCGGAGAGCAGGTCGTCCGGGAGCGAGTAGCCGGTGAAACCGGTGAACATGCCCAGGACGAACAGCAGGAAGCCGAACATCCAGTTGATCTCACGCGGCTTGCGGAACGCGCCGGTGAAGAACACGCGCATCATGTGCACGAACATGCCGGCGAGGAAGATCAGCGCCGCCCAGTGGTGGATCTGCCGGATGAGCAGACCACCGCGCACCTCGAAGGAGATGTGCATGGTCGAGTTGAACGCTTCACTCATCAGCTGTCCCTGGAGCGGGACGTAGCTGCCGTGGTACACCACCTCGTTCATCGACGGGTGGAAGAACAGCGTCAGATACACACCCGTGAGGATGATGATCAGGAAGCTGTAGAGGCAGACCTCACCCAGCATGAACGACCAGTGGTCGGGGAAGATCTTGCGCATGTTGGCCTTGGCCAGGCTGTAGATGCCCAGCCGGCCGTCGGCCCAGTCGGCCAGCTTCTCGCCGGCCGGTGCCTTGCCGCGCGAGCGGTTCGGCTCGTTGCTCGCATGAGTACTCATCCGCGCTCCCAGAATGCAGGACCGACGGGCTCCTCGAAGTCGCCGAGCGCTTCGAGGTACCCCTCGCTGTCCACGCCGATGCGCAGCTGCGGCAGGGCGTGACCGGCCGGGCCGAAGATCACTCGGGCACCGTCGGAGAGGTCGAAGGTGGACTGGTGGCACGGGCACAGCACGTGGTGCGTCTGCTGCTCGTACAGGGAGATCGGGCAACCGACGTGGGTGCAGATCTTCGAGTAGGCCACGACGCCCTGGTACGACCAGTCCAGCTCGCGCTTGTCCTTGATGTTGTCCGGCTGGAGCCGGACGATCATCAGGGCGGCCTTGCCGATCTCGGTCTGGAAGTCCTCGTCCGTCTCCTCCAGGCCCTCGGGCTTGGCGAAGGTGAGCGAACCGACGATGACGTCCTCGGGACGCAGCGGCTGGTTGGTGTTCATGTTGACCAGGCGCTTGCCCTTGGCCCACAGGGTGTGCCGCAGCGTCTCCTTGGGCAGCGGGCCCAGGTCGCGCAGCAGGAACACACCGGACAGCGGCACCAGGGTGAGCGCGCCCAGCATGGTGTTGCGGATCAGCGGCCGGCGGCCGATCGCGGACTCCTTGGCACCCTGCTTGAAGTCGGCGTGGACCTTCGCGCGGACCTCGGGGGACGCCTCGATCGGGTGACGCTCGTCGGCGACCTCGGCGTCCGACATCAGCGTGCGGGCCCAGTGGACCGCGCCCGCGCCGATGCTGAACAGCGCCACACCCAGCGTCAGACCCAGCGCGAAGTTGATCGCGCTGATGTGCCCGAGCGGGAAGACGTAGACCGACTTGTCGTTCGGGATGGTCACGTACGAGGCGATGAAGCCCGCGGTGGCCAGCATGGAGACCGTGAACAGCATGGCGACGACGCGCTCGGACCGGCGGGCGGCCTGCTCGTCGATGTCCTGGATCCGGTGCTCGTGGGGCGGCAGGCCAGGGTCGGCGAACGGGTTCCTGTCGTCCGCGACCTCTGCGGCGGTGTGCGCCGCGCCCTGCTCAGCGGGCAGGTTCTCTTCTGGGATGTCTTGGGTACTCATGACTTCTTGGCCTTTGCGGTCCGAGCGGCGACCCACACGGCGACGGCGACCAGCGCGCCCAGTCCGAAGATCCACGCGAACAGACCCTCGCTGACCGGCCCGAGGCCACCCAGTTCGAGACCGCCGGGGTTGTCCGAGTTGTCGCTGTTGACCGCGTTCAGGTACGCGATGATGTCCTTCTTGTTCTTCTCCGACAGGGTCGTGTCGGGGAAGGAGGGCATGTTCTGCGGGCCGGTCTGCATGGCCTCGTAGATGTGCTTCGGGTCGACACCCTCGAGGTCCGGGGCGAACTTGCCGTGCGTGAGCGCACCGCCCTTGCCGGTGAAGTTGTGGCACTGGGCGCAGTTGGTGCGGAACAGCTCACCGCCCTTGGCGATGTCCGCGCCCTCCGGGCTGTACTGGTTCGTCGTCGGCACGGCCGGGCCGGCGCCCAGGGAGGCGATGTACGCCGCCAGCTGGTCGATCTCGGCCTGGGTGTAGATGACCTTCTTGCGCGGGACCTGCGCGCCGGGCTGCTGGGCCGGCATACGGCCGGTGCCCACCTGGAAGTCGACTGCCGCGGCGCCCACGCCCACCAGGGACGGACCGTCAGTGGTGCCCTGACCACCGGTGCCGTGGCAGCTTGCGCAGCCGACCTGGTAGAGCTTCTTGCCCTCCTCGATGGTGAGGGACTGAGCCGACTCGTCGGCCTTCGCCTTGCTCGCGGGCGCGAACGCGGTGTACAGCCCCCCCGTGGCCGCCAGCGCGAGAAGGAGGACGACGACCGCCGCCAGCGGATGGCGTCGTCGTGCGGAGAGCTTTTTCACGGATTACCCCGGTGTCAGGATCTTCTGCGTCGATGCTTTGCGGACTGGGATCGGTTCGTCGGCTACTTGATCAGGTAGATCGTGGCGAAGAGGCCGATCCAGACGACATCGACGAAGTGCCAGTAGTAGGACACGACGATGGCCGCGGTCGCCTGCTCGTGGGTGAACCTCTTGGCCGCGTAGGTGCGGCCGAGGACCAGCAGGAAGGCGATGAGACCGCCTGTCACGTGCAGGCCGTGGAAGCCGGTGGTCAGGTAGAACACCGAGCCGTACGGGTCGGAGGAGAGGGAGAGCCCCTCCTCCTTCACCAGGCTCGTGTACTCGTAGATCTGACCGCCGATGAAGATCGCACCCATGATGAAGGTGACGATGAACCAGCCCCGGAGCTTCTTCACGTCACCGCGCTCGGCGGCGAAGACGCCGAGCTGGCAGGTGAGCGAGGAGAGCACCAGGATCGTGGTGTTCACCGACGAGAAGGGGACATTGAGGCTGTCCGCCATCTCCTTCCAGTGCGCCGGACCCGTCACCGATCGCAGGGTGAAGTACATCGCGAAGAGGGCCGCGAAGAACATCAGCTCGGAACTCAGCCAGATGATGGTTCCGACGCTGGTGAGGTTCGGCCGGTTGACCGACGGGTGCGCGTGCCCGGTTTCTACTGTCGTTGCTGTCGCCACGACCGACATTATGTCGGTCGCTTATCCCGCCCTCACTCCGGGGGGTGCCGTTCGGAGTGTCTGTGGGGTGTGTCCAGCCCGTATGGCCCATCGAAGGGGTGTTCCAGGCGGTGTTGGCGGGGTGGCCGAGGGAGTAGCATCCGCGCCATCGGTACCCGGAAGTTCCCGAACATTGCTGTGTCTTCTCGAGTCAAGATGCGTGGAGGAACAATGCAGGCGACCGCCACGGTGCTGGTCTACAGCGACGACGCCGACACCCGGGAGCAGGTGCGGCTGGCCACCGGCCGGCGGCCGGCCCAGGACGCGCCCCTCGTGGAGTTCGTGGAGTGCGCGACGCCGGCGGCGGTCCTCGCCGAGCTGGACGGGGGCGGGATCGACGTGTGCGTCCTGGACGGCGAGGCCGTCCCGATGGGCGGCATGGGGATGTGCCGCCAGATCAAGGACGAGGTCTTCCGCTGCCCGCCGGTGCTGCTGCTCATCGGACGGCCCCAGGACGCCTGGCTGGCCACCTGGAGCCGGGCGGACGCGGCCGTGACCCTGCCGGTGGACCCGGTGGAGTTCGCGGGCGCCCTGGCCTCGCTGCTGCGCCGCAAGGCTCTCGTCGCCTGAGCGCCCGGGGCGGTCCGCGGCCACTGACCGCGGACCGCCCCGGGACAGGCCCTCGTACGGCCTCTCAGAGGCTCTGCGGGCGCAGCCTGGACTGGTCCGCCTGCGGGCTGCCGGCCTGTGGACCGCCGCTCAGGGCGCTGCCCTGGAGCCACTTCTGCCAGGACAGGTTCCAGTCGCCGTAGCCGTTGTCGAACAGCTCCATCGGGTCGCCCTTGGAGTTGACGACCTGCACGACGTCGCCCTCGTGGATGTGGTCGAAGAACCACTTGGCGTTCGGCGTGCTCATACCGGTGCAGCCGTGGCTGACGTTGGCGATGCCCTGGGAGCCGATGGACCAGGGCGCGGCGTGCACGAACTCCCCGCTCCAGGTCACCCGGGTGGCGTAGTACACCGGCAGGTCGTAGGAGTCCGTCGAGCCCGCGGCGATGCCCACGGTGGAGCTCTTCATCCGCACGAAGTACTGCTTGGCGAGGACCACCTTGACGCCGTTGCGGGTCTCGAAGCCGGGCTTGCCGGTGGTGACCGGGATCTCTTTGATCTTCTCGTCGTTGCGGTAGACCGTCATCGCATGCGTGGCCGCGTCCGTGACGGCGACGACGCGGTCGCCGGTGGTGATGGTCAGCGGCTTGGCGCTGCCGCCGTAGAGCCCGTCGGCGATCCGGATGTCCTCCAGGGTGCTGCGCACCTCGACGGTGGCGTTCGCGGGCCAGTAGTCCCGGGGCCGGTAGTGGAGCTGCTTGTCGTCCACCCAGTACCAGGAGCCCTGCACGGCGGGGGTGGAGCGCACCTGGAGGCCGCGCTCCACGATGGCGCGCTGCGCCTTGTCCTTCACGGGCTGGTCGAGTTCGGCCACGAGGGGCTCGCCGACGCCGTAGGTGCCCGCCTCCGGGCCGAACTCGATGTTCAGGCGCCGGGTGGTGGCGGGCTTGCTGGTGTCGAAGGTGAGGACCTTGCGGCCGGGTGCGCCGTCGTCGTTCTCGGTGCGGACCGTGAGCGTGTAGTGGGCGCCGGCGGCCAGCGGCGAGGTGCTGTGCCAGCGGCTGCCGTCGGCGGCGAGTTCGCCCGCGACGTGCCGTCCGGTGGCGTCCTCGGCGCTGACGTCCGTGAGGTGTCCGTCGGAGCCCGTGGCGGTGACCACCAGGGGCTTGTCCGGGTCAACCTTCTTGCCGGCCTCGGTGGGCCCGCTGAAGGTGATCTGATCCGCCGCGTCGTACGGGTCGGCGGCCAGCGGGTTGCCGTCCGCGCCGCAGGCGGTGACGCCCGCGCCGAGGGCGACCACCAGCAGAGTGCAGCTGAGACCGGCCTTTGCGCCCCGGGAGAACAGTTCGGTGCTCATGGCAGCACGCTAAGGAGCCCCGTCAACTCCGGCACGGTGGATCGTCCGTCCGGGGGACGCCGGTACGACAAAAAGAGGGAACCCGGACACTCGTTCGATGGAGTGCCCGGGTTCCCCGAAGTGCGCCCTGTGCTACTGGGTGCGGTTCTCACCGCGGTAGTACTCGAAGACCCAGCCGAACAGACCGATCAGGATGATCGGAGCGCCGAAGTACAGCAGCCACCAGCCCAGGGCCACGCCCAGGAAGGCCAGCGCGCCACCGACGCCGAGCGCGAGCGGCTGCCAGCTGTGCGGGCTGAAGAAGCCCAGCTCACCGGCGTCGTCCGCGACATCGGCCTCCTTGTCGTCCTGAGCGCCGGCGTCGACCCGCTTGGCCGTGAAGCCGAGGTAGAAGCCGACCATGATGCTCAGGCCGAACGAGAGGAAGAGCGCCGTGGTACCGGCCGGCTCCTTCGACCACACGCCATAGACGATCGCCATGACGAGCAGGAAGACGCTCAGCCAGATGAACATCTTGCCCTGGATCTTCACTTGCCGGCCTCCTTGCCGCCGGCGACGGCAGCCTTCTCGGACCCGCCGTGACCGGCGTTCTCCAGCTGGTCCAGCGCGGCGATCTCCGGGTGGTGCAGGTCGAACGCCGGGGATTCACTGCGGATCCGCGGCAGGGTGAGGAAGTTGTGCCGCGGCGGCGGGCAGGACGTCGCCCACTCCAGGGAGCGGCCGTAGCCCCACGGGTCGTCCATGTTGACCGGCTTGCCGTACTTGGCCGTCTTCCACACGTTGTAGAAGAACGGCAGGATCGACAGGCCGAGCAGGAAGGAGAAGATCGTCGACACCGTGTTCAGCGCGGTGAAGCCGTCCGCCGCCAGGTAGTCCGGGATGCGTCGCGGCATGCCCTCGGTGCCCAGCCAGTGCTGCACGAGGAAGGTGCCGTGGAAGCCGATGAACAGCATCCAGAAGGTCATCTTGCCCAGGCGCTCGTCCAGCATCTTGCCGGTGAACTTCGGCCACCAGAAGTGGAAGCCGGAGAACATCGCGAAGACGACCGTGCCGAAGACCACGTAGTGGAAGTGGGCCACCACGAAGTACGAGTCGGAGATGTGGAAGTCCAGCGGCGGCGCGGCCAGGATGACACCGGTCAGACCACCGAAGGTGAAGGTGATCAGGAAGCCGGTCGCCCACAGCATGGGTGTCTCGAAGGAGAGACTGCCCTTCCACATGGTGCCGATCCAGTTGAAGAACTTCACACCGGTCGGTACCGCGATCAGGAAGGTCATGAAGGAGAAGAACGGCAGCAGCACACCGCCGGTGACGTACATGTGGTGCGCCCACACCGTCACGGAGAGGCCCGCGATGGAGATCGTGGCACCGATCAGACCCATGTAGCCGAACATCGGCTTGCGGGAGAAGACCGGGATGACCTCACTGATGATGCCGAAGAACGGCAGGGCGATGATGTACACCTCTGGATGGCCGAAGAACCAGAAGAGGTGTTGCCACAGCAGTGCTCCGCCGTTGGCCGCGTCGAAGATGTGCGCACCGAACTTGCGGTCCGCCTCCAGGGCGAACAGCGCGGCGGCCAGCACCGGGAAGGCGAGCAGGACCAGCACCGCGGTCAGCAGCACGTTCCACACGAAGATCGGCATGCGGAACATGGTCATGCCGGGCGCGCGCATGCAGATGATCGTGGTGATGAAGTTGACCGAGCCGAGGATCGTGCCGAAGCCGGAGAAGGCCAGACCCATGATCCACATGTCGCCGCCGATGCCCGGCGAGTGCACCGCGTCGGAGAGCGGCGCGTAGGCGAACCAGCCGAAGTCGGCCGCACCCTGCGGGGTGAGGAAGCCGCCCACCGCGATGAGCGAGCCGAACAGGTAGAGCCAGTAGGCGAACATGTTCAGCCGGGGGAAGGCCACGTCCGGCGCGCCGATCTGGAGCGGCATGATCCAGTTCGTGAAGCCGGCGAACAGCGGCGTCGCGAACATCAGCAGCATGATCGTGCCGTGCATCGTGAACGCCTGGTTGAACTGCTCGTTCGACATGAGCTGGAGGCCCGGACGGGCCAGCTCGGCACGCATCAGCAGCGCCATGACGCCACCGATGCAGAAGAACGCGAACGACGTCACCAGATAGAGCGTGCCGATCGTCTTGTGGTCGGTGGTCGTCAGCCACTTCACCACGACGTTGCCGGGTTGCTTGCGCCGGACCGGCAGCTCGCTCTCGTATGAGCCCGCAGCCGCCGCGGCACCCTGAGGTTCGTTGAGGATGCTCACAGGTTGTTCGTCTCCCGGTTCTTCTCGTGGCTCGTCTGCGCGATGCCGGCGGGAACGTAACCGGTCTGCCCCTTCTTGGCGAGGTCCTTGAGGTGCTGCTCGTAACGCTCCGGCGAGACGACCTTCACGTTGAACAGCATCCGGGAGTGGTCCTGGCCGCAGAGCTCGGCGCACTTGCCCTTGAAGGTGCCCTCCTGGTTGGGGGTCACCTGGAAGGAGTTGGTGTGGCCGGGGATGACGTCCATCTTCATCAGGAACGGGACCACCCAGAAGGAGTGGTTCACGTCCCGCGAGGTGAGGATGAAGCGGACGGTCTTGCCCTTCGGCAGCCACAGGGTCGGGCCCGGGTTGCCGGTCTGCGGGTTCCGGGTGCCCGGGGTGCCGTAGTCGTAGACACCGCCGGCGGCGGCCGGGAAGTCCTTCTTGAACCGGTCCGGAATGGCCGTCAGGTTCTTGTCGGTCTTCGCGTCACCCGCCGAACCGGCGACCGGCGTGACGTAGTTGAAGGCCCAGCTCCACTGGTAGCCGACCACGTTGACCGTGACGTCGGGCTTCTTCGATTCGTCGAGAAGCTTCGACTCGTCGCGGGCCGTGAAGTAGAAGAGCACCGAGACGATGATGAGCGGGACCACCGTGTACAGGGCCTCGATGGGCATGTTGTACCGGGTCTGCGGAGGTACCTCGACCTTGGTGCGGCTGCGCCGGTGGAAGAAAGCACTCCACAGGATCAGACCCCACACCAGCACGCCGACCGCGATCGCGGCGGCCCAGGACCCCTGCCACAGGGAGAGGATCCGCGGAGCCTCTTCCGTGACCGGGGTGGGCATGCCCAGCCGGGGGAAGTCCTTGTATGTGCAACCGGTTGCGGTCGCCAGGACCAGGCCCGCAGTCAGTGCCTGCAGCAGCTTCCGCCGCATCGGGCGCCGCGGCGAGCGGTCGGAGCCGTTGGGACTCACGTAGCGCCTTCCCGAGAGTCTCGCCCGCGCGGTTGGCTGCGGCCTGCCTTCTCGCTGGTCGGTCGCCGCCCTGCGTCGGGCAGGGGTTTGGATGTTTATGCGGACCAAACCCTACTGGACGCCTTCCGGCGGGTCGCGGGGAGGGGGGCCCAACGCGCCGCGGGTCACGCCGACGGGTGGGATGCCCTGAAGTGGGGCGCTTCGCCGGGGCGTGCCGGGCACGCACCGGGGTGCCCAACGGGGCGGGCGTAGGCCGTTCGTGGCGAATGGGGGGCAGGCGGGGGCGGGTGCGGGACGGGCGGGGCGAACGGGACGGGTGGGGGCCAGTCGGGGCGGAGGCGGGCGTTCCGCACCGGCGCGGCGGTGCGGCGGCGGGCGCGGGGCGGTGGGGGCGGAGACGGGCGGTCCACACCGGCGGGACGGTTCGGCAGCGGGCGCGGGGCTGGCGTGGCGCCTCCCGCGGTTCCCCGGTGCCCCGCGGGGCGCTTAGCGTGAACCCGTGCCCTACTTCGACGCCGCTTCCGCCGCTCCCCTGCACCCCGTCGCCCGTCAGGCCCTGCTCGCCGCGCTCGACGAGGGGTGGGCCGATCCCGCACGGCTCTACAAGGAGGGGAGGCGCGCGCGGCTGCTGCTGGACGCGGCGCGCCAGGCGGCGGCGGAGGCGGTGGGATGCCGGGCCGACGAGCTGGTGTTCACCTCGTCCGGCACCCGGGCCGTGCACACCGGTGTCGCGGGGGCGCTGGCCGGGCGGCGCCGGGTCGGACGTCACCTGATCGTGTCAGCGGTCGAACACTCCTCGGTGCTCCATTCGGCGGAGGTCCACGAGGCGGGGGGCGGGACGGTCGGCCGGGTCGCGGTCGACCGGCACGGCGCGGTGAGCGCCGGTTCCTACGCGGCGGCGCTCGGCCCCGACACCGCGCTGGCGTGCCTCCAGTCGGCCAACCACGAGGTGGGCACCGAGCAGCCGGTCGCCGAGGTGGCCGAGGTGTGCCGCGCCGCGGGGGTGCCGCTGCTGGTGGACGCGGCGCAGTCGCTCGGCTGGGGGCCGGTCGGCGGCGACTGGTCGCTGCTGACGGCGAGCGCCCACAAGTGGGGCGGGCCGTCCGGGACCGGGCTGCTGGTGGTGCGCAAGGGGGTGCGGTTCGCCCCGCGGGGACCGGCCGACGAGCGGGAGTCGGGCCGGGCGGCCGGATTCGAGAACCTGCCGGCGATCGTGGCGGCGGCCGCCTCGCTGCGGGCGGTGCGGGCCGAGGCGGCGGCCGAGGCGGTACGGCTGCGGGAGCTGACCGAGCGGATCAGGGCGCGGGTGCCGCAACTGGTGCCGGAAGTGGAGGTGGTGGGCGACCCGGTGCACCGGCTGCCGGGGATCGTCACCTTCTCCTGTCTCTATGTCGACGGGGAGACCCTGCTGCACGAGCTGGACCGGGAGGGCTTCTCCGTCTCCTCGGGCTCCTCCTGCACCAGCAGCACGCTGACCCCGAGTCATGTGCTGCGGGCGATGGGGGTGCTGAGCGAGGGCAACGTACGGGTGTCGCTGCCCGCCGGGACGGCGGCCGAGGACGTCGAGCGGTTCCTGTCGGTGCTGCCGGGCGTGGTGGCGGGCGTACGGGAGAAGCTGGGGGCGGCGGCGCAGGCGCCGGGTCCGGGACCGGGGCAGCGGGAGACACCGGGCGCGCGTGCCGCGGAAGGGGCCCGTGCCGGAGAAGGGGCCCGCGCCGGGGAGCTGGTGCTCGACACGCTCGGCAGGCGCTGCCCGATCCCCGTCATCGAGCTGGCGAAGGTCATCGGGGACGTACCGGTCGGCGGCACGGTCCGGGTCCTCTCGGACGACGGGGCCGCGCGCCTGGACATCCCGGCGTGGTGCGAGATGCGGGGGCAGGAGTACGTCGGCGAGGAGCCGGCGGACGAGGGCTCGGCCTACGTCGTCCGCCGGATCTCCTGACGGCCGGTCCGCCACGCGGGGCGGACCGGCGCGCGGGTGCGGGTCAGGCGAGGTGGGCGCGGACCTCCTCGGCCGCCTCGTCGCCGTACGCCTTGGTGAAGCGCTCCATGAAGTGGCCCCGGCGCAGCTGGTACTCCTGGGTGCCCACCGTCTCGATCACCAGGGTCGCCAGCATGCAGCCGACCTGGGCGGCGCGCTCCAGGGAGACGCCCCAGGCGAGGCCGGACAGGAACCCGGCGCGGAAGGCGTCGCCGACACCGGTGGGGTCGGCCTTGCGCTCCTCGTCCGCGCAGCCGACCTCGATCGGGTCCTCGCCGGTGCGCTCGATGCGCACGCCGCGCGCGCCGAGGGTGGTCACCCGGTGGCCGACGCGGTCCAGGATCTCGGCGTCGCTCCAGCCGGTCTTGGTCTCGATGAGGCCCTTCTCGTACTCGTTCGAGAACAGGTAGGTGGCGCCGTCCAGCAGTATCCGGATCTCGTCGCCGTTCATCCGGGCGATCTGCTGGGAGAAGTCGGCGGCGAAGGGGATGGAGCGCGAGCGGCACTCCTCGGTGTGCCGGAGCATGGCCTCCGGGTCGTCGGCGCCGATCAGCACCAGGTCGAGGCCGCCGACGCGGTCCGCGACGGTCTTCAGCTCGATGAGGCGGGCCTCGCTCATCGCACCGGTGTAGAAGGAGCCGATCTGGTTGTGGTCGGCGTCGGTGGTGCACACGAAGCGGGCGGTGTGCAGGGTCTCGGAGATGCGGACCGAGGCGGTGTCGACGCCGTGCCGGTCCAGCCAGGCGCGGTACTCGCCGAAGTCGGATCCGGCGGCGCCGACGAGCACCGGGCCGGTGCCGAGCTGGCCCATGCCGAAGGCGATGTTGGCGCCGACGCCTCCGCGCCGCACGTCCAGCTGGTCGACCAGGAAGGAGAGCGAGACCGTGTGCAGCTGGTCCGCGACGAGCTGGTCGGCGAATCGGCCGGGGAAGGTCATGAGGTGGTCGGTGGCGATGGAGCCGGTGACTGCGATGCGCACGGCGTGGACGCTCCTGGTGGGCGGAGGGACTGACAGTTCACGCTACCCGTTCGGCGCGGAGCGCTGAAGCGGGCGAAACTACCCGATAGTAGATCTTTCTCGGCGGGGTGTGCCGTGCTTACGGTTCCCTCATGACGAACGAAGAGCTCCATGCCGTTCCCGTCCGTACCGCCCCGGGCGGCGATCCGGGCGGCGACCTGGACGGTGATCTGGCGTCGCTGCGCGGGGACGGCGCCCGGATGGCCCCGCGCTGGTCGGCTCCCGCCCGGAAGTCCGGAGCGGACCCGACGGCGGTGTCCCCCGCCCGCATCCACGGCGTATCGGTCCCGGACACGTCCGCCCGGCTGCTGGAGGGGATGTCGGAGTACGGCGACTGAGCGGAGTGCGGCGCCTGAGCGGTCACGGGTCCGGCGCGGGATCCGTCGCGGGATCCGTCGCGGCGGGTGGAACCGGGCGCTCCTCCGGCGCGTCCCATCGCTGTCCCCCCGTGAGGGGGATACGGGACACGACCCGTCGGCCGTCGACTTTGTCAGGGCCGGGTCAGGGTCACCGGACGGCTGCGCAGGCGAAGGAGCGATGCGGTGAACACCGAGCGACCGGACCACGAGGACGCGGCGAAGGCGGCGACCGCGGATGCCGCGGGGCCCGCGGGCGGTGCCGGCGGCGGGCAGGACGACCGCGGTGGCGGTGACGACGGCAGGGGCGGCGGCGGAGGCGGTGACCGCGACGGCGGGCGGAGCCCGGACGACGGGGGCGGCGGGCGCTTCCGGCGGGGCCGTCCGCCGCTGGTCGCCGCCTCGGTGGCCGCCGCCGTGCTGCTGGCGGGCGGCGGCGGGACGTATCTGGCCATGGGCGCGACGGGCGGCTCCGGCGACGGCCGTACGGGCGCCGCGGCGTCCGGCGGCCACGGCACTCCCCCGCCGCTGGCGCTGGACGACCACACCGCGACCGCCGCCCGGTCGGGACCGGGCACGGACGGCGCGGGCCCCGCCGGTGGCTCGAACGGCGGCTCGAACGGCATCGCGCCCGGTGAGCCGGACCCGTACGGCACCACGTACCGGGCGGCGGGCGCCCTGCCCGAGGGGCCCGGTTCGGCTCCGGTGTACACGGCGCGGGGCGAGGTCACCCGCGAGGAGGCGGCGCGGCTCGCCGCGGCGCTCGGGGTGACGGGCACTCCGGTGGCCGACGCGCAGGGGTGGCGGACCGGGAACGTCAAGGACGGCGCCGGGCCGGTGCTGCGGGTCGGCCGGGCGGCGCCGGGGACCTGGACGTTCGACCGGTATCTGCCGGGCACCGACGACTGCAAGGGCCTGATGTGCCGCCACGACCCCGCCGCGCCCGCCGCGCACCCGGTGAGCGAGGCCGCGGCGCGCAAGGCGGCGGCCCCGGTGCTGAAGGCGGCGGGACAGGACGGCGCGCAGGTGGACGCGAGCCGGACGCAGGGCGCCCAGCGGGTGGTCGAGGCCGATCCGGTGGTCGGCGGGCTGCCCACGCAGGGCTGGACGACCAGCCTGACACTCGGTCCGCAGGGCGAGGTGCTGGCCGCGGGCGGGCAGCTGAAGGCACCGGTGAAGGGCGACACGTACCCCGTGCTGGACGCGCGCCGGACGCTGGACCTGCTGAACGCGGCGCCGCGCACCGGCGGGGGCGGCGGCATCGGCGGGTGCGCCGCTCCCGTACCGCTGGAGGACCCGGCGAAGGACCGGCCGGCGGCGAAGTGCGACTCGTCCGCCACGGGCGGGAAGGCGGCCGGCGGCTCCTCCTCCGCGCCGGGCGGCGGCACGCGGACCACCCTGACCGTCGAGAAGGCCGTGTTCGGGCTGGCGGCGCACCCCTCCGGGGGGCGGCAGACGCTGGTGCCGTCCTGGCTGTTCCAGGTGCGCGGGGCGGCCGGGCAGTCCCCGTTCACGGTGACGTATCCGGCGGTCGACCCGAGGTACCTGACCACGCCCACCCCGCCGTCCGGGCAGCCGGAGCCCCGGCCGAGCGGACCGGGCGCGACCACCGCCCCGGCCACCCGTGAGGTGCACCCGGCCGGGTACAGCGTCAGCGGCGACGAGCTGACGGTGACCTTCGAGGGCGGCGTGTGCGCCGACTACCGGGTGTCGGCGAAGGAGGACTCCGGGCGGGTGACCGTCACGGTGACCGAGACGCCCTGGCAGGGCAAGGTCTGCATCATGATCGCCAAGGTGTACCACCGGACCGTGCACCTGGACCGGCCGCTCGGGGAGCGGACGGTGGTCGGCCCGGACGGCCGGGCGATCCCGTCCCGGGCCGCGGGCGCCGGGCTGCCCCAGTCGGGGACGCCGGTGCGGTGAGCCCTGAACGACAAAGAGGCGGCAGCCCCCGCGCGGGGGCTGCCGCCTTTCCGTTCGCTTCCCGTGCCGCCGGGCCGCGGCTCAGCTGAAGGAGTCGCCGCAGGCGCACGAGCCCGTCGCGTTCGGGTTGTCGATCGTGAAGCCCTGCTTCTCGATGGTGTCCACGAAGTCGACGGTGGCGCCGCCCAGGTAGGGGGCGCTCATGCGGTCGGTGACGACCTTGACGCCGCCGAAGTCCTTCACGACGTCCCCGTCGAGGGAGCGCTCGTCGAAGAAGAGCTGGTAGCGCAGGCCGGAGCAGCCGCCGGGCTGGACGGCGACCCGCAGGGCGAGGTCGTCGCGGCCTTCCTGGTCGAGCAGGGCCTTGACCTTCGCCGCGGCGGCGTCGGTCAGGACGATGCCGTCGGTGACGGTGGTGGTCTCGTCCGATACGGACATCTACATCTCTCCCGGGTTGTACGGAGACTGCTTGCCGACGAGTTCAACCGGTGGGGCCACGCATTCATTCCGGGCCGGGCGCGTGCTTTTCGGTGTTCCACGCGGTTCCACGCGCGTGCCGCTCGTCCCGCTCGTCCACTTCATGCTCGCACATACCCGAAAGTGCGCGCAGTGGCCGGGCGCCGGGATTCACGTCACATCGACACGATGGCCATCGTCAAAGTGACGTGAAGCGGTTATGATAGATAGCGTCAATTAGACGAAAAGTAGAAAGGGTGCGTGTCGTGACCACCGCCCAGACCCAGGAGCTCGACGTTCAGCCGACGCCCCTCGCCCTGTTGCTGCTCGGCCGCGAGGCCGACCCGAGGAGCGAGCGCGGCGTCGAGTGCCCCGGCGACCTCCCCGCAGCGTCCGACCCGGACCTCGTGGCGCGCGCCCGCGCGGCCAAGGAGAAGCTCGGGAACAAGGTCTTCGTCCTCGGCCACCACTACCAGCGCGACGAGGTCATCCAGTTCGCCGACGTCACGGGCGACTCCTTCAAGCTGGCCCGGGACGCGGCGGCGCGGCCGGAGGCCGAGTACATCGTCTTCTGCGGTGTGCACTTCATGGCGGAGTCCGCGGACATCCTGACGAACGACGCGCAGAAGGTGGTCCTGCCGGATCTGGCGGCCGGCTGCTCGATGGCCGACATGGCGACGGCCGAGCAGGTCGCCGAGTGCTGGGACGTGCTGACCGAGGCGGGCGTCGCCGAGCAGGTCGTCCCCGTCTCGTACATGAACTCCTCGGCCGACATCAAGGCGTTCACCGGACGGCACGGCGGCACCATCTGCACCTCGTCGAACGCCAAGCGGGCCCTGGAGTGGGCCTTCCGGCAGGGCGAGAAGGTCCTCTTCCTGCCCGACCAGCACCTGGGCCGCAACACGGCGGTGCGGGACATGGGCATGTCCCTGGAGGACTGCGTCGTCTACAACCCGCACCGGCCGAACGGCGGGCTGAGCGCCGAGGAGCTGCGCGCCGCGAAGATGATCCTGTGGCGCGGCCACTGCTCGGTGCACGGCCGCTTCAGCCTGGACTCGGTGAACGACGTCCGCGCCCGCATCCCCGGCGTGAACGTCCTGGTGCACCCCGAGTGCAGGCACGAGGTGGTCTCCGCCGCGGACCACGTCGGCTCGACGGAGTACATCATCAAGGCGCTGGAGGCGGCCCCGGCCGGTTCCAAGTGGGCCATCGGCACGGAGCTGAACCTGGTCCGCCGCCTGGCGAACCGTTTCGCCCCCGAGGGCAAGGAGGTCGTCTTCCTCGACAAGACGGTCTGCTTCTGCTCGACGATGAACCGCATCGACCTCCCCCACCTCGTCTGGACCCTGGAATCCCTGGCCGAGGGCACCCTCGTCAACCACATCCAGGTCGACAAGGAGACGGAGACCTACGCGAAGCTGGCGCTGGAACGGATGCTGGCGCTGCCGTAGGACCCGGGAACCGACAAGGGGCGCCCCTGACCGCTTCCGGCGGCCGGGGGCGCCCCTTTCGTGCCACGATCGAGGGAACGGTTCCCGGTACCGAGGGCAGGCATCACGGTGCGCCTGACGACTTCACGGAGCCCTGCGGCTTCCCCGACCGGACCATGGGCGGCGAAGCCGCGCACTACGCTCTTGACAGAGAGACGTCACAGGGCGCGAGGCCGCCGGGCAGGACGTTCACAATCGAGGGGGGCCGCTCCTTGCGCGCGCAAGAGATCACCTTTTTGAAGCTCGTTCAGGGGGAGAAGCAGTTTCAGGTACCTCTCTACCAGCGGACCTACAGTTGGACGCGCAAGCAGTTGGAACGGCTGTGGGACGACCTGAGCGATCTGGTCGAGCAGCAGCTCGAAGGCGGCAGGCCCGCCTCGCACTTCCTCGGCTCCGTCGTTCTTGCCCCGGGCCAGTTGCAGGCCGGAGGAGTGCAACGCTGGCTCGTCGTGGACGGGCAGCAGCGGATCACGACGATCATGCTGGCGTTCACCGCGTTGCGCGACCACATCAGGGATTCGGCGGCTGAGGGTTCCGCGCGAACGGCCGACCGCATCCACCGCCAGTACCTCGTCAACGAGTTCCTGGAAGGCGACGAGCACTTCCGGCTGCTTCCCACCCAGGCCGACCGGGCGTCCTACGGAGCCTGCGTCTCCAACAGCCCCCGTTCGGGCGGCGCCGACAACATCGGAGCCTCCTACCGGTTCTTCCGCGGCGTGCTGGCGAGCGGCCAGGAGCAGCACGGCGCGGAGTGGACGAACGCGGTGGAGATCGCTCTACGGGATCTGCTCTCCATCGTGGAGATCACCGCCGAGCGCGGTGACAACGTGTACCGGATCTTCGAATCGATCAACAACACCGGCGTCGGCCTCAGCCAGAGCGATCTGCTCCGCAACTATGTGTTCATGCTGCTCCCGGGCCGGGGGGAGCGTGTGTACGAGCAGCTGTGGCTGCCCATGCAGCAGCAATTGGGGCCCAAGAATCTGGAACTCCTCGTCTGGCTCGACCTCGTCGTACGCGGCGAGAGCAAGACGAAGCAGACCGACATCTACCGCGTTCAGCAGCAGCGACTCGAACCGCTGGCGGGGAACGAGGAGGCGCTGGAGAAGGAGATCAGCGAGCTCGCCCGGCGCGCCGAGCTGCTGGGGCGGATCCTCGATCCCGCCCTGGAGCCGCATGACGAGCTGCGCCGGCAGCTTCGCCACCTTGCCCGCTGGGGCGGACGGATCCACTATCCGATCGCACTCCACCTGCTCGATCTCGTGGACGCCGGGCGCGCCCAGGCCGACGAGGCGGCGAAAGCCCTCGGATACGTGGAAGGATTCCTGGTCCGCCGCATGCTGTGCCAGACCAGCACCCAGAGCCTGAACCGGCTCTTCATGTCGATGCCGGGTGACATGGAGGCCGACCGCCCGGCCGCGGAGGCGGTGCAGCGCTATCTCTCGGGCCGACGCCGCGGCTGGCCCACTGACGCCGAGGTGGCCGCAGGGATCCGCAGCAAGCCGTTCTACTGGAACGGACAAGCACCGCAACGTGCGTACGTCCTGGAGCGGCTGGAGGAGAGTTACGGCTCTGCGGAGCCCGTGGACTTCAAGCAGGCCAAGTTCACGGTGGAGCACGTGCTGCCACAGCGGCCGGCCCAGGCCTGGATCGATGTCCTCGCCGAGGATTCGGACGACGGCCAGACTCCTCAGGAACTGCACGATCTGCTGGTTCACACCTTGGGAAACCTGACGCTCTCGGCCGAGAACACAAAACTCTCCAACCACCCCTTCCAGCGGAAGCAACAGATCCTGGAAGCGAGTTCGCTCCGGATGAACCAGGAAATCGCCGGGACACGCCGGTGGGGCCGCAGAGAGATCCTGGAACGTGCCGACAACCTGGCAGCGCGTGCCGTCTCCCTGTGGCCCGGCCCCGAGGGCGAGCAACGCGCCGACGGCGATGAGTGGACGGGATGGGCCGATCTGCGCGCCGCGCTGATCGCCATGCCCACCGGCACCTGGACCACTTACGGGGACATTGCCGAACTGATCGGCAGCCACCCTGTCTCCGTCGGCAACTTCCTCGCCACGAAGGCCGGCGTGCGGGGGGCCTACCGGGTCCTGACCGCCGCCGGACGGGTCTCCGCTTCATTCCGCTGGCCGAACGACGAACACGGCGGCAACCCTCTGACGCTCCTCCACGCAGAAGGGGTGCCGTTCGACTCCAGCGGGAAGGCGCGCAGTTCCCATCGCCTGACCGCAGAGGACCTCGCATCGCTCCTGGGCAAAGAGGTGCCCGAGATCGGAACGTCCAGCAGCTCCCCCGACCAGGTGGCCCCGGGCAGCACGTTCGATGCGCGTGCCGCGCGCTTCACCGAACTGCTGCGGGCGAATCGGCCCGACGCCGCCGACGCCATCCTCGCGTTCCTCCAGTCATGGAAAGCGCTCGCGCCCGGCTGCCATCTCGACTACGGCAAGGCGACCGAGACGAGCTGCTTCCTGATGCTCCGCAAGGAGTCCGCGTCCCGTGCCGCCGCCATCTGGCCGTTCACCCTCTACCCTGTATTCGGCACGGTCGAGGTCGTCTTCCAGTACATGCGCTCCAGGCCGCCTTTCGACGACAGCGGACTGCGTCAGGAATTCATGTCCCGCCTGAATGCCGTCCCGGGGATCGAGCTGGCAGAGGCGAAGCTCGAACTGCGCCCGTCGTTCCCTCTCGAGGTGTTGGCGGATCGTTCCGAGGAGATCGCCGAGATCATGTCCTGGTTCGTCCAGCAGGTCGTGGCCTACGAACCAGCGGACAAGCAGGGACAAGTCTCCTTCTGAGACATCGTTCCAGTTGGCGGGTCGGCGGTGGCCGATGAGGGCTGCGGTGATGCGGGCGAAGGCGAGGGGATGCTCGGCCTTTCGCTCGTAGCGGCGGTGCAGCCCGGCTCGTCGGAGCGGGCGGATTCGTGGCCCAGGTTCACCGTCCGTCAGTGGCGGACCTTGTCCGGCTCGCCGGCGCCGTCGCGGGCCGGATGCCGGCCGGGAGCGGATTCCAGGAGCAGTTCGCTCAGGGCCGACGGCATGGTGATCATGCAGTCGTGTCCGGTCGGCAGTTCCCGTATCCGTGCCGGGGAGCCGTTGGGCTGTGTCGCGGGGACGGGCCGCCGCACAATGCCCTCCGGCTCCGCGCCGACACAGTGGATGTGCGTACGCGGAACCGAGTCCGAGGCGGGGTTGTCCAGCCGGACCGGTTGCCGCAGGCAGTCCACCGGCTGGTCGGAGAGCGTCGCACGCAGCCATGCCCTGTCCGCCGGGTCGGTGACCCCGAACAGCCCGAAGGGCGCGGGCAGCTCGGGCAGCGGCGGGATGCGCCAGCCGTTGCCGGACTCGGCGGCCAGGTCGATCAGGTTCTGGGTCATGGGCTGCACGTCGACGGCGGTCTCGCCGTGCTCCGGGACCATCGCGTCCAGGTACACCAGATGCGCGATCCGTTCCGGCGCCTCGTTGGCCACGGACGAGACGACCAGCCCCGCGTAGCTGTGCCCCACGAGCACCACCTCGCTCAGGTCCTCCTCGCGGATCAGCTCCACGACGTCCTCGACATGCGTGTCGAGCCCCACCTCGGGGCCGAGCAGGTGTGCCTTGTCGCCGTAGCCGGTCAGCGAGGGCGCGAACACGCGGTGTCCGGCCGCCTCCAGGAGGGGGGCCACCCGCTCCCAGCACCGGCCGCTGTGCCAGGCACCGTGTACCAGCAGAAAAGTTGCCATGAGGGGATGTCTCTTCCTCTTCGGGGCGTGACGGCACGGGAACATCACGGTTCCTGTTCGTGCCTCGGTACTCTTGGGGAACCGTGATAATCGTGCTGCACCTGCCGCACCCCGATCAATAAGGCACATTTAGGTGCCCTGGTTCTCTGGAGGTAACCATGGACGGCACAGCGGGCGGCGAGTCGCGGGCGGCACAGCCGGAGGACCCGTGCAAGGCCCGTGAAGTGCTCGGCATCGTCGGCGACAAGTGGTCGCTGCTGGTCGTGCGCAACCTCAGCCAGGGGCCACGCCGCTTCACCGAACTCAAGCGGGCCGTCGACGGGATCAGCCAGCGCATGCTCACCGTCACCCTGCGCGGCCTGGAACGCGATGGGATCCTCACCCGGACCGTCCGCAATGTCATGCCACCGCACGTCAGTTACGAACTCACTCCGATGGGCAGGACCCTCCGCGAAGCCACCGCGCCCCTGCTGGAGTGGAGCATCGCCCACCTGACCCGCATCGACGCCGCCCGCGCCGCGTACGACGCCCGCCCCGGCACCCCGCCCGCCTGACCCTGACCCCTGACCGCGGGCCTGTCCGTGGTGCCCCGGGCGGGGCACGCGCGAAACGAGACGGCCGGGCCTCCGAGAAGAGGCCCGGCCGTCTCTTGTGGTGAGGGGGTGTCAGACGCCCGCCGGTTCCAGGTCTTCCGTCTCCGTCCTGGTGGTCCGCTTCGCCTCGCGCTTCTCGGCCCGGCGTTCCTTGCGGAGTTCGAGCATGGCGTAGAGGGTCGGGACGAGGAGGAGGGTCAGGAGGGTGGAGGTGATCAGGCCGCCGATCACGACCACGGCGAGCGGCTGGGCGATGAAGCCGCCCTGGCCGGTGACGCCGAGGGCCATGGGGAGCAGGGCGAAGATCGTCGCCAGGGCCGTCATGAGGATCGGGCGGAGGCGGTGGCGACCGCCCTCCACGACGGCTTCGACGACGCCGTAACCCTGTCGGCGGTACTGGTTGATGAGGTCGATCAGCACGATTGCGTTGGTGACCACGATGCCGACCAGCATCAGCATGCCGATCATCGCGGGCACGCCCAGCGGGGTGCCGGTGGCGATGAGCAGGCCGAGCGCGCCGGTGGCCGCGAACGGGATGGACACCAGCAGGATCAGCGGCTGGGCCAGCGAACGGAAGGTCGCCACCAGCAGCATGAACACGATGGCGACGGCCGCCAGCAGGGCCAGGCCCAGGTTCTTGAAGGCGTCGTCCTGGTCGGAGGTGACACCGCCGATCTCGGCGGTCGCGCCCGCCGGGAGGTCCAGCGCCTTGACCTTCGACTGGAGCTTGGAGCTGACCGCGCCGGTGTTGTCACCGACCGGCTTGGCGGTGACGGTCGCCGCGCGCTGACCGTCGATACGGGTCATGGAGACCGGCCCGTCGACCAGTTCGACGGTGGCGATGTCCCCGAGCTTCACCGGACCGAGACGGAGGTTCCGCAGCTGGGACAGCGTCTCGGCGGGCTTCGCCGACTTGATCACGATGTCCCGCTCGGTGTCGCCCAGGACCGCCTTGGCGGCCGTGGTGCCGCGCACCGCCTGGGCGACGGCCGCGCCGAGGGTCTGCTGGGTGAAACCGGCCGCGGCCGCCTTGTCATTGGCCCGCACCGAGACGCGGGGCACGCTCTGCGACAGGTCGCTGGTGACGTCGCTGACATCGTCGAGTCCGGCGACCGCCTTGCGGACCTGCTCGGCCGCGTCCCGCAGCGACTTCGCGTCCGGCGCCTTGACGACGACCTTCAGGTCCTGGTCGCCGAAGCCGTCACCGGCGTTGACGGTGGTGGTGCCGATGCCGGACAGCTTGTGCAGCCCGGACTCGATGTCCTTGCGGACGTCCTCGGCCGAGGCGGAGTCCTCCAGCATCACCTGGTAGGAGGCGTGGTTGGCGTCCGTGGAGCCGCCGAAGGCCGCCAGGAAGCCGGAGGAACCGACCGTCACCTGGTAGTCCTTGACGCCCTTGGTGCCGGAGAGCAGCTTCTCGACCTTCTTCGCCTGCGCGTCGGTGGCCGCCAGGCTGGTGCCCGGCTTCAGCTCCTGCTTGACGCTGAGCACCTTCTGGTCGCCCGGGTCGAAGAAGTTGGTCTTCAGCAGCGGGGCCAGGCCGAAGGTGCCGACCAGGACGACCACCGCGATCAGCACACTGGTGAGGCGACGGCGGGTCGCGAAGCGCAGGACCGGCACGTAGAAGCGCTGGAGACGGCTGTCGGCCTCCTTCTCCTCCGCCTTGCGGCGCGCCTCCGCCGGATCGGCGGGCGTGTTCTTCGGGGCGCGCAGGAACCAGTACGACAGGACCGGCACGACCGTCAGCGACACCAGCAGCGAGGCCAGCAGCGCCACCGTCACGGTGATGCTGAACGGGCCGAACAGCTCGCCCACCAGACCGCCGACCAGCCCGATCGGCAGGAACACGGCGACCGTGGTCAGCGTCGAGGAGGTCACCGCCCCGGCGACCTCGCGCACGGCGCCCAGGATGGCCTCGCGGCGCTCCTCGCCGTAGCCGAGGTGGCGGCGGATGTTCTCCAGGACCACGATCGAGTCGTCGACGACGCGGCCGATGGCGATGGTCAGGGCGCCCAGGGTCAGGACGTTCAGCGACAGGTCGCGGGTCCACAGGACGATCAGGGTGATGACCACGGAGAGCGGGATCGAGACCGCCGTCACCAGCGTGGAGCGCAGCGACGCCAGGAAGACCAGGATGACCAGGACGGCGAAGAGCAGACCGAGCGCGCCCTCGGTGGTCAGGCCCTCGATGGACTTGGAGACGGCCGGGCCCTGGTCGCTGACCGTGGTGATCTTCGCGTCGGAGCCGAGGCTCTTGCGCAGCTCGGGCAGCTTGTCCCGGACGGCGTCCGAGACGGCGACCGCGCTGCCGTCGTGGTCCAGGGTGACCGCGACGGCGAGGCTGGGACGGCCGTCGGTACGGGTGATGGAGTCGGCCTTGGCGGGCTGCTGCCGCACGGTGGCGACATCGCCCAGACGGGCCGGTGCCTTGCCCTCCCCGGCGGCGGACTGCCCGGCACCGGTCTGGCCCGCGATCCGCAGGTCCTCGATCTGCTTCAGCGAGGTGAACCCGCCGCCGACCTGGACGGTCCGGCCGGCGCCGCCCTCGTCGAAGGATCCGGCCGGGACGGTGGCCCCGCCCGCCTGGAGCGCCTGGGCCAGATCGGCGGTGGTGAGGCCCGCACCGGCGAGCTTCGCGTCGTCGGGGGTGACGGTGACCTGGAGGTCGCGTACGCCGTCCACGGTGACCTGGCCGACGCCGTCGACGTTCTTCAGGGCCGGGACGACCGTCCTGTCGAGCTGGTCGGCGAGCGCCTGCTGGTCCTTGCCGGAGGTCACGGCGAGGACCACGGTGGGTATGTCGTCGGTGGAACCGGCGACGACCTGCGGGTCGACGTCGTTCGGGAGGAGGGCGCGCGAGCGGTTGACGGCCTGCTGGACGTTGGCGACGAGCTGCTGGGTGTCGTTGCCGTACTCGAAGGACGCCGTGATCACGGCGCTGCCCTCGCTGGCGGTGGCGGTGACGCCGGTGATGCCGTCGACGGCCTTGATGTTGTTCTCTAGGGGCTCGACGACCTGCTTCTCCACGACGTCCGGGGAGGCACCCTGGTAGGGCGCGAGGACGGACACCACGGGAAGTTCGATGCTGGGCAGCAGCTGCTGCTTGAGCTGGGGGATCGCGATGGCCCCGAAGACGAGCGCGACGATCGAGATCAGCCCGATCAGCGCCCGCTGCGCGAGGCTGAATCTGGACAGCCAGGACATGGGTCAGGGTCTCTCTTCTGTGAGCGCCGGGAGCGGCAGGAGCGGCACGGGCGCGCAGCAGCGCCCACCCCTACACCCTCGGGCATGGACACCCGGTGATCCGTAGCCCCCTGGTCCAATTCCGCGCGGTACGCCTACTCCGGCCGCAGTACGCCCGGGTAGAGGCCGCTCCACCCCTGGATGTACCGGGGGTGGAGGGGCTCAGTCCACCCGGGGGCGGACCAGACCGGACTCGTAGGCGATCACGACGAGCTGGGCGCGGTCTCGGGCGCCCAGCTTGGCCATGGCCCGGTTGACGTGTGTCTTCACGGTCAGCGGGCTGACCGTGAGGCGTTCGGCGATCTCGTCGTTGGAATGGCCCCCGGCGACCTGGACGAGCACCTCGCGTTCGCGGCCGGTGAGCGCGTCGAGGCGGGCGGAGCGGACCGGGTCGCGGCCGTCGTCCGTGCCGTCGCCCTGGGCGAGGAAGCGGGCGATGAGGCCCTTGGTGGCCGCCGGGGACAGCAGGGCCTCCCCGGCGGCGGCTGTGCGGATGGCGTGCAGCAGTTCCTCGGGTTCGCTGCCCTTGCCGAGGAAGCCGGAGGCGCCCGCGCGCAGCGACTGCACCACGTAGTCGTCGACCTCGAAGGTGGTCAGGATGACCACGCGGACCTGGTCGAGGGCCGGGTCGGCGCTGATCAGACGGGTGGCGGCGAGGCCGTCGGTGCCCGGCATCCGGATGTCCATGAGGACGACGTCGGCGCGCTGCTCCTTGGCCAGGCGCACCGCCTCGGTGCCCTCGGTCGCCTCGCCGACCACCTCCATGTCGGGCTCGGAGTCGACGAGCACGCGGAAGGCGCTGCGCAGCAGTGCCTGGTCGTCGGCGAGCAGGACACGGATGGTCATACGGGGTCCCCCGGGGCGCGGGTGCGGGTGCGGGCGGTGCACGAACCGGTGCCGGTGCCGGGCTCACCGGGGGCGCGGGTCGCGGTGCCACCGGTGCCACCGGTACGGGCGGTGGTGCCGGTGTCGGTCCTGACGGGAAGGATCGCATGGACGCGGAAGCCGCTGCCGTAGCGGGGGCCGGTGGTGAGGGTGCCGCGCAGGGCGGTGACCCGCTCGCGCATGCCGAGCAGCCCGTGGCCGCCCCCGTCGGCGCCCGGGGCACCGTCCGCGCCCGCGCCGTCGTCCAGCACGGTGATCTCCACGTTCGGTCCGACCCGTACGACGCTGACCTCGGCCGCGGCCCCGCTGCCCGCGTGCTTCTGCACATTGGTCAGGGCCTCCTGGACGATGCGGAACGCGGCCAGGTCGACGGCGGCGGGCAGCGGGGCGCCGCCGTCGGAGCGGGCGACCTCGACGCGCAGGCCCGCGCTGCGGAAGGTGCCGACGAGGTCGTCGAGCCGGTCCAGGCCGGGGGCCGGTTCGGTGGGGGCCTCGGGGTCGTCGGACTGCCGCAGCAGCCCGACCGTGGCGCGCAGTTCGTTCAGCGCGGAGCGGCCGGCCTCGCGGACATGGGCGAGGGCCTCCTTGGCCTGGTCGGGGCGCTTGTCCATGATGTGGGCGGCGACCCCGGCCTGCACATTGACCAGCGCGATGTGGTGGGCGACCACGTCGTGCAGGTCGCGGGCGATGCGCAGGCGCTCCTCGACGACGCGGCGGCGGGCCTCCTCCTCGCGGGTGCGTTCAGCGCGCTCGGCGCGTTCGCGGATGGCGCTGACGAAGGCGCGACGGCTGCGGACGGCGTCGCCGCCCGCTGCGGCCATGCCGGTCCAGGCGAAGATGGCGAGGTTCTCCTGGGCGTACCAGGGCTCGGGGCCGCCGAGCATGGCGGCCCCGGTCAGCACGGTCATGGTGGACAGGCCCAGGCGCCAGGTGGTGGGGCGGTCGGTGGTGGCGGCGACGGTGTACAGGGCGATGACGGCCGCCATGGCGACGGGCGCGCGCGGGTCGCCGGTGAGGCAGCCGGCCAGCGAGACGGCGCCGGTGACCGCGAGCACGGCGCGCGGGGCGCGGCGGCGGAAGACGAGCGCGGCGGCGCCGAGGGCCATCAGCACCAGGCTGATCGGTTCCGGATGGCGCACCGCCCAGCTGACGCCGTGCTCGCCGCGCGGCTCCACGAAGGAACCGGCGACCATGCAGACCAGCACTCCCGCGGCGATGGCCGCGTCCAGCGCGAAGGGGTGCGCCGTCAGCCGGCTGCGCATGCGGTCGAGGGGGCTCACGCCTGCCAACGGTACGGGGAGCGCGCCGGACACGGGCACGTCCGGCGGGAAGCGGGGTGGGGGTGGGTCGGGGGGTGCGGGGGATTCTTGGGGCGGGTGGGGCGTGGGGCGTTGGGTCCGTGAGACGGGTGCCCCGTGGGGGCGGGTGGGGTGGCCCGTGGGACGGGTGGGGTGGCCCGCGGGGGCACGAATGGCCCGTGCGGCGCGGGGACGCGCGGCGGGCCGGTGCCGCGCGATCGGCGGGGCCGTGGCCGGTGCGGGCGCGGGCGCGGGGAACCCGGCGGCCGTCTGAGGGCCGTGAACCGGCGGCCCGATACGGGCGACACGGGGGACGGGGCCGGGACCCTGGGCCGGGCCACCGGCTCCGTGAGCCGCTTCACGCGGTTTCCGGACCCGGCCCGGGTGGCTGCGAGGCGCGGGGGCCCGGTACGGGACTGCGGGCCGGGTCATCGGCTCCGGCCGGGGCGCGCGCCGCTCCCGGCGCGCACCGGACGCCTCCGGTGCGCCTCCCGGAACGTCCCGCCCGGAGGCCGGCCCCGCGGCCTGGCGGCGGGGGCCGGGCACCGAGCAGGGTTCAGTTGGGGATGAGGCCGTCGTCGCTGAGCATGGCGCGTACGTCGTCCAGGCCGGCGTCCGGGGCGGGCAGGATCAGCTCGGACGGCTCCAGGGCGTCGTCCGGGAGGGGCTCGCCCAGCTCCCGGACCTTGGTGAGGAGGGCGGACAGCGTCCGGCGGAAACCGGGGCCGTCGCCCTTCTCCATCTCGGCCAGGAGCTCGTCGTCCAGCTCGTCCAGCTCGGCGAGGTGGTCGTCGGCCAGCCTCACCTGTCCCTCCCCCATGATCCGTACGATCATGTCGCCCTCCTCGGCGGGGTGGCCGGGGCCACGGTGCTCATTGCTTGTCGAAGCGCGGGGTGTCCTGCGGCTGCTGCTGGGGCTGGGCCTGGCCCTGGCCCTGGCCGCCCTCGATGGCCTGGCGGTCGGCGGAGGAGCCGCCGGCCAGCTCGGCCTTCATGCGCTGAAGCTCCAGCTCCACATCCGTACCACCGGAGATGCGGTCCAGCTCGGCGGCGATGTCGTCCTTGGCCATGCCGGTGGGGTCGTCCAGGGCACCGGAGGCGAGCAGCTCGTCGATCGCACCGGCGCGGGCCTGGAGCTGCGCGGTCTTGTCCTCGGCACGCTGGATGGCCAGGCCGACGTCGCCCATCTCCTCGGAGATGCCGGAGAACGCCTCGCCGATCCGGGTCTGCGCCTGGGCCGCCGTGTAGGTCGCCTTGATGGTCTCCTTGCGGGTGCGGAAGGCGTCCACCTTCGCCTGGAGCCGCTGGGCCGCCAGGGTGAGCTTCTCCTCCTCGCCCTGGAGCGTGGAGTGCTGGGTCTCCAGGTCCGTCACCTGCTGCTGGAGCGCGGCACGGCGGGACAGCGCCTCGCGGGCGAGGTCCTCACGGCCGAGCGCGAGCGCCTTGCGGCCCTGGTCCTCCAGCTTGCCGGACTGCTGCTGGAGCTGGTTCAGCTGGAGCTCCAGGCGCTTGCGGCTGGTCGCCACGTCGGCGACGCCGCGGCGGACCTTCTGGAGCAGCTCAAGCTGCTTCTGGTACGAGTAATCGAGGGTTTCGCGCGGGTCCTCGGCCCGGTCAAGGGCCTTGTTCGCCTTCGCGCGGAAGATCATCCCCATACGCTTCATGACACCGCTCATGGGCTTCGCGCGCCCCCTTCTGACGGACTCCAGCTCACAGCTCTGCGACAGAACCCACAGTACGGGCCCTGCAACCATTACCGCACTGTTCGGGAACGGATGCGGTCATCCCCAAGGACGACTGACCGCGTTCCCGATCCGGCGTAGGGAGTAGGTGACCCCGACTGTGGGCCCGGCCGGAGTGCGGACCGTCTTCCCCCTGTCCCCTTAAGACGTCCGGTGTTGCCGGATCGTTCCCCACCGGGCTGGGGTCCATGCGGGTCGAGCCCGTACCCTTGGGATTTGTGTTCCGTAGCCGTGCCAAGGAAGAGAAGGCGCCGGTCGCCGAAAAGACGACGGTGAGCATCTCCAAGCAGCCCCGTGACCCGCAGGCGCCCAAGGGCCGCCCCACGCCGAAGAGGAGTGAGGCCCAGGGCCAGCGCCGCAGCGTCGCCAACACGCCGACCAACCGCAAGGAGGCCGCCAAGCGGCAGCGCGAGGAGCGCCGCGTCCAGATGGAGCGCCAGCGCCAGGCGCTGGCCAGCGGCGACGAGCGCTACCTCCCGGCCCGTGACAAGGGCCCGGTGCGCAAGTTCGCGCGTGACTTCATCGACTCGCGGTTCAACATCGCGGAGTTCTTCCTGCCGATGGCCGTGGTCATCCTGGTGCTGAGCATGGTGCGCGTCGGCTACTTGCAGAACCTCGCGCTGCTGCTGTGGCTCGTGGTGATCGTGCTGATCGTGCTCGACTCGGTCCTCAGCGTCTTCCGGCTGAAGAAGCGGCTGGCGGAGCGCTTCCCGGACCAGAGCCGCAAGGGCGCCGTCGCCTACGCGCTGATGCGCTCCCTCCAGATGCGCCGGCTCCGGCTGCCCAAGCCGCAGGTCAAGCGTGGAGAGCGGCCCTGAGTACGACCGCTTTCTCCGGGGGCGCGGCCGACGCCTGGCTCCAGAAGCTCGGCGGGCTGCGTGACGTCGTACGGCAGGAGCTGGTCGCCCGGCAGCTCGACGAGCAGATAGCGGGGCGTTTCCCGGTCGGGCAGCGGCTGCGGGTGCTCGACGTCGGGATGGGCCAGGGCACCCAGGCGCTGCGGCTGGCCCGTGCGGGGCACCAGGTCACCGGCCTGGAGCGCGACCAGAAGATGATCGCCGTGGCCCGGGAGGCGCTGGCCGCCGAGCCCGAGGGCATCCGGGCGCGGATGCGGATCGTCGAGGGCGACGGCCAGGACACCGGGGTGCACTTCCTGCCCGGCAGCTTCGACGTCGTGCTCTGCCACGGCGTGCTGATGTACGTCGAGGAGCCCGACCCGCTGCTGGCGGGGCTGGCCCGGATGCTCGCGCCGGGCGGTCTGCTGTCGCTGCTGGTGCGCAACGCCGACGCGCTGGCGCTGCGGCCGGGGCTGATGGGCGACTGGCCGACCGCGCTGGCCGCGTTCGACTCGACGGTGTACCGCAACCGGCTGGGCCTGGACGTACGGGCGGACCGGCTCGCCGATCTGACCGCGACCCTCGCGGGGATCGGCGCGCCGCTGCACGCCTGGTACGGGGTGCGGGTCTTCACGGACACGGCGGCGGACGGCGCCGAGCCGTCGGCGGACGTGGCCACGCTGCTCGACACGGAGGAGCGGGCCGGCCGGACCGACCCGTACCGCGCGGTGGCAGCGCTGCTGCATCTGTGCGGGGTGCGGGGCTAGCACTCCCTGGCGACCTGGCCCGGCCGCCCGGTCCCTTCTCCGGGCCGGCTGCCTCGGTCTCTCGGCCCCCTCCTCCCCCTGGCGGGCCGCCCGGCCGCCCGATCGGGTGCGTCGGCAGGGCCCGGTGTCCGTCCCGGCGACAGACTCGGCTCATGGACGCTTTCCGTAGCCGTAGCAGCCCCGTCAGCCGTACCGGCAGTGCCGCACCCGGCCGTACGCGCACCCGTGGCCGTCCCTGTGTCCGGGGCCGCCGGACGGCCGGGCCGCTGGTCGCGCTCGTGTGCTGTGCCGCCGCGCTGGCCGGGTGCAGCGGTTCCGCCGGGCCCGAGGAGACGGCGGCCTCCGGCGCCCCGACGCCCTCCTCGGGCGGGCGGCAGGTGGCCGCCCCGGCGGCGGCGGACGACCTCCAGAGCGACTACCAGCGGGTGATCAAGGAGGTCCTGCCCTCGGTCGTGCAGATCCAGGCGAGCCGCGACCTCGGCTCGGGGGTCGTCTTCGACGACAAGGGGCACATCGTCACCAACGCGCACGTCGTCGGCAACGAGAAGCGCTTCCGCGTCACCACGGCGGGCAGCGAGGAGACGCTCACCGCGACCCTCGTGTCCGCCTATCCCGAGCAGGACCTCGCCGTCGTCAAGCTGGACAAGGTCCCGGACGGGCTGAAGGCAGCCGCCTTCGGGGACTCGGACAAGGTCGCGGTCGGGCAGATCGTGCTCGCCATGGGGTCGCCGCTGGGTCTTTCGTCGAGCGTCACCCAGGGGATCGTGTCGGCGACCGGGCGGACCGTCAGCGAGGGGCAGAGCGGCGGCGGCACGGGGGCGACGATCGCCGACATGGTGCAGACCTCGGCGGCGATCAACCCCGGCAACAGCGGGGGCGCGCTGGTGAACCTGGACGGCCAGGTCATCGGCATCCCGACGCTCGCCGCCACCGATCCGCAGCTCGGGGGCAGCGCGGCGCCCGGCATCGGGTTCGCGATCCCCTCGTCCATGGTGAGGACGATCGCCGGGCAGATCGTGAGGTACGGCAAGGTCGTCGACTCGGGGCGGGCCGCGCTCGGCATCACCGGGCGCACCGTCATCGACACCTCGTACCAGCCCGCCGGGGTCGCGGTCGTCGAGGTGAAGTCCGGTGGCGCGGCGGACCGGGCGGGGATCCGGCCCGGCGACATCATCCTCAAGGTCGGCGGCACCGGCATCACCGACATCACCTCGCTGTCGGAGGCGCTGGCCGGGGACAGGCCGGGGCAGCGGACGAAGGTGACGTACTCCCGCGACGGCGCCGAGCGGACGGTGGACGTGACGCTGGGCGAGCAGTGAGCGTGAGCGGGGCCCGGCACGGGGGCGGCCGTCGGTGGCCGCCGCCGCGCCGGGACCGTCCGGCGGGCCGGGACCGTCCGATGGACCCGGTCCGCGAGGCCCCGGGCCCTACGCCTGGGCCTGGTCGGCGTGCAGGCTCATCGGACCGTAGATCTCGGCGGTGTCCTCGAACAGCCGCACCTGGTCCGCGCCGCCGTCGGCCAGAGCCTTCCAGTTCTCCCCGATCCAGGACTCGGCATCGCCCTGCGTGGTGAACTCCTCCGGCTCCACCGCGGGCTGGACCTCCGTCCCGTCGGCCGTCTCGAACCGCCACGTCCATGCCGCCATGTACGCCTCCCTGATGCGAGCACACGAGTACGGGCACACGTCTGCGGGCGCACTGCGCACCCACTGCACACACTGCCCATCGGCGGCCGGATCACGCGGAGCATGATCCGGTTCCCGCCCGGAGCAGCCTAGCCGGATGCGCACGACCCGCACCGGCACGGGAAAATCGGGTCCGTGGACGTGACTCTGCTCGGTACCGGTGCCCCCGCGGGGCTGCCCCGCCCCCACTGCCCGTGCGCGGCCTGCGCGACGGCCCTCGGTGCGCAGGCCCGCGCGGCGACGGCGCTGCTCGTGGACGGCTCGCTGCTGCTGGACCTGACGCCCGGCGTGGCGTTCGCCGCCGCTCGGGCCGGGCAGTCGCTGGGGCAGGTGGCCCAGGTGCTGCTGTCCCATCCGCACGACGGTCCGGCCGTGGAGGTGCCCGCCGGGCTGCCGCAGCCGGGCCGGGTGCCGGACGGGCGGGAGCTGGCGCTGCTGACCGGGCACCGGGTGCGGGCGGTGGCGCTGGACGCGCCGGGCACGGGGTACGCGGTGACCGGGCCGGACGGCAAGCGGCTGCTGTATCTGCCGCCGGGCGGCGCCCCGGCCGGTCTGGAGGAGGGTTCGGTACCTGCGTACGACATGGTCGTCGCGGATGTGACGGGACGGCCGGACGCGCTGGCGAAGCTGCGGGCGGTGGGGGCCGTGGGGCGGGCGACCGATGTCGTCGCGGTCCATCTCGACCACGATGTGCCGCCGGGTCCCGAGCTGTCCCGGCGGCTGGCGGCGGCCGGGGCGCGGGCGGTGCCGGACGGCAGCACGCTGGTGATCGGGGCGTACGAGAACATGGCGGCCGTACCGGACGTGCCCCGGCGCACGCTGGTGCTGGGCGGGGCGCGTTCGGGCAAGTCGGTGGAGGCCGAGCGGCGGCTGGCGGCCTTTCCCGACGTCCTGTACGTGGCCACCGGCGGCACCCGGGGCGGGGACACGGAGTGGGCGGCGCGGGTGGCCCTGCACCGGGAGCGGCGGCCGGGTTCGTGGCGTACGTCCGAGACGTGCGACCTGGTGCCACTGCTCGCGCAGGACGGTCCGCCGCTCCTGATCGACTGCCTGTCGCTGTGGCTGACGGACGCGATGGACTCCGTGGGCGCCTGGGACGACGCGGAGTGGGCGGACGGCGGCGAACGGGCGCTGCGGGAGCGGACGGCCGCGCTGACGTCGGCGGTCCGGGCCGCCCGGCGGATGGTGGTCGCCGTCTCCAACGAGGTCGGTTCGGGCATCGTCCCGGCCACCGCCTCGGGCCGCCGCTACCGCGACGAACTGGGGCGGCTGAACGCGGCCTTCGCCGCCGAGTGCGAGCAGGTGCTGCTGGTGGTGGCGGGCCAGGCGCTGCGCCTGCGCGGCTGAAGCAGCGGAAGCGGCGGAAGCTGCCGGGGCGGGTCCGCGCGGGTGGGACGGTCGGACGGGTCAGACCGTGTCGCGGCGGGTCAGGCCGTGTCGCGGCGGGCGACGAGCCGGTAGGTGTTCGAGCAGCCCGGGGTGCGGCGCAGCAGCGGGGCGAGGGCCAGATCGAGCAGGGCGGCGAGGTCGACCAGCGGGCTGGTGGCGGCGGCGAGGACCGTGCGCAGCGCGCGCCGCGGGGCGCTGGGCGGGGTCTGCCGCCAGGGGGCGTCGGGGGCGGGCAGCAGGCGGGCGAGGGCCAGGGCGAGGGCGGCCGACAGGTCGTTCGGGGTGTGCGGGGTGCGGTGGTCGGTGACGAGGACGGTGCAGCCCGCGGACTCCAGCGCGGCGCGCAGGTTGCGCACGGGCGGCAGGTGCAGATGGCGCGGCTGCCCGTGCGGCAGCCACCACTTGCCGAGCAGCAGGGCGAACGCGCTGCGCGGGTCGGGCAGTTCGATCAGGAGGTGGCCGCCGGGGCGCAGCGCGGTGAGGGCGCCGCGCAGCTCGGCCCGGGGGTCGGGGGCGTGGGAGAGGTGGTGGAACATGCTGACCACGTCGTAGCGTCCGCGCAGCCGTTCGGCCACGCGTGGGTCGGAGAGGTGGCCGATGTGCGCCTCCTCGATCCGCCCCGCCGCGCGCGCGGCCTCCACCCGGGGCGTGGGGTCGAGCCCGTCGAAGGAGGTGTACGGGAAGATCTCCCGGGCCGCGGCGGGGAAGTGGGCGTGGCCGGTGCCGACGTCGAGCCAGCTCTCCGGTTCGCCCACCTCGCGCATCAGGTGGGCGTCCCAGCGGTGCCTGCGGTGGCTGCGGCGGGCGGCGAGCACCGGGTCGGGCAGCGCGCCGGGGTCGCTCTCGTCGAAGTCGCGGTGGTAGAAGGCGAGTCCGGCCGGGGTGAGCCGGGGGTTCTGGAAGGCGTGCCCGCAGTCGCGGCACTGGTCGAGCGCGAATCTGCCCGGCTTGCGCTGGAGCAGGTCGGGCGCGCTCAGCCGGGTGCGCAGCCGGGGCGAGCCGCACCAGGGGCAGTCCGCGCGGCGCGGCTCGTGGAACCGGTCGGTGCCCTGGGCGAGTTCGGCGGCGTACCCGATGCGGCGCGGGTCGTAGACCCGCGGGGCGTACGGCAGGGGCGGCATGGTCGGCTCCCGGTGGGCGAGCGGGCGTACGGCGGGGAGCGGCCGGGGCGGCCGGTCGTGCGGCCACTGTCGACAATTCCCTGCAAAAGGGAACGTATGGGATCCGTGTCGCGGCCGGGAAGACGCCGTACGGGTGTGCCGACGGCCCGGCGCGCGGAGGCGACGGCGTCGGCGTGCGGGGGTGGCGGCGTCGGCCGTGCGGGGGTGGCGGCGTCGGCCGTGCGGGGGTGGCGGCGTCGGCCGTGCGGGGGTGGCGGCGTCGGCCGTGCAGGGGTGGCGGGGTCTTCGGGACGTGGGTCGGTCCCGTTCGGCCGGGGCCGGTACTGTTCGGCGAATGAGCTCGCTGAATCTCGACGACTTCTCCGACCTGATCGAGCGCCCCGACGGCGGAGTGCGGCGTGACGCCGAGGCGCGCCGGGAGCGTCAGATCGTGCCGCCCGGTGCGCTGGGCCGCCTCGACGACCTGGGTGAGTGGCTGGCCGCGGCCCAGGGCGCCGTACCGGTGCGGCCGGTCGAACAGCCGCGCGTCGTGCTCTTCGCCGGTGACCACGGCATCGCCGCGCTCGACGTGTCGGGCCGCCCGGCGGGCACCGCCGCGCAGTCGGTCCGGGCGGTGCTGGAGGGCGCGCGGCCGGTCTCCGTGCTGGCCCGGCGCCAGGGCGTGCCGGTGCGGGTGGTGGACATGGCCCTGGACTGCGAGCCCGGGGCGCTGCCCGAGGACGTCGTACGGCACCGGGTGCGGCGCGGCAGCGGACGCATCGACATCGAGGACGCGCTGACCCCCGAGGAGGCCGAGGCCGCGTTCCGGGCCGGGGTCGCGGTGGCCGACGAGGAGGCCGACTCCGGTACGGACCTCGTGGTGCTCGGTGACGTCAGCGTGGGCGGGACGACGGCGGCGGCGGTGCTGATCGCCGCGCTGTGCGGGACGGACGCGTCGGTGGTGACCGGCCGCGGCGGCGAGGCGATCGACGACCTGGCCTGGATGCGCAAGTGCGCCGCGATCCGGGACGCGCTGCGCCGGGCGCGGCCGGTGCTCGGGGACCAGCTGGCACTGCTCGGGGCGGTCGGCGGGGCCGATCTGGCGGCGATGACCGGCTTCCTGCTCCAGTGCGCGGTGCGCAAGCTGCCGGTGATCCTGGACGGCGTGGTCTCGGCGGCGTGCGCGCTGGTGGCGCAGCGGGTGGCCTTCCGGGCGCCGGACTGGTGGCTGGCGGGGCACGTCAGCGGGGAGCCGGGACAGGCCAAGGCGCTGGACCGGATGGCGCTGGAGCCGCTGCTCGACCACGCCGTACGGGTCGGGGAGGGCGCGGGCGCGCTGCTGGCGCTCCCGCTGGTGCGGGCCGCCGCGGACCTGGCGGCCGAGCTGCCCGAGACGGCGCCCGCCGCCGACGACGAGACCGACGCCGCCGCCGGGACCGTCGCGGCCGCCGCCGCTCCGGAGGACGAGCCCACGGACTACTCCGGCCTGGACTGACCCGCGGTCACCCCGCGGGGTGACGTGGCGGGCGGCACTCGCCCGGGGAACGGGACACGGCACGGTACGGCGCGACGCGCGTCCGTACCGTGCCGTGACGCCATGCATATGATCCGTATTCATGGGATATGCCCCGATCGCACCCGCATCCGCTCGCGTCGCCGGTCCGGGCCGTCCGACCGGCGCGACCGCGCGGCGGGCCGCCGCGTGGGCCGTCTGGTATCTGCGGGCGGTCGCGTTCGTCGACTTCCTCAGCGCGGTGTGGGTCTCCCTGGGCCAGGACGTGCGGCGGCACAACCAGGAGAACCTGTTCACCCCGTACCTGCTCACCGCCGGCTTCGCCTCCGGGGTGTTCGCCGCCTTCCTGGCCGTCACCATGCGGCGGCGCAAGCGGGCCGCCTGGATCCTGAACCTCGGTCTGAGCGCGCCGTTCCTCGGGCTGTTCGCCGTCGCGATGACGCTGCCGGAGATCCGCGGCTCCGCACAGAACTGGGTCTCGCTGGTCCTCACCGCCGCCTTCGTGGCCGCCCTGCTGCTCGGGCGGCGCGAGTTCTACGCCAAGGGCGACCGCGCCAACCCGAAGCTCGCCGCCCTCGTCGCGACGGCCGGGCTGCTGACCGCCTCGCTGCTGGCCACCCTGCTGGTGACGGTCACCAACCAGGCGCCGGACGCGGCCCGTTCGACCTGGCCCGAGCGCTGGCACTACGGCACGCTGCGGCTGGTCTCGGTGGCCGCGCCGGAGGCCAGGTTCCCCGGGATCGCCACCCCGCCCTGGGCGGACGTCTCCGTCAACGTGCTGTCCACGGCGCTGGTCCTCGCCGTCCTGTACGCCGCCTTCCGCTCCCGGCGCGCCGTCGACCCGCTCACCGAGGACGACGAGAAGCGGCTGCGCGAGCTGCTGGACCGGCACGGCGAGCGGGACTCGCTCGGCTACTTCGCGCTGCGCCGCGAGAAGAGCGTCGTGTGGTCGCCGACCGGGAAGGCGGCCGTCGCCTACCGGGTGGTGGGCGGGGTGTCGCTGGCCTCCGGGGATCCGCTGGGCGACCCGGAGGCGTGGCCCGGCGCCATCGGGCCGTGGCTGGCCGAGGCCAGGGCGCACGGCTGGATCCCGGCTGTGATGGGCGCGGGCGAGGAGGCGGGCACGGTGTACGCGCGCCACGGCCTGGACGCCCTGGAACTGGGCGACGAGGCGGTGGTGGAGGTCGCCGACTTCACCCTGGAGGGCCGGGCCATGCGCACCGTGCGCCAGGCCCACAACCGGGTGCGGCGGGCCGGGTACACCGTGCGCGTACGGCGGCACGAGGACATCCCGCCGGACGAGATGGCGTCCCTGGTGCGGCGGGCGGACGACTGGCGGGACGGGCCCACCGAACGCGGCTTCAGCATGGCGCTGGGCCGGCTCGGCGACCCGGCCGACGGCCGCTGCGTGATGCTGGAGTGCCACGACGCGCAGGGCGGTCTGCGCGCCCTGCTCTCCTTCGTGCCCTGGGGGCCGCACGGACTGTCCCTGGACCTGATGCGCCGTGACCGGGACGCCGAGAACGGCCTCATGGAGTTCATGGTCATCGAACTCCTCGGCCGGGCACGGGAGGTCCACGTCACCCAGGTCTCGCTGAACTTCGCGATGTTCCGCTCGGTCTTCGAGCGCGGGGCGCGGCTCGGGGCCGGTCCGGTGCTGCGCGTGTGGCGCTCGCTGCTCGGCTTCTTCTCCCGGTGGTGGCAGATCGAGTCGCTGTACCGCGCCAACGCCAAGTACCGGCCGGTGTGGGAGCCGCGGTTCCTGCTCTTCGAGAAGAGCGCGGATCTGCCGCGCATCGGCCTCGCGGCGGCCCGCGCCGAGGGCTTCCTGACCACCGGTCCGGCGGTGCGCGGGCTACCGGAGTGGCTGCGCCGCCGGGGGCGGCTGGAGACCCGGCGATGAGGGCGGGGACGCCGGGACCAACGGGAGCACTGGAACCGCCGGGGTCGCCGGGGGCGCGGCAGCGGTGCGCCGGGCACGGCGTACGGGCCTGATGGGGCGCGCCGTCCGCCGGGTCGGCGCCGAGTGGGCGCGGGTGTACGGCACCGTGCGCGGCCCGCTGCTGGGGCGCGGGCCGCGTGCGGTGCCGATGACGCTGGCCGCCGTGTGCCTGACGGCGCTGCTGTACTTCGCGCAGCACCGGCCGTGGGGGGAGGCCCTGGTGCGGCGGACCGGTGTCGTACGGGCCGACGACCCACTGTGGCGGGCCCTGCTGCACACCCCGCTCTCGCTGTGCGTCCCGGCGCCCGACCTGCCGGTGTGGGGTGCGCTGGCACAGGTCCTGTGCGTGTTCGGCGTCGCCGAGATCTGCCTCGGCCGGCCGCGCACCCTGGCCGTCGCCTACGCCGCCACGCTCACCGGCACGCTGTACGCGCGGCTCGGCCTCGCCCTGGGTCCGCACCGCCCGCTGGGTCTGCCGCCCGCCGACGCGCACGTCGTCGACACCGGCCCGTCGGCGGCCGTCGTCGGGCTCGCGGTGTACGTCGGCCTGCGCCACGGGGCGTACCTCACGGCGGGCGCGGTGACCGCGGCCATGGCCGCCGAGGCCGCCCTGAAGGACAACCTCGCGGGAAAGGAGCACCTGGCCGCGATCGCGGGCGCGGCACTGCTGTACGCCGCCCCGGCGGCCCTGCGCCGCACCCCCCGCCGCCCACCGCCTCCCCCGCCGCCGACGGCAGCGGCGGCCTGCGGCACCGCTTGCCGCGCGGGGGCGGAGACGGGGGCCGGGCCGGGGACCGGTCCGGGTGGCGTCGCCGGTCGTGGTCCCGGAGGCCGGGGCGGCCGGGTCGGCCGAGGCGGTGGATCCGGTCGAGCGGGCGGGGTTTGCGCCCGGACGGAGCCAGGGGCTGCGACCGCGGCCGCCGGGCCGGGGCCCGGGACGGCGTCCGGGCGCGGGGCCGCCATCTGGGTCCGGGCCGGGACCGGCGCGCGGAACACCGCCGGGGCGCGGGGCGGGCCCGGCGTCCGGCCGCGTCCGTGACACCTGACCCGGCGCCGCACCACGCGCGGAGGACGCCGGGGCTCCGGGTCCCTGGCCAGGAGGGCGCGTCCGGGCCGAACACCCGAGCCGGACCGGCACCCGAGCCGGGCCGCACCCTGCCGTCAGCCCGCGCCCGGTCGCGGTACCGCGGTCCCGGCCGGTACCCCCGCCCGAGCCGGGCCGCACCCGCACCCGCACCCGCACCGGACCCGCACCGGACCACGCCAGAGCCAGGCCACCCGAACCCGGCCCCCGCCGCACCGCTCGCGCCGGGTCCCGCCCAGGACCGGCCTCAGGTCCGGGCCGCGCCCCCACCCGGATCCCGGCCCTTCCCCCGGCCTCGTCCCTTCCCCCGGCTCCCTCGGCCTCGTCCCTCCCCCGGGTCTGTTCCCGGCTCCGCGTCCCGGACGGGGGCTCCGCCCGGTTCCGGGCGCGGGGCGGGGTCCGTCTCCGGGGTGGGGCGCGGTTCCGTCAAGGGGGGCGGGCCCGCCGTCGGGAGGGCGGGCGGGGACGTGGTCGGTTTGCCGGCGATCCAGTCCTGGAAGGCGCGGCGGGGTGCCGCCCAGCGGCGGTCGTGGCGGTGGGCGCGGAGGGCGGCGCGGGCGCGGGCGCGCGGGCGGTGGCGGTAGAGGTGCCGGGCCCAGTAGGAGCCGGGCCGGGCCAGCCGGACGGCGCCGACCAGGGCGACGAAGGGCACGATCACGCCGAAGACCGCCAGGCGCAGCTTGCCCTTGCCGAGCGCCACCAGGGAGAGGAGGAAGTTCGCGGCCACGCCCGCGATGACCGTCCCGCGGTCCTGGAGTTCACCGGGGGTGACGTCGTTGACGCCGAACGGGGAGAACCCGGCGAGGACCAGTCCGACCAGGGCCGCGGTGAGGACCACCACCTCGACGCTCTTGCGGCCCTCCTCGGTCCAGTAGACGTCGTCCAGGTGCAGCAGCAGCGCGAACTCGTCCAGGACGAGACCCACGCCCGTACCGAAGATCACCGCGAACACCGAGGCGCCCACGCCGTGCCTGCTGCTGGTGGCGATCGCGCCGAAGCCGCCCAGGACGGCGAGGACGACTCCGGGGACGACATGGTGGATGTGCAGCCCGCCCGCCTTGACGTTCCCGAAGGGGCCCCGGCCGGCCCGGATGAGACGGGTGATGACACGGGTGATCAGGAAGGTGGCGACGAACGCGCCCAGCGCCAGGAGCAGGGGCAGTTTGCCGGGTTCGACGATGTTGCGGTACAGCCAGTGCCCCATGGACAGCAGTCTGCCCCGTCCGCCGGGCGGTCGCCCGCCCACCGGCCCGCCGCGCGCGCCCCTCCCGTAGTCTGCCCGCGTGTCCGACCCCTCGTCCCCCTCGTCCCCCTCGTCCCCGTCGACCGCGCCCTCCTCCCCGTCCTCTCCCCCGCCGGGCTCGTG
This sequence comes from Streptomyces sp. PsTaAH-124, assembly GCF_000373685.1. Taxonomy (NCBI): domain Bacteria; kingdom Bacillati; phylum Actinomycetota; class Actinomycetes; order Kitasatosporales; family Streptomycetaceae; genus Streptomyces; species Streptomyces sp. PsTaAH-124. The sequence goes on along the minus strand of NZ_KB892169.1, from coordinate 65,462 downwards.
GACGCACGGGCCGCGGTTCGCCTTCGGCACGCTGACCGTGCTGCCGGTCCGGGTGCACCGCTGGGACCGGGGGGCGGCGCGCGGGGGGATGCTGTGCGCGCCGGTCGCCGGGCTCGTGGTGGGCGTGGCCGCGGCGGGCGCCGGGCTGCTGCTGCACCTGCTCGGGGCCGCTCCGCTGCTCGCCGCCGTCGCCACCGCCGCCGTGCCCGCCGTCCTGACCCGTGGTCTGCATCTGGACGGGCTCGCGGACACCGCCGACGGGCTGGGCAGCGGCAAGCCCGCCGCGGACGCGCTGCGCATCATGAAGCAGTCGGACATCGGCCCCTTCGGCGTGATCACCCTGCTGTTCGTGCTGCTCGCCCAGGTGGCCGCCCTCACCCAGGCGTACGCCGGATCGTGGGCGAGAGGCGCCCTCGCGGCCGTCGTCGCGGCGGCCGCCGCCCGGCTGGCGCTGACCCTGGCCGCGCGCACCGGGGTGCCCGCCGCCCGGCCCGAGGGGCTGGGCGCGGCCGTCGCCGGGGTGGTGCCGGTGCCCGCCGCGCTGGCCGTGGCGCTCGCCGTCACCCTGGCGGCGGGCGCGGCGGGCGCGGCCCTCGGCACGGGCACCGCCTGGCGCGCGGCCGCTGCGGTGCTCGCCGCGCTCGGCGCCGCGGAACTGCTGCTGCGGCACTGCACGCGCCGCTTCGGCGGCGTGACCGGCGACGTCTTCGGCGGCCTCGCCGAGACGGCGGCGACCTGCGCGCTGCTCGTCGTGTCACTGGGCTGAAACGATTCCCGCCGGACCCTTCGGCCGCCCGTCCCCCGCTCGCTAGTCTGAACAGCGGAACAGACAACGGGTGACGGGATCGGGGGACGTCTGTGCCGAAGCTACGCCGTGTCATGGCCTGGTTGATCGACTTCGCGCTGGTGGTCGCGGCGGCCTCCGCGCTCGCCGTGCTCACCTTCCACCGGATCGCCGCCCTGGTCACCGACGTACCCGAGCTGGCCACGCGCGGCGGCCTGGATCTGCTCGGCTCGCGCGGTGACGTCGTCGGCAGCTCCGAGCACCTGGGCCTCTCGCTGTGGAACAAGGCCGTGCTGTACGTGGAGCAGGGCTTCGCGCTGCTGGTGCTCGCCACCTTCCTCTACCAGTGGGCCTGCCTGGCGCTGGCCGGGCGCACGGCGGGCAAGGCGCTGCTCGGGCTGAAGGTCGCCCCGCTGTCGACGCTGTCCCGGCGGGGCCGCTCGGCCGCGGTCCGGGCCGCCGTCACCACCGCGGCCGACGTCGCCGTCTACGCGGTGGCCTGCGTGCTGCTGATCGAGGGGCACTTCCTGCTGTCGGTGCTGGTGTGGGCGGTGGCCGTGCTGCTCTTCCTGGTCAACGCGCTGCCGGTGCTGTTCCGCGGGCGCCGCTCGCTGGCCGACCGGCTGGCGCGGACGTCGGTCACCGGGCTGTGGCTGGGCGCCGCCCCCGGCGCACCGCTCCGCACGGCCCCGGACCTCACCGCGCCGGACGCACCGCCGGGTCCGGCGTTCCCGGCGCCCGCCGCGCCGGGGTTCCCGCCGCCCGCGGACCCGGGGTACCCGCCGATCGCCGCCCCGGGATACCCCGCGCCCGGCGGCGGCCAGGGACTTCCCCGGCCCGGCGGCGGCCCGGGATTGCCTCCCCCGCCCGGCCCCGGGTTCCCCCCGTCGGGTACGGGGTTCAGCACGCCCGGCGCCACGCCCCCAGCTCGTACTTCTTGAGCAGGGAGCTCAGTTCCAGCTCGCGGGACCGCGCGCAGAAGCGGCCGGTGGGCAGTTCGTACTCGGTGTGGAAGACGGCCTTGCCGGCCGCGACGAACGGCTTGAGCCGCGCGCACTCGCCGTACTGGGCGCACTGTTCGTTGACCGCGAAGTCGAAGTCGCCCACCAGCTCGGGGATCTGGTCCAGGTCGTTCTTCAGGCCGACCGACATGCCGCGCGCGTGGGCGAGGGAGGCGACGAGGCGGTTGTAGCGGAGCTGGTCGGCGGCGGTGAGCGGGAATCCGGTGCGGTTCCTGTAGCCGTCCATGTTGTCCGGCTCCACCGCGTCGAAGCCCTTGTCCCTGCACATGTCGAGGCGGGCCGCCAGCAGCGGCCGGAGGACGTCGGTGCGGCGGATGTCGAACCAGCGCTCGCCCTTCCAGCCGTTGCCCTCGCCGAGCACCGGGGCGGGGAAACGTCCGGCGTCGGGCCGGAAGTCCTCCCAGGCGCCGGTGGAGACGTAGCAGATGACCTTGCGGCCCGCGCGGTGCAGTGCGGCGACCGTCTCCTTCGAGTGGTCGAAGCCGTCGATGTCGTAGACCGCCGCGTCCACCGAGGTGTCGAGCCGGCCGCTGAGCTGCCACTGCCAACTGGTGCCCGGCCGGGGGCGCCAGCGGTCCGCCGGGGACGCGGTGGCCTTCCCGGTACGCGACTTGCCGTCGCCGCCGTCGCCGCCGTCGCGCGGGCCGCTCCCGCATCCGGCGAGCAGCAGGAGGACGAGCGCGACGAGCGCGGCCGGGCGGGCGGCGGACCGGAATCCGGCGGGAGCGGCGGGGCGGCGGGCAGGACGGGTGGTGGGGTGATCCGTGGGGGTGTGCACCATTCGATCATCGCCGATGCCCCACCGCACCCCGCCGCCAGGGCAGTTGGCTTCCCGGCGGCCTCCCGCGCACGCATGGTGCGGCGGTGCGCGGGGCATCCGGTGACGGCCGTGCCGCCGCCGGGTGAAGACCACGCGACGGATCGGCGTGCGGACGCGCGTAGGCTCGTGCCGGGTGATTGCCTGCCCGGGTGCAGACCGCACCGCAGATGGAGTCGGGTCCGACAGGGCCTGAGGTCGGTCGTCGGGCCCGGTCGACCCACCCGTATTCGGCCAACCACCTTTCACAGGGAAGCGAGAAATCACCACCGTGACTGCTCTCACTCTCAGCACCGCCGCGGCGCCCGGCCTGCGCGCCGACGCGATCGTCGTCGGTGTCGCCAAGGGCACATCCAGGTCCGGGACCCTGGTCCTCGCACCGGGCGCCGAGGCCGTCGACGCGGCCTACGACGGCAAGCTCGCCGCCGTCCTGGAGACCCTCGGCGCCTCCGGGGCCGAGGGCGAGGTCACGAAGCTGCCCGCGCCGTCCGGCTTCAAGGCCCCGCTCGTCCTCGCGGTGGGCCTGGGCGCCGAGCCCGAGAAGGACGCCGGGTTCGACGCCGAGGCGCTGCGCCGGGCCGCCGGTGTGGCCGCCCGCGCCCTCACCGGTGCGAAGAAGGCCGCGTTCGCGCTGCCGCTCGCGGACGCCGCCGACGCCGGCGCGGTCGCCGAGGGCGCGCTGCTGGGCGCGTACTCCTTCGACACGTACAAGGAGGAGGGCAAGGACGCCAAGGGCCGCGGCGGCAAGGCGCCGCTGGCCGACGCCGTGCTGCTCGGCGGCAAGCCCCGCGACAAGGCGTTCAAGGCGGCGATCGAGCGCGCCACCGCCCTCGCCGAGGAGCTGAACCGCGCCCGCGACCTCATCAACACCCCGCCCAACGACCTGAACCCGGCCTCGTTCGCCGCCGTCGCGCAGGACGCGGCCAAGGCGCACGGCCTGAAGATCCAGGTGCTGGACGAGAAGGCGCTCGCCAAGGGCGGCTACGGCGGCATCCTCGGCGTCGGCGCCGGTTCGGCGGCCGGGCCGCGCCTGGTCAAGCTGTCGTACACCAGCTCGAAGGCGAAGAAGCACCTGGCGCTCGTCGGCAAGGGCATCACCTACGACTCGGGCGGCATCTCGCTCAAGCCGGCCGGTCACAACGAGACGATGAAGTGCGACATGGCCGGTGCCGCCGCGGTCTTCGCCGCCGTCGTCGCCGCCGCCCGGCTGGGCCTGGAGGTCAACGTGACCGGCTGGCTGGCGCTGGCCGAGAACATGCCCTCCGGTTCCGCCACCCGCCCCGGTGACGTGCTGCGCATGTTCAGCGGCAAGACGGTGGAGGTGCTCAACACCGACGCCGAGGGCCGGCTGGTGCTCGCGGACGCGCTGTGGGCCGCCTCGCAGGAGAAGCCGGACGCCATCGTGGACGTCGCGACGCTGACCGGCGCGATGGTGCTGGCGCTCGGCAACCGCACCTTCGGGATCATGGCGAACGACGACGCGTTCCGCTCCGCGATCCACGAGGCCGCCGAGGAGGTCGGCGAGGAGGCGTGGCCGATGCCGCTGCCCGAGCACCTGCGCAAGGGCATGGACTCCCCGACCGCCGACATCGCCAACATGGGCGAGCGGATGGGCGGCGGCCTGGTCGCCGGTCTGTTCCTGCGCGAGTTCATCGGCGAGGGCATCACCTGGGCCCACCTGGACATCGCCGGTCCGGCCTTCAACGAGCAGGGCCCCTTCGGCTACACCCCCAAGGGCGGCACGGGCAGCGCGGTGCGCACCCTGGTCCGGCTGGCCGAGCTGACGGCCGCGGGCGACCTGGGCTGAGGCCCGCTCCCGCACCGCGGCGGCCCCGGGTGCCCGGCGCACCCGGGGCCGCCGCGTCCGGCGCACGGCGCGCCCCCGCGTCCCGGTGCGTGCGGCGGGTGGTATGTCTCACACCCCGGCCCCGCGTCTCGTTCACCCCCGACAAGTGCGAAGATGGGCGTCGGCAGGACAGGGCCCCCACCCAAAGGGCCGAAGAACGAGCGGCCGGACACAAGCCGCCCGCCGGTCACCGACGACCGGCACGGCGCACATGCATGGAGGACGTGACGTGGCGAACGACGCCAGCACCGTTTTCGACCTAGTGATCCTCGGCGGTGGCAGCGGCGGTTACGCCGCGGCCCTGCGCGGGGCGCAGCTGGGCCTGGACGTCGCCCTGATCGAGAAGGACAAGGTCGGCGGTACCTGCCTGCACAAGGGGTGCATCCCCACCAAGGCCCTGCTGCACGCGGGCGAGATCGCCGACCAGGCCCGCGAGAGCGAGCAGTTCGGTGTCAAGGCCACCTTCGAGGGCATCGACGTCCCGGCCGTCCAGAAGTACAAGGACGAGGTCATCTCGGGCCTGTACAAGGGGCTCCAGGGGCTCATCGCCTCCCGCAAGGTGACGTACATCGAGGGTGAGGGCCGGCTGTCCTCCCCGACCTCCGTCGATGTCAACGGCCAGCGGATCCAGGGCCGCCACGTCCTCCTGGCGACCGGTTCCGTGCCGAAGTCCCTGCCCGGCCTGACCATCGACGGCAACCGCGTCATCTCCTCCGACCACGCCCTCGTGCTGGACCGGGTGCCGAAGTCCGCGATCATCCTCGGCGGCGGTGTCATCGGCGTCGAGTTCGCCTCCGCGTGGAAGTCCTTCGGCACCGACGTCACCATCGTCGAGGGGCTCAAGCACCTCGTCCCGGTCGAGGACGAGAACAGCTCCAAGCTGCTGGAGCGCGCCTTCCGCAAGCGGGGCATCAAGTTCAACCTGGGCACCTTCTTCGAGAAGGCGGAGTACACCCAGGACGGCGTCAAGGTCACCCTCGCCGACGGCAAGGAGTTCGAGGCCGAGGTCCTGCTCGTCGCCATCGGCCGCGGCCCGGTCTCCCAGGGCCTGGGCTACGAGGAGGCCGGGGTCGCCATGGACCGCGGCTACGTCCTGGTCGACGAGTACATGCGCACCAACGTCCCGACCGTCTCGGCCGTCGGCGACCTGGTCCCCACCCTCCAGCTCGCGCACGTCGGCTTCGCCGAGGGCATCCTGGTGGCGGAGCGTCTGGCCGGTCTGAAGACCGTCCCGATCGACTACGACGGTGTCCCCCGGGTCACGTACTGCCACCCGGAGGTCGCCTCCGTCGGCATCACCGAGGCCAAGGCCAAGGAGATCCACGGCGCGGACAAGGTCGTCGCCCTGAAGTACAACCTGGCGGGCAACGGAAAGAGCAAGATCCTCAAGACCGCGGGCGAGATCAAGCTCGTCCAGGTCAAGGACGGTGCCGTGGTCGGCGTCCACATGGTCGGCGACCGCATGGGCGAGCAGGTCGGCGAAGCGCAGCTGATCTACAACTGGGAGGCGCTGCCGGCCGAGGTCGCGCAGCTCATCCACGCCCACCCGACGCAGAACGAGGCGCTCGGCGAGGCCCACCTGGCCCTGGCCGGCAAGCCCCTCCACTCCCACGACTGAGCCTTCGGTCAACGGGCGCGACGACACAGACTTCCGTACTTCGTAAGGAGCAACCGAAACCATGGCGGTTTCCGTAACCCTGCCGGCGCTCGGCGAGAGCGTCACCGAGGGCACTGTCACCCGCTGGCTGAAGGCCGAGGGCGAGCGCGTCGAGGCCGACGAGCCGCTGCTCGAGGTCTCGACCGACAAGGTCGACACCGAGATCCCCTCGCCGGCCGCCGGTGTGCTGGCCTCCATCAAGGTCGCCGAGGACGAGACGGTGGAGGTCGGCGCCGAGCTGGCCGTCATCGACGACGGCTCGGGCGCCCCCGCCGCTGCCGAGGCGCCCGCCGCCGAGGCCGCTCCCGCCCCGGCCGCCGAGCCCGCCCCGGCCCCCGCCGCCGAGGCCCCCGCCGCCCCTGCCCCGGCCCCTGCCGCGGAGGCGCCCGCCGCCCCCGCCGGTGGCGCCGAGGGCACGGACGTGGTCCTGCCCGCACTCGGTGAGTCCGTCACCGAGGGCACCGTCACCCGCTGGCTGAAGTCGGTCGGCGACTCCGTCGAGGCCGATGAGCCGCTGCTCGAGGTCTCCACGGACAAGGTCGACACCGAGATCCCGGCGCCCACCTCCGGCGTGCTCCTGGAGATCGTGGTCGGCGAGGACGAGACCGCCGAGGTCGGCGCCAAGCTCGCCGTCATCGGTGCCCCGGGTGCCGCTCCCGCGGCCGCTCCGGCTCCGGCCGCCCCCGCCCCGGCCCCCGCGGCCCCGGCTCCGGCTCCGGAACCGGCCGCCCCGCAGGCGCCCGCGGCCCCCGCTCCCGCCCCGGCCCCGCAGGCGCCCGCCGCTCCGGCCCCGGCCCCGCAGGCCCCGGCCGCCCCGGCTCCGGCGCCCGCCCCGGCCCCGGCCGCCGCTCCGGCCGCCCCCGCCCCGGCCGCCCAGGCGACCGACGACGGTGCCTACGTGACCCCGCTGGTGCGCAAGCTCGCCGCCGAGAACGGCGTCGACCTGGGCGCCGTCAAGGGCACCGGCGTCGGCGGACGCATCCGCAAGCAGGACGTGCTCGCCGCCGCCGAGGCCGCGAAGACCCCGGCCGCCGCCCCGGCCCCCGCCGCCGCTGCCGCGCCCGCCGCGAAGAAGGCCCCCGCCCTGGAAGCCTCCCCGCTGCGCGGCCAGACCGTGAAGATGCCGCGGATCCGCAAGGTCATCGGCGACAACATGGTCAAGGCCCTGCACGAGCAGGCGCAGCTGTCCTCGGTGGTCGAGGTCGACGTGACCCGGCTGATGCGGCTGCGCGCCCAGGCGAAGGACTCCTTCGCGGCGCGCGAGGGCGTCAAGCTCTCCCCGATGCCGTTCTTCGTCAAGGCCGCCGCGCAGGCGCTGAAGGCCCACCCGGCCATCAACGCCAAGATCAACGAGGCCGAGGGGACCATCACCTACTTCGACACCGAGAGCGTCGGTATCGCGGTGGACTCCGAGAAGGGCCTGATGACCCCGGTCATCAAGCACGCCGGTGACCTCAACATCGCCGGTATCGCCAAGGCCACGGCCGAGCTGGCGGGCAAGGTCCGGGCCAGCAAGATCACGCCGGACGAGCTGTCCGGTGCGACCTTCACCATCTCCAACACCGGTTCGCGCGGCGCGCTCTTCGACACGATCATCGTGCCGCCGGGCCAGGTCGCGATCCTCGGCATCGGTGCCACGGTCAAGCGTCCGGCCGTCATCGAGACCGAGGAGGGCACGGTCATCGGCGTCCGCGACATGACCTACCTGACCCTCTCCTACGACCACCGCCTGGTGGACGGCGCCGACGCGGCCCGTTACCTGACGGCGGTCAAGGCGATCCTGGAGGCGGGCGAGTTCGAGGTCGAGCTGGGCCTCTGACCTGTCCGCTCCCCGCAGGGAGCTGGTGCGGCGCCCCCGTCCGGAGCACTCCGGGCGGGGGCGCCGCCGTTTGCCGTTTCTTGGCCATCACGGCGTGTAAGCCTCGTCTCACCTGCGTGAAAGCGCCCGTATGCGCCCTTCCGCCGTGCGCGGACCGCCGTATTGTCTAAGCGTCAATGCCCCCGGGGGCCGACTTCGGTCCCGTGTTAAGGAGCCTCCATGACCGCGCCCGTCGTCCACTCGCTGCGCGAGCAGATCCGCGAGCACATCGTGGAGGGGATCGTCAGCGGGCGCTGGAAGCCGGGCGAGCGGATCGTGGAGCGGCGGATCGCGACCGAGCTGGAGGTCAGCCAGACGCCGGTGCGGGAGGCGCTGCGCGAGCTGGAGTCGCTGCGGCTGATCGAGTCGGCGCCCAACAAGGGCGTCCGGGTGCGCAATCTGACCGCCGCCGACCTGGAGGAGAGCTACCCGGTCCGGGCCGGTCTGGAGGCCATAGCGGCGGAGCTGGCCGCCGGACGGCTCGCGGAGGACTGCTCGGCCCTGGAGCCGCACGTGTCCGCGCTCTACGAGGCCGACCGGCGCGCCGACGGGACGGCGCAGGTGCGGCACACCGTGGGCTTCCACCGGGAGCTGGTGCGCGCCGCCGGGAACTCGGTGCTGCTGCACACCTGGGAGGGGCTGGGCATCGAGGTGTTCACGGCGCTGTCGATCCGCTGGCTGGGCACGGTGCAGCAGTCGTACGCGGAGGAGCACGAGGAGCTGGTGCAGGCGTTCCGGCGGCGTGATCCGCGGATCGCGGAACTGGTCAAGGCGCATGTCCTGGGGTGCGCTCCGCGCCCCTGACGCCAGTCGAGCACTTCCCCGCTCACCTGCGGAAACAGTTCGAAAATGGCGGCACGGCGTGCCTGTCCGAAAGGCACCGGGTGCCGACTTTCTCGGAATCGAGAGGTTTTCCCCCTCAACCCTTTGATCGATCATCGATCAGGGGGTTACAGTCGGCGACGGGCTCTGACCAGGGCCCTCCGCCCTGTCCTGCCAAAGACCTAGGGCACCCCCGAACCCTTACCAGATGAGGGAACCCCCTTCGACTGAGGAAGGCGGCGACATGACCGACCCCAACGCCATCCAGCCGAGCGAGCTCGACCAGCTCCCGGACCGCGACCCCGAGGAGACCGCCGAGTGGCGGGCCTCCCTGGACGCCGTCGCCCGGGCGGCCGGGCCGCACCGCGCGGCGTACCTGATGCGCCGCACGCTGGAGCGCGCGGAGGGCACTGGTGTCGCCCTGCCCAAGCTGCTGGAGACGGACTACGTCAACTCCATCCCGACCGCCGCGGAGCCGGCCGTCCCCGGTGACGAGGCCCTGGAGGCCCGTATCACCGCGTGGAACCGGTGGAACGCGGCGGCGATGGTGACCCGTGGCTCCAAGTACGGCGTCGGCGGCCACATCGCCACCTTCGCCTCGGCGGCCTGGCTGTACGAGACCGGCTTCAACCACTTCTTCCACGGCAAGGAGGGCGACGGCTCCGGCGACCAGCTGTACATCCAGGGCCACGCCTCCCCGGGCATCTACGCCCGCGCCTTCCTCGACGGCCGGCTCACCGAGCAGCACCTGGACCACTTCCGCCAGGAGGCCGGCGGCAACGGCCTGCCGTCCTACCCGCACCCGCGGCGCCTGCCCTGGCTGTGGGAGTTCCCGACCGTCTCCATGGGCCTCGGCCCGCTGTCGGCGATCTACCAGGCGCGCTTCAACCGGTACCTCACCAACCGCGGCATCAAGGACGTCTCGTCCTCGCACGTGTGGGCGTTCCTCGGCGACGGCGAGATGGACGAGCCGGAGTCGACGGCGGCTCTCGCGCTCGCCTCCCGCGAGGGTCTGGACAACCTGACCTTCGTCATCAACTGCAACCTCCAGCGCCTGGACGGCCCGGTCCGCGCCAACTTCAAGATCGTGCAGGAGCTGGAGGCCCAGTTCCGCGGCGCCGGCTGGAACGTGGTCAAGTCGCTGTGGGGCACCGCCTGGGACGAGCTGTTCCAGCTCGACACCACGGGCGCGCTGCTGCGCCGGCTGCGCCAGGTGCCGGACGCCCAGGTCCAGACGTACCAGACCCGGGACGCCGCCTACATCCGTCAGGACTTCTTCGGTGCCGACCCGGCGCTGGCCGAGATGGCGAAGCTGCTCAGCGACGACAAGATCGTCGAGTGCTTCCACTTCTCCCGCGGCGGCCACGAGGCCCGCAAGGTCTACGCCGCGTACAAGGCGGCCCTGGAGCACAAGGGCGCCCCGACGGTGATCCTGGCCCAGACGGTCAAGGGCCACACCCTCGGCGACGGCTTCGCCTCGAAGAACGCCAACCACCAGATGAAGAAGCTGACGGTGGACGAGTTCAAGGCGATGCGCGACCGCCTCGACCTGCCCATCAAGGACAGCGACTTCGCCGACGGCCAGGTGCCCTACGGCCACCCCGGCGCCGACTCCCCCGAGGTGCGCTACCTCCAGGAGCGCCGCGCGGCCCTCGGCGGCCCGGCCCCGGCCCGCCGGGTGCACCCGCTCGCGCCGCTGCCCGCGCCCGCCGACAAGGCGTTCGCCTCCTTCGACAAGGGCTCCGGCACCCAGAACGTGGCCACCACCATGGCCTTCGTCCGCCTGGTCAAGGACCTGGTCCGCGACAAGGAGACCGGCCGGCGCTGGGTGCCGATCGTCCCCGACGAGGCGCGCACCTTCGGCATGGAGAGCCTCTTCCCGTCCCTCGGGATCTACTCCCCCAAGGGCCAGACGTACGAGCCGGTCGACCGCGACCAGCTGATGTACTACAAGGAGGCGAAGAACGGCCAGATCCTCAACGAGGGGATCACCGAGGCCGGTTCGATGGCCGACTTCATCGCCGCTTCGTCGTCGTACGCGACGCACGGCGAGGCGATGATCCCGTTCTACATCTTCTACTCGATGTTCGGCTGGCAGCGCACCGCCGACCAGATGTGGCAGCTCGGCGACCAGCTCGGCCGCGGCTTCCTCGTCGGCGCGACGGCCGGCCGCACCACGCTGACGGGCGAGGGCCTCCAGCACGCCGACGGCCACTCCCCGGTCATCGCCGCGACCAACCCGGCGGCGCTCTCCTACGACCCGGCGTTCGCGTACGAGATCGCGGTCGTCGTCAAGGAGGGCCTGCGCCGGATGTACGGCGAGGCCGCCGAGGGCGAGGACCAGAACGTCTTCTACTACCTCACCGTCTACAACGAGCCGCTGCCGCAGCCGGCCAAGCCGTCCGGTCTCGGCATCGACGAGGGCATCGTCAAGGGCCTGTACCGCTTCAACACGGCGGAGTCGGCCGGTCTGTCCGCCCCGGCGAACGCCCCGCGGATCCAGCTGCTCGGCTCGGGCACCGCGATCCACTGGGCGCTGACCGCGCAGCGGCTGCTGGCCGAGGAGTGGGGCGTGGCCGCCGACGTGTGGTCGGCGACCTCCTGGACCGAGCTGCGCCGGGACGCCCTGGAGGCCGACGCGGCGCTGCTGCGCGGCGAGGAGCGGGTGCCGTACGTACGGCAGGCGCTCCAGGGCGCCGAGGGCCCGGTGCTGGCCGTGTCCGACTACATGCGCCAGGTCCCGGACCAGATCGCGCAGTGGGTCGAGCAGGACTGGTCCTCGCTGGGCGCCGACGGCTTCGGTCTGTCGGACACCCGTGACGCGGCCCGCCGCCACTTCGGTGTGGACGCCGAGTCGATCGTCGTCGCGGCGCTGGCCCAGCTGGCCCGGCGCGGCGAGGTGAAGACCTCGGCGGTCAAGGAGGCCCGCGAGAAGTACGGCCTGTAAGGGCCGGCGGACGCGACAGGCGGCGGAGGGGTACGGCAGCGGCCGTACCCCTCCGCCGCCGTCTGCGTCGTCCCCCCACCGTCCACCGGCCTCGTCGTCCCCGGCGTCCTCGTCGTTGTCGGTGGGGCCCGGCATGATGGCCGTATGCGTGCCGCCCGGCTGATCAGGATGGTGCTGCTGCTCCAGGCGCGGCAGCCGATGACCGCCGCCGAGCTGGCCCGGGAGCTGGAGGTGTCGGAGCGGACCGTCACGCGGGACGCGCAGGCGCTGTCGGAGGCGGGGGTTCCGGTCTACGCCGACCGGGGGCGGGCCGGCGGCTACCGGCTGGTGGGCGGCTACCGCACCCGGCTGACCGGTCTGGCGCGCGACGAGGCGGAGGCGCTGTTCCTCAGCGGCGTACCGGACGCGCTGCGCGACATGGGGCTGGCGGACGCCGCCTCGGCCGCCCGGCTGAAGGTGTCGGCCGCGCTGCTCCCCTCGGTGCGCGACGCCCCGCGCACGGCGGCGCAGCGCTTCCATCTGGACGCCCCGGCCTGGTTCCGCGAGCCCGAGGTGCCCGAGCTGCTGCCCGCCGTCGCCGAAGCAGTCCGGGCCGACCGGGTCGTAACCGTGCGGTACTGGCGCGGGGCGGGCGAGGACGGCGGCAGGGGCGAGGTGACGCGGGAGCTGGAGCCGTACGGGCTCGTGCTGAAGGCGGGGGTCTGGTACCTGTGCGCGCGGGTCGCAGAGGCCCGTGCGGCGGGCGGGGAACCGCCTTCCGCTCCCCCGGCCGCTCCCCCCGGGTTCCGCGTCTACCGGGTGGACCGCTTCACGGCGGTGGAGGCTCGGGAGGGGGACGGAGCGGGTGGGGACGGAGCGGGGTTCGCCCGGGACGAGAGCTTCGACCTGCCCGCGTTCTGGGCGGAGCGCGCCGAGCAGTTCGCCCGCTCGATCCTGCGCGCCGAGGCCGTCGTACGGCTGTCCGAGGAGGGTGTGCGGCGGCTGGCGCACGTCGTCGATCCGGTGGCCGCGCGCGCGGCGCTGGCCGGTGCCCCTCCCGCCGACGCGCACGGGCGGCGCACGGTGACCCTGCCGGTGGAGTCCGAGGAGGTCGCCCACGCCCAGCTCACGGCGCTCGGCCCGGAGGCGGAGGTGCTGGCCCCGCCGTCCCTGCGCGCCCGCCTCGCCCGCGACGCCCGGCGCCTGGCCCTGCTGTACGAGCCCATGGACGGGGATGGGGACGGGGGCTGGCCCGTGGACGGGGACGCGGCGGCGGACGCCCTTCCGCGGGCTCCGCGTGCGGCGCGCGGGGGCAGGGCCGATGCTGGACACCGTGATGGACGAGACGGAGTTCTGGGAGCTGATCGACGCGACGCGCGGGGCCGCCGAGGGTGATCCCGAGGAGCAGGCGGACCTGCTCGTGGAGCGGCTGCTCGCGTTCGACCCCGAGCGGGTCCTGGACTTCGCCCGGCACTTCGAGTCCCGCTACCACCGCGCCTACCGCTGGGACCTGTGGGGCGCCGCCTGGGTGCTGCTGGACGGGGCCAGCGACGACGCCTTCGACTTCTTCCGGTGCTGGCTGATCGGCCAGGGGCGGGAGGTCTTCGAGGGCGCGCTGCACGACCCGGACGCGCTGGCCGGGCTGCTCGGCGACTTCGACGAGGAGATCGACGGCGACGCCGAGGAGCTGGGGTACGCGGCCGACGAGGCCTACGAGCAGCTCACCGGGACGGTCGCCCCCGACCTGGGTATCCCGCCCGCCCCGGCGGAACCGGAGGGCACCCCGGTCGCGTTCGAGGACGACGACGAGCTGGCCCGGCGCTATCCGCGGCTGTGGGAACGCTTCCGGGACTGACGCGGCGCGGGCGGCGGCGGGTTCCGGGGGCACGGGGCCGCCGGGTGTACCGGGCCGCGCGGTCCCCGCCGGGCGGCTGCCGGGCCCGTGGGTCAGATACGGCCCTGGAGGCGGGCCGCCGTCTGCCGGATGGCGGGGAGGCGGACGGTGAGGGCGGCGCCCGGACAGTTGGTGCGGAAGCCGTCGGTGTGACCGGCCAGGGCCGGGAGCAGCGCGGTGGTGCCCGCGGTGTAGCGGGCGAGCCGGTTGCTGGAGACCAGGGCGACGCTGCCGCGCGGATCGACGCCCGCGAGGCCGAGCTTCCAGGCGGCCAGCGCGGCGATCGCATCGGTCATGGCGCGCGGCACGGGCGTCCCCGCGGTGAACGTGCCGATGGCCGCGATGCCCGCCGTGCGGTGGTTGAAGCCCTGGGTGTGGGCGCCGGTGACCGCCCGGTCGACGCCCCCGGCGCGGCCCTCGTAGATCGTGCCGCAGCGGTCGACGAGGAAGTTGTAGCCGATGTCGTCCCAGCGGCGGGCGCCGGTCTGGCCGGCGTAGAGGTGGCGGATGATCTGCGGGGCGTCGGCGCAGGCGTAGCCGTTGGGCGAGTCGGTGTGGTGGACGAAGACGGCGACGACCTTGTCGTCGTAGCGCGGGGGCGGCTGCACGCGCCGCGCGGTGGCGTCCAGCCAGGCCGAGCGGGGCACAATGCGCGGCCGGGGCGCTCCGTGCGCGACGGCGGAACCGGCCGGCGCCGCCTGCTCGGGCCGGGCGCCGGGTTCCTGCGCGTGCGCTCCGGCGTGCGCCCGTCCGGTCACGGTGCGGCCGACGCCCTCGGCGCCCAGCAGCAGCGCGCCGACGGCCGCGGCGGCGGGCAGGAGGCACAGCAGCGCGACGAGGGCGCGGCGCAGGCGCCGGGTACGACGGCGCACGGCCGTCAGCCGCCACGCCCCGTCCGGGCCGCCGCCGTTCCACCGGTTCCGGTTCCGGCCCCCGTCCCGTCCGCTCCACCGGCTCCGGGGCCCTCGCCACCGTCCGGCACTCCACCGCCACGGTCTTCGGGCACGCTCGGGCGGCCCGGGATCTCCCACTCCACGCATGGCTTCACGATCACCCCCATCCGCGCCGTCCGCGATGTGTGCTGTGCCACCTGGTGGAACCATCGTCCTGGTCCGGGGCGTTTCTCCGGGTACACGTACACACGGCCGGTTCCCGGACCCCTGTGCGTGACCGGTCACGCCGCTCACCGGGTCCGTCCCGGGGCGTGTCCGGGTCCGAGAGAAAGGCGGCCTGCGTGGATCTGCTCGACCTCGTGCTGCTGCTGGTCGTCGTGTTGTACGCGGCGTCCGGCTACCGGCGCGGTCTGGTGGCCGGCTGTGTCTCGCTGGCCGGTTTCGTGGGTGGCGCGGCCGTCGGCGTCTGGGTGCTGCCGTGGGTGATGGACCTGGTCACGCGCGGGAGCACGGCGGCGACGGTGACCGCCGTGGTCACGGTCCTGGTGCCCGCGGTCGCCGGGCACGAACTGGCGGGGCGCCTCGCGCTGCGGCTGCGGAGCCGCCTGGAGGGCGCCGGCGGGGGCTCGCTGCGGGCGGCCGACGGGATCGGCGGGGCCGCCGCGAACGCGGTGGCGGTGCTGATCGTGGCCTGGGTGGCGGCGAGCGTCCTGGGCGCCTCGTCCTCCCCCGTGGTGACGACGGCGATACGGGATTCGAAGCTGCTGGGCGCCGTGCAGGACGCGATGCCGGACACCACCCCGGCCTGGTTCTCGCGGGCCACCTCCGCGCTGACCGAGGCGGGCTTCCCGCAGGTGTTCAACCCGTTCGAGAACGAACCGGCGGCCGGGGTCGCCCGGCCCTCCGGGGACAGCGTCACGGCGAGCGCGACGAACGCCGCCCGGCTCAGCACGGTGAAGATCGAGGGCTCGTCGGGCGACCAGGGCCGCGAGGGCAGCGGTTTCGTGTTCGCGCGCCAGCGCGTGATGACCAACGCGCACGTGGTGGCGGGCATCGACGCCCCGTACGTGCAGATCGGCGGCGTCGGGCACACGTACGCCGCGCGGGTGGTCCTGTTCGACCCGGACCGGGACGTGGCCGTGCTCTACGTCCCCGGGCTGCGCGCCCCCGTGCTGCGGTTCGACGGCACCGCGGGGCGCGGCGACGCGGCCGTGGTCGCGGGCTATCCGCAGGACGGCGGCCTCGACCTCCAGGCGGCGACGGTGGCGAACCGGATCCGGGCCACCGGCCGGAACATCTACAACAGCGCCACCGTCACCCGGGAGATCTACTCGATCCGCTCCACGGTCCGGCCGGGCAACTCCGGCGGCCCGCTGCTGACCACGGACGGCCGGGTCTACGGCATGGTGTTCGCCCGTTCCACCTCGGACGCCGAGACGGGGTACGCGCTGACCGCCGCCGAGGTCGCAGCGGACGCGCGGCGGGCGGCGGCCGCCACGGCGGCGGTGGACACGGGCCGGCTCGTCGCCGCCTGAGGCACCGGGCCGCGTGCGGCTCAGATCAGCGAACGGCCCATCAGGACGTCGTCGACATAGGCGCCGTCCAGGAAGAACTCCCCGGGCTGGACGCCCTCCACGACGAAGCCCTCGGACTCGTAGAGCCTGCGGGCGGGGGTGTTGGGGCCCAGCACGCGCAGGGTGATGCGGCGGGCGCCGAGGCGGCGGGCCTCCTCGACGGCGGCGCGCACCAGGGCGCGGCCCGTTCCGGCGCCGCGGGCCTCCTCGGCGACGGCGAGGCCGCGTATCTGCTGGACGTGCGTGTTGGCGGCCAGTTCGGTGGGGTGGCCGAGGCGGACGTAGCCGACCGGGCGGCCGTCGAGTTCGGCGACCAGATGGTGGTCCGGTCCGGTGCGTTCGGTGAAGAACGGCGGGTACGGCTCCTCGGGGCGCGGCTGCACCGAGTGCAGCGGGGACCAGGTGGCCCCGTCGAGCCGGGCCAGGGCCTCTTCGTCCGCCGCTCGGGCCCGGCGGATGCGCGGGGCGGCCGGGGGCGCGGGGGCGGCGGCGCCGGGCGCGGGGGCGGCGCCGTCGGATATGCGGGCGCTGTCGGTGCTGTCGGTGCTGCTGTCTGTGCTGTCGGGCATGGGGGCACTGTAGGTGCGGCCCGGGTGGCTGTCCCGGGGATTTCCGTGGCGGGGCGCGGGGGTGGGAGGGGCACGCCGGGGCAGGATGGGGCGCATGGAACGTTCACGCATCGCGGTGGCCGGCGCGTCCGGTCTGATCGGCAGCGCGCTGGTGCGGTCCCTGGCCGCCGACGGGCACGAGGTGGTGCGCCTGGTGCGCCGGCCGGTGCGCGGCGCGGACGAGGTCCGCTGGGACCCGGAGCGGCAGTACGTGGACACGGCGGGGCTCATCGGCTGTGACGCGGTGGTCGATCTGGCGGGCGCGGGGGTCGGCGACCACCGCTGGACGGACGCGTACAAGCGGACGCTGCGCGACAGCCGCGTGCTCGGCACGGCGGCGCTGGCCGAGGCCGCCGCCGCCCTGGACACCCCGCCACGGGTCTTCGTCGGCGGCAGCGCGATCGGCTTCTACGGCGACACGGGCCAGGCGGCCGTGGACGAGGACGCGCCGCCCGGCGACGGGTTCCTGGCCGCGCTGTGCGTGGAGTGGGAGGAGGCGGCGGCCGCGGCGCAGGAGGCGGGCGTGCGGACGGTGTTCGCGCGCACCGGTCTGGTGGTGGCCCGTGAGGGCGGCGCGTGGGGGCGGCTGTTCCCGCTGTTCAGGGCCGGGCTCGGCGGGCGGCTGGGCGACGGGCGGCAGTACTGGTCGTTCATCGCGCTGCACGACGAGGTGGCGGCGCTGCGGCATCTCATCGACACCGAGTCGCTGTCCGGGCCGGTCAATCTGACCGCGCCCGAACCGCTGACGAACCGTGAGATCACCGCGGCGATGGCCCGGGTGCTGCACCGGCCCGCGCTGCTGCCGGTCCCGGCGCCGGTGCTGCGGGCCGCGCTCGGGGAGATGGCCGGGGACGTGCTGGGCAGCGCGCGGGTGCTGCCGCGGCGGCTGCTGGAGTCCGGGTTCGTGTTCGCCTTCCCCGGGATCGAGGACGCGGTGCGGGCGGCGCTGTGAGGACACCGTTCCGGGGGCGGAGGCCGCTCGGCGCGCGGTCCCGCGGACGGGGCGCCCGGGTCCCGTGGGCAGGCTCGCCGGAAGCCGCCGGGAGCCACCGGGAGCCGCCGGGAGCTGAGGGTCGTGGGCGCGGCGCCGGGGCGGGCGCGGCCGTGGTCCGGGGAGGGCGTGCGGGAGGCCGTGGTGCGGGGTGGGGCGTACCGGCCGGCCGTGGTGCGGGAAGGGGCGTACGGGAGGCGGTGGGACGGGCGGGGTGGGCCGGGCGGCGGTGGCCTCGGGGCGGGCGCCGTGCGCGTGCGGCCGTATGCGACCGCCGTGCGACCGTGCCCTGTCCATGCGCGACTGCCCCTGACCGGACGGCGCCCTAATCTCGTGCCGAACTCGGGTATTCCTCAAGCCGGTCGAGGGCATCACCGCCCCACCGGTCGCGCAACCTCGAGGAGGGGCACGTGCTTGAGCCCGCGTACCAGGTGGATGTCGTGGTGGTGGGAGCCGGGGTCGCCGGACTCTCCGCGGCGCATCGGCTGACCAGCGCAGGAGTGACGACCGCGGTCCTGGAGGCCGCCTCCTTCGTGGGCGGTCGCATGGCGACGGAGAAGACCGACGGGTTCCGGCTCGACCGGATCGGACAGCCGCTGTTCACGTCGTATCCCCAACTGGCCCGCAGTCCCGGGCTGGACGCGCTCGTGCTGCGTCCCTTCGCGCCGGGGGTCCTGCTGCACCACGACGGGCGGCGCCACCGGGCGGGTGCCCCGGCGGGCGCCGGAAGCGCGCGGAGCGCACTGCATGCCGTGCGCGCCCTGGCGAGCGCCCCCCGTTCCGCGGCGCTGCCCGGCGGCCGGGGCGTCCGGGCCCTGCGTCCCGTGCCGCCGCCGCGGTCCCGGGCGGCCCGGCCCGACGACTTCGCCGCACCCGGTTCCGCGGCACCGGCCCGGCCCGGCCGCTTCGCACCGGCGGCCGACCGCGCCCAGCCCTTCGGCATCGGCACCCCGCTGCGGGTGCGCGCCGCCCTGGCCCGGATCGCCGCCACCCCGGTCGAACGCCTCCTGGCCCGCCCGGACGTGCCCGCGGCCCAGGCCCTTGCGGAGCGCGGGCTGCCCGCCCGCACCGTCGACGGCTTCCTGCGGCCGCTGCTGTCCGCGCTGCTGTGCGACCCGGACCTCACCACGTCCAGCCGCTGCGCCGACCTGGCGCTGCGCGCCTTCGCCACCGGGCGGCTGTGCCTGCCGGAGGGCGGCGCGGAGGTGCTGCCGGAACTCCTCGCGAGCACGCTGCCGCCGGGCACCGTGCGCACCGGCGTGCGGGTCACCTCGGTGTCCACCAACACGGTGACCACGGCGGAGCACGGCGAGATCCGCTGCCACGCGGTGCTGGTGGCCACCGGCGCGCGGACCGCCGCCACGCTGCTGCCCGGACTGCGGGTCCCCGGCTTCCACCCGGTGACCGTGGTGCACCACACCACGGACGAGCCGCCCGGGACGGGCGCGCACCTGCTGCTCGACGCGGAGCGGGGCGGGCCGGTCGCGCACACGGCCGTGGTGAGCCACGTGGACCCGTCCCGCGCCCCGGCCGGGCGCGCGCTGGTCTCCTCCACGGTCCTGGGCACGCCGTCGGCCGACGTCGACACCGCCGTACGCCGTCATCTGGCCCGGCTGTACGGCACCTCGACCGACCGCTGGGAGACGCTCGCCGTCCACCACCACGCCGAGGCGGTGCCCGCGATGCGCGCGCCGCACGATCTGCGGCGGCCGGTGCGGCTGCTGGCCGGGCTCTACGTGTGCGGTGACCACCGCGACACCAGCACCCTCCAGGGCGCCCTGCACTCGGCCCACCGCGCCGCCGCCGCGATCCTCGCCGACCTCGGCACGGGCCGCCCGATGCACAGCGCGGACCCCCTCCCGACGACTACGCCGCGGGCGGCGGCGGCCTGAGGGGGATCCCCTCCGGGGGTGCGGGAAGAGGCGGGGCCCTTGGGCCCTGGGGGCTGGGCCCAAGGCCGGTGACCCAGAAGCCAGAGCCCGGTGGGCCCGGGGACCGGCCGGTGGGCCCAGGGTTCTCGCCCCCGCCGCCCCTTCCCGTCCCGTCCCCAGGGGCTTCGCCCCTTCGGCCCCACCGGGGCTCCGCCCCTGGACCTCGGCGGGCTCGCCCGAGGGCACCCGGGCCAGCCCCTCGGCGGGGCGCAGCGGCGGCCCGCAGGGCCTCCCGAGACCGCCGCGGACGCGACCGGGTGGCCGGGCCGGGGACGGTCACGGCCACGCGGCCCGTTCGGTGCCGACGCGAGCCGCGCGGCCGGCCGGGCGCGACACGGACGGTGCCGGTGCCGCCACCGGGCGGCCGGCCGGGGGCAGTCACGGCGACGCGGTCCGGTCGGCGCCGACGGAAGCCGTACGGCTGTCCGGGCGCGGCCCGGCCGGTGCCGAGCCGCCCCGGCTGCGAGGACGGCGGCCGGTCCACGCCCGCTCCGCCGAGCAGGCGGCAGGTGCCGCCCGCGACCGGCAGACGCCCACCGCCCGCCGCACCCGTGACCGGGCACCACCACGCCGACCCGCACGCGCGGCAGCCTTCCCGGCCACTCGGCGCGGGCCGCGCGCCGCGATGCCCCGGCCACGCCCTCGGCCGACCAGCACGCACCCTCCGCCCCGCCGCGACCAGGCACCGCCGCCCGGCCGCACGACCGGCCGTCGCCCGCCCGCACCGCGTCCCGGCTGCTCAGCCCAGGGACGCCACCTTGTCGCGGTACGTGCGGACCGGGGGCGCGTCCTTGTAGGGCTCAAGGCGGCGTTCGAAGTCGCGGACGTACTCGTCGGCGCGGGCCGAGCGCATGTCGGCGGCCTGGGCGGCGGCCTCGGCGCCCAGGCGGCAGGCCTGTTCGAGGTCGCCGAGGCCGAGGCGGGCGGTGGCGAGGACGACCCGGCTGAACAGGCGGCTGCGGGCGTACGCCGGGGCGCGGAGCTGGAGGGCGCGTTCGGCGTGCTGGGCGGCGGCGCGGTACTGCTGGAGGTCCCGGTGGCAGTGCCCCAGTTCGTCGGCGAGCTGTCCCTCGTCGTAGGAGCGCGCCCAGAAGGGCACCTCGTCACCGGGCCTGGCCGCCTCCAGGGCGCGTTCGGCGCGGGCCAGCGACGCCGTGCAGGCGCGGACCTCGCCGAGCACCCCGTGCCCGCGTGCCTCGGCCGCGTGCAGCAGCGCCTGCACGGCGGGCGGCGCGGAGCCGCCGAGGCCCTGCTGCGCCACCCGGGCCAGCTGGACGGCCTCCCGCCCGTGCGCCAGGTAGACGGCCTGCCGGCTCATGGTGACCAGGACGTAGGCGCCGTAGGCCCGGTCCCCGGCGGCCTGGGCGAGCCGGAGCGCCTGGACGAAGTAGCGCTGGGCGAGGCCGTGCGCGGCGATGTCGTACGACGTCCAGCCGACGAGCCGGGTGAGGTCGGCCGCCGCCGCGAACAGGCGGCGCCCGGTCTGCTCGCCGTAGCTGCCGCGCAGCATCGGCTCGCACTCGTGTTCCAGATAGCGCACGAGGGCCTGCCGGGCGTGCCCGCCGCCGTACATGTCGTCGAGGCTGCGGAACAGCTCGCCCACCGAGCGCAGCGCGGCGATGTCCCCGGGGGTGACCCGGCGGCCGGGTTCCTGCTCGGTCCGGGCGCGCTCGGCCCGCCCGCGCTGGCGGGGCACGCCGGGGACCGGCTGCCCGGTCCCGGCGAGCGGGGGCGCGGACGCGGACGCGGGCGCGGGCGTGGGCCGGGACGGCGGCGCGGCGGCCGTACGGCCCTGGGCGGGGACCCGGGGCGCGGCGGGCTGCTCGGTCCGGGCGACGCGGTCGTCGGCCCGCCCGATCAGCCAGTCGCGGCTGGGCACCACGAGCCCGGCCGGAGTGAAGGCGATCTTGCGGAGTTCGGCCTGGCTGCCGGAGTCCTTGCGCCACAGCCCGCTGACGATGTCGACGGCCTCCTCGGGGGCGGCGGCGAACTCCAGCCCGGCGTAGACCGGGGCGCAGGCGTCCAGGCCGAGGTCCTGCGCGGTGAGGCGGCGGCCCAGGCGCCGGGTGAAGACCTCGGCGATGAGGGCGGGGGTGGTCCCTCTGGGCTGCTGGCCGCGGAGCCAGCGGGTGACCGAGGTCTTGTCGTATCTCAGGTCCAGGCCGTGTTCGAGGCCGAGCTGGTCCACACGACGGGCCAGACCTGCGTTGGAGAACCCCGCTTCTGCGATGAGCGCGGCGAGCTGGCGGTTGGGGGTGCGCTGCGCGGGTCGTTCCGTCATCTGCGGTGCGGTCTCCTGCCTTTCGGGCCCGCACGCGGGTGCGTGGTGCCCGGATTGCCTGTGAGCAGCCCTTATGGCCTCATGAACGGCGCGAATGTAGCGGAGAGTGAACACCCGGCTGCGCTCTTCGGCACCTATTCATCCGATCGTGTGAGGATTGCCCGCGCGGCTGACGCGCGGCGGCCGGACGTACAGTGGCGTGGGCGCATGACGTGCCTGACGACCTTCCAGGGAGGCGCTTGCCGTGAGTGAGGTGCGGTTCGTCCGCAGGGGATTCGGTGCCGAGGCCGTGGACTACCAGGAGGCCTGGGACGAGCAGCGGCGGGTGCACGCGGCCCGGTTCGCGGACGAGATCCCCGACACCGTGCTGCTGCTGGAGCACCCGCCCGTGTACACGGCGGGCCGGCGCACCCAGGACAGCGAGCGCCCGCTCGACGGCACCCCCGTCGTCGACGTGGACCGCGGCGGCAAGATCACCTGGCACGGCCCCGGACAGCTGGTCGGCTACCCGATCCAGAAGCTGCCCCGCCCGGTGGACGTGGTGGCGCACGTGCGGCGCCTGGAGGAGGCGCTGATCCGCACCTGCGCGGAGTTCGGCCTGGAGACCACCCGGATCGAGGGCCGCAGCGGGGTGTGGGTGCTCGGCGACCCGGTCGAGCTGCGGCCCGCGCTCGGCGGCCTCTCCCTCGACTTCGACCCGCGGCTGGCCGACGAGGAGTTCGACCCCCGGCTGAACGGTCCCGAGTACGCGCCCTCCAACGCGGGCCAGCGCCGCGAGGACCGGAAGATCGCCGCCATCGGCATCCGGGTGGCCAAGGGCGTCACGATGCACGGCTTCGCGCTGAACGTGAACCCGGACAACAAGTGGTTCGACCGGATCATCCCCTGCGGGATCCGGGACGCGGGCGTCGCCTCGCTCGCGGCCGAGCTGGGCCGGGACGTCACCATCGCCGAGGTGCTGCCCGTGGTCGAGCGGCATCTGCGGGACGTCCTGGAGAACGCCGACCTCAGGCCGCGCGCGGTGGAGAAGACGGCGGCCGTCTGACGGCGCGGCCCGGCGGACCCGCGGCACTCGCCCGGCGACGGGAATGATCTCCGCGGGTCGAAGGTTGGCCTCACCGACAGGGCGCAAGGAACACGGGCGTACGCTGGGTACGCCGAAGAATCGAAGTTACAGGGAGCCGATGTGTCCGCAGTCGCACCCGACGGACGCAAGTTGCTGCGCCTGGAGGTCCGCAACAGCCAGACCCCCATCGAGCGCAAGCCCGAGTGGATCAAGACCCGGGCGAAAATGGGTCCCGAGTACACGAAGATGCAGAACCTCGTGAAGAGCGAGGGCCTGCACACGGTCTGCCAGGAAGCCGGCTGCCCGAACATCTACGAGTGCTGGGAGGACCGCGAGGCGACCTTCCTCATCGGCGGCGACCAGTGCACCCGGCGCTGCGACTTCTGCCAGATCGACACGGGCAAGCCCGAGGCGCTGGACCGTGACGAGCCGCGCCGCGTGGGCGAGTCCGTGGTCACCATGGACCTGAACTACGCCACCATCACCGGCGTCGCCCGCGACGACCTGGCGGACGGCGGCGCCTGGCTGTACGCCGAGACCGTGCGCCAGATCCACGCGCAGACGGCGGAGCGCGAGGGCGGCCGGACCAAGGTCGAGCTGCTCGCCCCCGACTTCAACGCGGTCCCCGAGCAGCTCGCCGAGGTGTTCGAGTCCCGGCCCGAGGTCTTCGCGCACAACGTCGAGACGGTCCCGCGGATCTTCAAGCGGATCCGCCCCGGCTTCCGCTACGAGCGCTCCCTGAAGGTCATCACCGAGGCCCGCGACTTCGGCCTGGTGACCAAGTCCAACCTCATCCTCGGCATGGGCGAGACCCGCGAGGAGGTCGTCGAGGCGCTGAAGCAGCTGCACGAGGCGGGCTGCGAGCTGGTCACCATCACGCAGTACCTGCGCCCGAGCGTGCGCCACCACCCGGTGGAGCGCTGGGTCAAGCCGCAGGAGTTCGTGGAGCTGAAGGAGGAGGCCGAGCGGATCGGCTTCTCGGGCGTGATGTCCGGGCCGCTGGTACGGTCCTCCTACCGCGCCGGGCGGCTGTACCAGATGGCGATCGAGAAGCGGGGCGCCTTCGTCGCCGCGCAGGCCGTCTGAACCGCCCACGCCGCCTGACGCACCGTCAACCGCCGCGTCCCGCCGCCTCCGACGGGACCGCCGGGACTGTGTGAATTCGAGCACAAGAACTTACCGCTCAGTAAAGGCCGAGACGACGCGGTCCCGGGCGTCCCCGCAGATGAGGGCGCCGGCCGGGGCCGCGTCGCCCTTTTGGCCCGCGATGTCAGGGCTTCACCGCTGTTTGACCGGTCGGTCACGCCCTGGTAACACCAGACAGTGACCCTGGTTCCACACCATCCGCGTCCGGAGCCGTTACGAGGGGGGACCTCCACCATGCAGGCCGCGCCCGTCCGCGCCACCGCCATCCCGTCCTTCTCGGTCGCACTCCGTGCGGTCGAGTCGCTGCTCATGAGCGGCGGCCAGCGCACCGCCCGCCGCAACGCCTGGACCTCCGTGCTGGAGGACCGCCGCCGCGCCAAGGACCGGGTCGAGGCGCAGCGCGTCCTCGACCGCTTCCCGGCCGTACGCCCGTAGCGCGCGCCGCGCCTGCGCCCGCAGCGCGCCCCGCCGTACGCCCGCGCCGCGCCCCGTCGCACGCCCGCGGCCGGACGCCGGGCACTGCGTCGTCGGCCACTCGCGGGGGCACGTAGACTTCGTGGCATGGCGAGGAAGGAAACCGCAGCCGAGGCTGCGAACCCGGGGCGACTGAAGCAGATCGCCCTGACGTACAAGATGACCCGCAAGGCCGATCCGAAGATCGGCCTCGTACTCGCGGCTGTCGGCATCGTCGTCTTCGGTGTCCTTCTCGGGATCGGCTTCTTGATCGGCCACCCCGTCTATCTGGGCATCCTGGGCCTCCTGCTCGCCTTCCTGGCGATGGCGGTCGTCTTCGGCCGCCGGGCCGAGCGGGCCGCCTTCGGGCAGATGGAGGGGCAGCCGGGCGCCGCCGCCGCGGTGCTGGACAACATCGGCCGCGGCTGGACCACCACCCCGGCCGTCGCCATGAACCGCAGCCAGGACGTGGTGCACCGCGCGGTCGGCAAGGCCGGCATCGTGCTGGTCGCCGAGGGCAACCCGAACCGGGTGAAGACCCTGCTCGCCGCCGAGAAGAAGAAGATGAACCGCATCGTCGCGGATGTCCCCGTGCACGATGTGATCGTCGGCACCGGCGAGGGCCAGGTCGAGCTGAAGAAGCTGCGCACGACCATGCTGAAGTTCCCTCGCGTGCTGACCGGCCCCCAGGTCACCGCCACCAACGACCGGCTGCGCGCCCTGGGCGACCTGATGAGCAACATGCCGCTGCCGAAGGGCCCGATGCCCAAGGGCATGCGGATGCCGCGGGGCGGCGGCCCGAAGGCGCGCTGAGCCTTCCCGGCGTACGAGCGGACAGCGTAGAGCTGAGTAGAGCTGAGGGGCGCCCGGATCACTCCGGGCGCCCCTCAGCTCTACTCAGCTCTACGCTCCTACAGCCGGACCTCGACCGTGCCCGCGAGCCGGTCGTGCAGGCCGCGGCCGTCGCGGTCCCAGATCAGCGCCGGGAGGGCCAGGAAGAGCAGCACCGTGCGCAGCAGGGCACGCAGCGGCTGGACGCGGCCGGTGCCGAGGGCGACCACCCGCAGCCCGAGCAGCCGCTTGCCGGGGGTGCAGCCGACCGTGCCGAGGGTGAGCACCATCAGTACGAGGAGGATGAGGGGGCCCCACACCTGGGCCGCCTCGTTGTAACTGTCGGCGATGAGGCCGTATGCGATCAGGAGGCACAGGCCCCAGTCGACGGCGAGGGCGGCCAGCCGCCTGCCCGGCCGGGCGATCGAGCCGGGGCCCTGCTCCGGCAGTCCGAGCTGTTCACCCCGGTAACCGAAGTCGGCGCCCGCGTCCTCCATGGCCGCGCGCGGTCCGGAGAGCCACGATCCCACTGCTTGCCTGTTGTCCACCCGTCCACGGTACTGCGAGGCTGGAAGTGGGACGGCCGCCGGGGTGTCCACGGACGTGACCGCGCCCCGGCCGGTTAACTTCTGCGAAACAAACGGGTCACGCCCGGGAAATCACCCGTCCCTAGGGTCGAGGCACCGTGTGCCACCGCACTGGCCGCACGCACGATCTACCACCCCGGCGGGACGGTCGGGAGTAGGAGGAGCTGGATGTTCCAGAACGCCGACGAGGCCAAGAAGTTCATCGCGGACGAGGACGTCAAGTTCGTCGACGTCCGCTTCTGCGACCTGCCGGGCGTCATGCAGCACTTCACGTTGCCCGCCGATGCGTTCGACCCCGATGACGAGCAGGCGTTCGACGGATCCTCGATCCGCGGCTTCCAGGCCATCCACGAGTCGGACATGTCCCTGCGTCCCGACCTGTCCACCGCGCGGCTGGACCCGTTCCGCCGGGACAAGACCCTCAACATCAACTTCTTCATCCACGACCCGATCACGGGCGAGCAGTACTCCCGTGACCCGCGCAACGTGGCGAAGAAGGCCGAGGCGTACCTGGCGTCCACCGGGATCGCCGACACCGCGTTCTTCGGCCCCGAGGCCGAGTTCTACGTCTTCGACTCCGTGCGCTTCCGCACCGCCGAGAACGAGTCCTTCTACCACATCGACTCCGAGGCGGGTGCCTGGAACACCGGCGCGCTGGAGGACAACCGTGGGTACAAGGTCCGCTACAAGGGCGGCTACTTCCCGGTCCCGCCGGTCGACCACTTCGCCGACCTGCGCGCCGAGATCTCCCTGGAGCTGGAGCGCTCCGGCCTGAAGGTCGAGCGCCAGCACCACGAGGTGGGCACCGCGGGCCAGGCGGAGATCAACTACAAGTTCAACACGCTGCTCGCCGCCGCCGACGACCTCCAGCTCTTCAAGTACATCGTGAAGAACGTCGCCTGGCGCAACGGCAAGACCGCGACCTTCATGCCGAAGCCGATCTTCGGCGACAACGGCTCGGGCATGCACGTGCACCAGTCGCTGTGGAGCAACGGCGACCCGCTGTTCTACGACGAGGCCGGTTACGCGGGCCTGTCGGACACCGCGCGCTACTACATCGGCGGCATCCTCAAGCACGCGCCGTCGCTGCTGGCCTTCACCAACCCGACGGTGAACTCCTACCACCGCCTGGTGCCCGGCTTCGAGGCCCCGGTGAACCTGGTGTACTCGCAGCGCAACCGGTCCGCCGCGATGCGCATCCCGATCACCGGCTCGAACCCGAAGGCCAAGCGCGTCGAGTTCCGCGCCCCGGACGCCTCCGGCAACCCGTACCTGGCGTTCTCCGCGCTGCTGCTCGCGGGCATCGACGGCATCAAGAACAAGATCGAGCCGGCCGAGCCGATCGACAAGGACCTCTACGAGCTGGCGCCCGAGGAGCACGCGAACGTCGCCCAGGTCCCGACCTCCCTCGGCGCCGTCCTCGACCGCCTGGAGTCCGACCACGAGTTCCTGCTCCAGGGCGACGTGTTCACGCCGGACCTGATCGAGACGTGGATCGACTTCAAGCGCACCAACGAGATCGCCCCGCTCCAGCTCCGCCCGCACCCGCACGAGTTCGAGCTGTACTTCGACGTGTGACCGGCACCGCGCCGCCCGGCGCGACGCCCCATGGAACCGCCCCCCGTGCAGTGCTCGCACGGGGGGCGGTTCCTCGTTTGAGGGGTGCCGGTCCTCGGTCCTCGGGGTGCAGTCGGGGGGACCCGGCGCCGGTGTCAGAGCACGATCACGACGACCGAGCTCTGGTTGTAGCCGAAGCCATAGCCGTAGCCGTACCCGGGGCCGTAGAGGGCTCCGCGGTCGCCGCGGCGGCCGTAGCAGTTGCTGCTCCACCAGCCGCAGCTGCCGTGGGTCGCGGTGGCCGAGGTGCCGGCCGGTGCGGTGGCCGCCGAGGCGGTGCCCGCCGTGCCGATCGCCGCGCCGCCCGCCAGCAGGAGGCCGGCGGTGGACAGTGCGAAGAGTCGCCTCGCGCGTGGTGCTTTCATGGAAAACCTTCCCTTCCACCCGCTCGTGCCGCTGGTACGGCTCCTCGGGTGACGTGCCGGAAGGCCGCGGCCGGCCGCAGCGCGCTCACTTGCAACGAGGCTAGCCGCCGCCGCACGACTCAGCATCTTGAGCCGAACGAGGGACGCCCCCGTGCAACCTTCCGGCGTCCGGCGGGTCTCCTACTGACGGAGCCGGCGACGGCAGAAGACAGCAGAAGAACGGCAGAAGACAGCAGAAGAGGTGACGGGCATGGCCGGACACGACGACTTCGAGCGGGAATTCGATCACCGCTGGGCGAGCGCCGCCGAGCACAAGGAGCCCTCCGCGCGGGCCCGTATGCTCGCCGCCCGCTGGAAGGACGACCCGCCCGGCCCGGTCCCCTTCCGCGGCGACCCGGGCCCCGCCGTCCCCCGCCGCTCCTCCTGGATATCCACCGCCGCCGTCCTCGGCTCCGTGGCCGCCCTGATCGTCCTCATCGGCTACGCCCAGACGCACGGGGTGTAGCGGGCCGCCCGCCGGGCCGCCCCGCAGGTGCACACTGGAAGCGGGAGGGGACTGATTCGTGGGTGCCTTTCTGCGGGGTGATGGACGATGCAGAGCCGCTTCCGGAGCGACCGGCGGCTGACCGTGCGCATGGGGCTGACGCTGTTCCTGCTCGGGTTGCTGTACGTGGCGTTCGTGGCCGCGTTGATCGTGTTGCTGAAGTCGTGGGTGCTGGTCGTGGTGATCGCGGCGGGTGTGCTCATCGCGCAGTACTGGTTCTCCGACCGGATCGCGCTGTTCGCGATGCACGGGCGGGTGGTGGAGCCGGAGGAGTTCCCGCAGCTGCACGCGGTGATCGACCGGCTGTGCGCCATGGCGGACATGCCGAAACCGACGGTGGCCGTGTCCAGCATGGACATGCCGAACGCGTTCGCGACCGGGCGCAACCCGGACAACGCCGTGGTGTGCGTGACCACCGGGCTGCTGCGGCGGCTGGAACCCGCCGAGCTGGAAGGGGTTCTCGCGCACGAGCTGTCGCACGTGGCGCACAAGGACGTCGCGGTGATCACGGTCGCCTCCTTCCTCGGGGTGCTCGCGGGGCTGGTGGTCCGGTTCGCGTTCTACTCGGAGCTGCTGGGCGGACGGGGCCGCAAGGACCAGAACACGCTGGCCGTGTTCGCCGTGGTGATGGGGGTGTCGGCGGCCGTGTACGCGATCAGCTTCCTGCTGATCCGGGCGCTGTCGCGGTACCGGGAGCTGGCGGCCGACCGGGCGGCGGCCCTGCTGACCGGGCGGCCCTCCGCGCTCGCCTCGGCGCTGACCAAGGTCACCGGTGACATCGCCCGGATCCCCTCGGAGGATCTGCGCACCGCCCAGGCGTTCAACGCGTTCTACTTCACTCCGGCGCTGGGCTCCGACCCCGGTATCGCCCGGCTCTTCTCCACCCATCCGAGCCTGGAGCAGCGGCTGGCCCAGCTGGGGCGGATCTCCGCCGAACTGGGCGAGGCCGCCGCGCCGGGGAAGGCGGGCTGAGGATGGGCCTCCTGGACATCCTGCTCGGCCGCAGCAGGCCCGCCCCGCCCGACCTGGACCAGCTCTTCGCGCTGCCGTCCGCCGCGGTGACGCTCCAGGCGGCGACCGGCTTCACCCCGACCGGGCAGGGCGCGGTGTGCTTCGCCACGGTCGAGGGCGCCGCCTTCGAGCAGACCCACCGCGAGGTCCAGGCGCTCCTGGACGCGGACACCGACCGCACCGGACCGCCGGTGGAGCTGTCCCGGGACTCCTACGGCTACTCCTGGCTGGTCTCCCACCGCGCCCCGGACCAGCTGCCCGACCTGGTCAACGACCTGCACGCCGTGAACAGCGCCATGGAGGTCAACGGCTTCGGACCCCAGCTGCTGTGCTCGCTCGCCGGTTTCACCGACGGCACCGGCCGCCCGCTCGCGCTGGTGTACCTGTACAAGCGGGGCAGCTTCTATCCGTTCGCCCCGCTGCCCGGCCAGGAGCGGCGGCGCGACAACGCCCTGGAGATCCAGGTGAAGGCCGCCCTCGCCGGTGACCTGCGCATCGAGCAGGATCTGAGCCGCTGGTTCCCGGTTTGGGGCGCGCCGGGGCTGTGAACCGTGCGTGAATGGCGGGATGCCTGATCCGCACCGTCCCTCCCGCGTCCCGGACCAGTACGCCCTGCCCGGTCCCCCGCCCGGTTCCGCCGACCCCCTCGGCACCGTCGCCGCCTTCGTCCAGGAGTACGACGGCGAGGCGCTCAGCGGGGTCCACGCCCACGCCGGTGCCGTACCCGGGCGGCCCACGGCCGTGCTGCTGCACGGTGCCGGCACCGGGTGCGCGGCGCGGCTGCGGCCGCTGTTCGCCGAGTTCGCCGCGCACGGCTGCCCGGTGCTCGCCTTCGACTTCTCCGGGCACGGCTCCAGCAGCGGCGCGCTGAGCGAGCTGACCCTGCGGCGGCGTTTCGAGCAGGCGGTCGCGGTGATCGACAAGTGGGTGCCGCAGGACGGGGCGCTGGTGCTGGTGGGCTTCAGCATGAGCGGGCAGACCGCGGCCGACCTGGCACGGCACTACGGGGACCGGGTGGCCGGGCTGGGCCTGTGCGCGCCCGCCGTCTACGCCGCCGAGGCCTGGGACGTGCCGTTCGGCACCGGGGACGGCGCCTTCAGCGAGATCATCCGCCGCCCCGGCTCCTGGCGCGCCTCCCCCGCCCTGGACGCGCTGCGCGCCTACGAGGGCCGGGCGGTGCTCGCCGTGCCCGGCACCGACGACGTCATCCCGGCCGAGGTCACCGAGGCCGTGCAGGACGCCCTGGCCGCCCGCGCCCGGTTGACCCGCCTCGACGTGCCCGGCGCCGGGCACCGGCTGGGCGAGTGGTTCCACGACCACGCCGGGGACCGGCGGGACTTCGTGAGCGCGGTGCTCGCCGGGCCGGACGGCCGCGGCTGGGGCGCGACCCGGGCGTGGGTGGCCCGGCAGCTCCCGCCGGGCCGCTCGGTGCGTACCGCCGAGCGGCTGCGGGGCGGGTCCACCTCGCAGATGCGGGCGCTCACCCTGGACGACGGCGGCGCCCTGGTGCTGCGTACGGTCGTCCGGCCGTTCTTCCGCCGCCACGCCCCCGCGCTGCTCGCCCGTGAGGCGGCGGTCCTGACGCTGCTGGCCGGTGAGACGGGCGTCCCGGCGCCGGAACCGGTCGCCGTGGACGCCGCCGCCGAGCACTGCGACCATCCGAGCCTGCTGATGTCGGCGCTGCCGGGCCGGACGCGGCTGGACGAGCCGGGCCCGGCCGAGCTGGAGCGGCGCCTGGAGCTGCTGGCGGCGCAGCTCGTCCGCGTCCACGCCGTCGTACCGCGGGCGCCGCACGAGCGGCCGCGGACCTACGAGGCATGGACGCCGCCGGAGCGGGTGCGGGCCCGGCCGGGTGAGCTGTGGGAGCGGGCGGTGCGGATGCTGCGCCGCGAGCCGCCCGCGTACGAGGGCTGCTTCCTGCACCGGGACTTCCACCCGGGGAACGTGCTGTTCACCGGGGCGGGCCCGGAGCTGCGGATCAGCGGGGTCGTCGACTGGGTGGAGACGTCCTGGGGCCCCGCCGATCTGGACGTGGCGCACTGCGCGACGGCGCTGGCGCTGCTGCACGGTCCCGGCCACGGGCTCGCCTTCGCGGACCGCTACGAGGCGCACGGCGGACGCCGTCTGGCCCGGGGGCGCGACCAGCTGTACTGGCGGCTGCTCGACGCCCTGCACTACGCGCCCGACGCGGACCGGCTCGCCGGGCCCTGGCGCGAGCTGGGCCGCACCGATCTCACGCCCGCGGTGCTGGGCGACCGGCTGGAGGCGTACGTGGCCGGGCTGCTGAAGCGGTACGGCTGAGCCGCCCGCCGGGCGCGCCCGTGCCCCGCGGCGCGCCGGGTGCCGCCGGGTGCCCCGCTCGCGCGCGGCACCCGGGGGCGGCCGGTCCCGGCCGGATCAGCGGGCGTAGCGCATCAGGGCGCGGACCATGTGGCAGGTGGTGGCGGACGGCGGGTGGACGCCGATGAGTTCGGCGGTGGCGCCTATCGTCTCGTCGCGGGCCCCGCCCGGCTGGATGCCGGAGTCGAGCAGGGCGATGGCGAGCCGCATCGCCTTCAGGCGGCGGTTGTGCGTGACGTACCACTCGCGCGGGCGGCCGGGCGGCAGCGGGCGCTTGTGCACGGGCGCGTAGGGCCGGTCGAGCGGGACGGGGCGCTCGGCGGTGGACTGGGTCGGCAACGGCTTCGGCTCGGGCTTCAGTGTGGCGGCGGACACCGGCATCCTCCTGTCGCGAGGGGGCGCCGGCCGGGGACCGAGACCCCGGTGACGCCCTCGAACACTGACTCCATTCTACCGCCGGGCACTGACAACGGCAGGGTCGTGGAACCGCGTAAAGCCCCAGGTGAGCAGGGAAATTGTCGCTGCGTCACCCGCGGTTCGCACGGGGCGCGCGGGACGGAAGAAAATCGAACAGAGGCTTACTGGGCGGGCGGCTGGATGTAGTCCTCCAGGCGGGCCACGGTGAAGCCCTGCTCCTGGATGCGCTTGAGCATGTTGGCGAACATCGTCGTCATGGTCGTGCCCTTGAGCTCGGAGGGGCCGCGGAAGTGGGCCAGGATGATGTCGCCGGGGCGCAGCTTCTTGTCCGCGGTCTGGTACTGCATGTTGCGGATCTGCATGGACTCCCGCCACCAGACGATCGCCCGGGGCCCGCACGCGCTCACCGCCGCCTTGGTGTCGGCGTTGTAGGCGCCGTAGGGCGGCCGGAACAGCAGCGGAGCGGTGCCGTACTGCTGGGTGAGGATCTTCTGGTCGCCGCAGATCTCCTGCTTCTGGCGGGACAGCGGGAGGGTGTTCATGACGGGGTGGTGCAGGGTGTGGTTCTGGATGTGGTTGCCCAGCTCCTGCAACGGCTTGAAGTACGCGTAGTCCGACTTGGCCGCGTCGTTCATCAGGAACATCGAGACCGGCACCTTCAGGTCCCGCATCATCCGGATGAACCGGGGGTCCTTCTCCTGCCCGTCGTCCAGCGTGATGAAGACGATCTTCTGCGAGGTCGGTATGTGGGTGAGGACCGGGACGGTGCCGTGCGCGGAGAGCTTGACGGGCTTGTCGGCCGGGGGCGCGGGGGCCGCGGGCAGGGGCTTGAGCCCCCACTTGTGCCAGGCGGCGGCGGTGTCGGCGGCGGTGTCCCGGTGGGCGCCCGCCGTGGGCGCGGGGCCGCGCGTGGCGCCCGTGGACCCGGTGGAGCCGCCCGGCTCGCCGCCCCCGGCCCCGCTGCCGCCCGTGCCGCAGCCGCCGGCCGTCAGCGCCAGGACGGCCGTGCCCGCCAGCGCCCCGTAGAACCTGCCTGCCCTGCTGTGCCGCTTCACCGCGCCGTTCTCCCTCTGCTGTGCGTACGCATGCCGTACGGGCATCCGTGAGGAAGACGAGTCGTACGCGCGTGCGGTGCCGTTTCCGGCCGCCCGAACCGTGCGGAGGCCCGGCGGCGGGTCCGCCGGGGACGGCGGCGGCTACCGTGGCCGCATGGAGATCTGGATCAATCCGGCCTGCTCGAAGTGCCGCAGCGCGATCGGCGTGCTGGACGCCGAGGGCGCCGAGTACACCGTGCGCCGCTATCTGGAGGACGTACCGACCGAGGACGAGATCCGGACGGTACTGGCCCGGCTCGGGCTCGAACCGTGGGACATCACCCGCACCCAGGAGGCCGCCGCGAAGGAGCTGGGCCTGAAGGACTGGCCGCGCGAGGACGCCGCGCGCGGGCGCTGGATCGCCGCGCTGGCCGCGCACCCGAAGCTGATCCAGCGGCCGATCATCACCGCCGACGACGGCACGGCGGTGGTGGGGCGGACCGAGGAGGCGGTCCGGGACGCGCTCGGCCGGGGCTGACGGATCGGGCGGCGGCCGGTCCCGCGGGCGCGGACGCGCCGCCGCTCCCCCGGTAACACGGGGTTCACACTCGGGCAACGGCCGGGAAACCGGCTGTTGACAGGCTGCGGGTATCCACCGCGACGCACCGGTGCCGCCGCCCCGCCGGGGTGGCCCGGCGGCACCGCACCGCACCGCGCGTGCACCCGTGACACCCCGAAGGATGTGGCCCCCGTGAGCTTCAAGGCTGAGTACATCTGGATCGACGGCACCGCGCCGACGGCCAAGCTGCGTTCCAAGACGAAGATCCTCAGCGACGACGCCCAGGGGACCGAGCTGCCGCTGTGGGGCTTCGACGGGTCCTCCACCAACCAGGCCGAGGGCCACTCCTCCGACTGCGTGCTCAGGCCGGTCTTCTCCTGCCCCGACCCGATCCGCGGCGGTGCCGACCTGCTCGTCCTGTGCGAGGTCCTCGACACCGACCTCACCCCGCACGTGTCCAACACCCGCGCCGCGCTCGCCGGTACCGCCGAGCGGTTCGCCGCGCAGGAGCCGGTCTTCGGCATCGAGCAGGAGTACACCTTCTTCAAGGGCTCGCGCCCGCTCGGCTTCCCCGAGGGCGGCTTCCCCGCCGCGCAGGGCGGCTACTACTGCGGGGTCGGCTCCGACGAGATCTTCGGCCGCGACGTGGTCGAGGCCCACCTGGAGAACTGCCTCAAGGCGGGCCTGGACCTCTCCGGGATCAACGCCGAGGTCATGCCGGGCCAGTGGGAGTTCCAGGTCGGCCCGCTCGCCCCGCTGGAGGTCGCCGACCAGCTCTGGGTGGCCCGCTGGCTGCTCTACCGCACCGCCGAGGACTTCGGCGTCTCCGCGACCCTGGACCCCAAGCCGGTCAAGGGCGACTGGAACGGCGCGGGCGCGCACACCAACTTCTCCACCCGGGCGATGCGCGAGGGCTACGAGGCGATCATCACCGCGTGCGAGGCGCTCGGCGAGGGCTCCAAGCCGCTGGACCACGTGAAGAACTACGGCGCGGGCATCGACGACCGGCTCACCGGGCTGCACGAGACCGCCCCCTGGGACACCTACCGCTACGGCGTCTCCGACCGCGGCGCCTCGGTGCGCATCCCCTGGCAGGTCGAGAAGGACGGCAAGGGCTACATCGAGGACCGCCGTCCGAACGCCAACGTCGACCCGTACGTCGTGACGCGGCTGCTCGTCGACACCTGCTGCGCGGCGCTGGAGAAGGCCGGCCAGGTCTGACCCGTACGGCAACCCCGGGGCGTCCACCGCGAGGTGGGCGCCCCTCGTGCTGTCCGGGAAACCGTCCAAGCAGTGAGAGGAGGGTCCTGCCGGGGCGCGGCGTCTGCTTCAATGGAGCCATGGCCAGCTTCCAGAAGTGCAGCGCGACGGGTCGCCATGACCTCGAGCCCTTCTGGCCTTCCCGTCAGCACCACGACTTCGACCGGGTGTGTTGCCGCGCGACGATCGCGCGGGCCCTGTAGAGCCGTACACCCCGGTCTCCGGCCAGCGCACCACGACGTACGTCCCCGGCGCCCGCGACCACGAACTCGCCGCCGCCGTCCCGACCGACGAACTCGACGCGCGAAAGAGCTGACCTCTCATGGCGACCTCTCGTTCTCTGACCACCGCCGCCCTTCCCGCCGCTTCCGGATCCGCCGCCTCCCCCGCCTCCCCCGCGCCCGCCGCCCGGCACCGGCTGCGGGCCGTGGACCGGGACGAGGTCGTGGACGTGACGGAGTTCCTGCCGCCGGGCGCCACCTGGCTGCCGGCCCCGCAGCACACCCTGCCCGCGCTGCCGGGCCGCCCGCCGATGATCGGCTACCTGGTGCTGGTCCCGGCCGACCAGCAGCCGCCGTTCCCGCCGGTGGCCGTGCCCGACCGCCCGCAGGCGGCCCCGGTGGCGACCGGCGGGGACACCGGTACCGCCGCCGTGGGCCCGGTGGGCGGCGATCCGCTGGTCCGGGTGGACACCGCACGGCGTGTCGCCGCGGTCGGCGGGCACGAACTCGACCTCACCTACCTGGAGTTCGAGCTGCTCGCGCATCTCGTCGCGCATCCGCACCGGGTGCACACCCGCGACCAGCTCGTCACCACGGTGTGGGGCTACGGCCACGTGGGCGACGGCCGCACCGTGGACGTGCACGTGGCCCGGCTGCGCCGCAAGCTCGGCGCCGAACACCGCGCCGCCATCCAGACGGTGCGCCGGGTGGGCTACAAGTACGCCCCGCCGAGCGGCCGTTGACCGGCCGGGACGCACCCGCTCTGCCGACAGCAGAGCCCTGTTCCCTCCCGCGGCCGGACCGGGCACAGTCACCGGTATGAGACTTCTGGTGCTGGGTGGTTCGGATTTCGCGGGACGGGCCGTCGTCGAGGCGGCGGCCGGGCGCGGCTGGGACGTGACGGTCCTGAACCGGGGGCGGCGGGCGGTCGCCGCCCCCGGGGTGCGGTCGCTCGTCGGCGACCGCACCGCGCCCGGCGGTCTTGCCGCCCTCGCCGCGGACAGCGGGGAGTGGGACGCGGTCGTCGACACCTGGTCGGCCGGGCCCCGCCCGGTCCGCGACGCGGCGCGGCTGCTGCGGGGCCGCGCCGGGCGGTACGTGTACGTCTCGACGTGCTCGGTCTACGCCTGGGCGCCGCCCGCCGGGTACACCGAGGCGGCGCCGCTGGTGGAGGGCGCCGACCCGGACGCGGACGGCACCGACTACGCCCGCGACAAGCTGGGCGCCGAACTGGCGGTGACCGGCGCGTTCGGCGCCGGTGACTCGGTGCTGGTGCGCTCGGGGCTGATCCTCGGCCCGTACGAGAACATCGGCAGGCTGCCCTGGTGGCTCGGCCGGATCGCGCGCGGCGGGCCCGTCCTGGCGCCGGGACCGCGGGAGCTGCCGTTGCAGTACGTCGACGTGCGCGACCTGGCCGCGTGGATCCTCGGCTCGGTGGAGCGGGAGCTGAGCGGGCCGTACAACCTGATGAGCCCGCAGGGGCACGCCACCATGGGCGAGCTGCTGGACGCCTGCGTCGCGGTGACCGGCTCGGGTGCCGAGCTGCGCTGGACCGATCCGGAGACGGTCCTCGGCGCGGGCATCGAGCCGTGGACCCAGCTGCCCGTGTGGACGCCCCCGGGCAGCGCGGAGCACGACGCCCTGCACGCCGCCGACGTCTCCCGGGCGGTCGCGGCCGGACTGCGCTGCCGCCCGGCCGCCGAGACGGTCGCCGACACCTGGCGGTGGCTGTGCGACACCGGGGGCGTCGCCCCCCAGCGCCCGGACCGGCCCCTGGTGGGCCTGGACCCCGAGGTGGAGGCGAAGGTGCTGGGCCTCGGGCGGCCCTGACACCGCGCGAGGGTGGTGCCGGCGACACCCCTCGTCCGGGGGCCCGGCCCCGTGACGGGTGCCGTCGCGCCGGGCGAGACTTGCCGCATGGACACGAAGAGCGGGCAGGGTACGGGGGACGGCCGGGGCGCGGCCGGGCGGGCACGGACGGTGGCGGCGGCCGGGCTGCGGGGGCTGCTGCTCGCCGTGGTCTCGCTGACCGGATCGATCACGCTGTTCGTGCTCGCCGTGCTGTCGATCGCCTTCGTGCCGCTCGGCATCGGCTTCCTCACCACCCCGCTGGTGCTCGGCGGCGTGAAGGCGTTCACCGACTGGCGGCGGGTGGTGGCCGCGGAGTGGTGCGGGGTGCGGATCCCGGCGGTGTACCGGCCGCTGCCCGAGGGCGCCGGGCCCTTCCGGCGCACCCTCCTCCTGCTGGGCGACCCGGCGACCTGGCGCGGCCTCGGCTGGCTGCTGACCGACATGACGGCCGGGTTCGCCACCGCGCTGCTGCCCGCCGCGCTGCTGCTCTACCCGCTGGAGGGCTTCGCGCTGGCGGCCGGGCTGTGGCGGGCGTTCACGGACGGCACGCACACCGGGTACTGGTACGCGTTCGTGCCCGTCTCCGGCCAGGCGACCGCGTTCGGCGCCGCCGCCCTCGGCGCGGTCCTGCTGGCGGCCGCCTGGCGCCTCACCCCGCTGCTGCTCAGGAGCCACTTCCTGCTCACCCGCTCGGTGCTCGGCGGCGGCAGCGGCGAACTGGCCGAGCGGGTGCGGGTGCTGACCGAGACCCGGCGCGACGCGGTCGACACCTCCGCCGCCGAACTGCGGCGCATCGAACGCGATCTGCACGACGGCGCGCAGGCCCGGCTGATCGCGATGGGCATGGACCTGGGCACCGTCGAGGCGCTCATCGACCGCGACCCGGGGCAGGCCAAGGAGCTGCTGGCGCGGGCCCGGAAGAACTCCGCCGACGCCGTGGTCGAACTGCGCGACCTGGTGCGCGGCATCCACCCGCCGGTGCTGGCCGAACGCGGACTCGGGGACGCGGTACGGGCGTTGGCGCTGCGGATGCCGGTGGAGACCGAGGTGACGGTGGAGCTGCCGGGCCGGGCCGACGCCCCGGTGGAGTCGGCCGCGTACTTCGCGGTCAGCGAGGTGCTCACCAACGCCGTCAAGCACGCCGACGCCCACCGGGTCTGGATCGACCTGCACCACCGCGACGGTATGCTGCGCATCGCGATCACCGACAACGGCCGGGGCGGCGCGGTGATCGGGGCCGGTTCGGGCCTGGCCGGGATCGAGCGGCGGCTGGGTACGTTCGACGGCGTCCTGGCCGTCAGCAGCCCCGCGGGCGGCCCCACCATGGTCACCATGGAGATTCCGTGCGTGTTGTCCTAGCCGAAGACCTGTTCCTGCTGCGGGACGGGCTGGTGCGGCTCCTCGAAGCCCATGACTTCGAGATCGCGGCGGCGGTCGGGTCCGGCCCCGAGCTGGCCCGCGCGCTGGCCGAGCTGGAGCCGGACGTCGCCGTCGTCGACGTACGCCTGCCGCCCACGCAGACCGACGAGGGGCTCCAGTGCGCGCTGCGGGCCCGGCAGGAGCGGCCCGGTCTGCCGGTGCTGGTCCTCTCCCAGCACGTGGAGCAGCTGTACGCGCGCGAGCTGCTGGCCGACGGCAACGGCGCGGTGGGCTATCTGCTCAAGGACCGGGTCTTCGACGCGGCGCAGTTCATCGACGCGGTGCACCGGGTCGCCGCGGGCGGTACGGCGATGGACCCGCAGGTCATCCAGCAGTTGCTGGCGAGGCGTTCGGGTCCGGACCGGCGGCTGTCCCGGCTGACGCCGCGCGAGCTGGAGGTGCTGGAGCTGATGGCGCAGGGCCGGTCGAACGCCGCCATCGCGCACCAGCTCGTGGTCACCGAGCGGGCCATCGCCAAGCACACCTCCAACATCTTCGCGAAGCTCGGCCTGGAGGTCTCGGACGACGACAACCGGCGGGTGCTGGCCGTCCTCGCCCATCTGGACCGCGACCGCTGAGCCGCCCGGTGCGGGCAAACGGGTGTGCGAGAGTGGCCCGATGGACCAGGACTGGGAAGACCGCGTGACCGCCGCATGGGCCCGCTTCGGGGAGCTTCCCGAGAGTGCGGCGCCCGCGTTCCGGGCGGAGATCGACGCGCTCGTCGCGGAGTTGCCCGAGGACAGCCCGCTCGGGCCGTTCGAGCGGGCCTGCGCGTGGGACTCCACCGGGCACTCGGACCGGGCGGTGCCGCTGTACCGGGAGGCGCTGGCGCGCGGGCTCGACGGCTACCGGGGCCGCCGCGCGAAGATCCAGCTCTCCAGCTCGCTGCGGAACACCGGGCACCCGGAGGCGGGCGTCGAGCTACTCACCCCCGAACTGGACGCCCCCTCCGACGAGTTGGACGACGCGGTGCGTGCCTGCCTGGCGCTGTGCCTGTCGTCCCTCGGCCGGGACCGCGAGGGCCTGTCCCTGGTGCTGGGCGCCCTCGCCCCGCATCTGCCGCGCTATCAGCGCTCGATGGCCAACTACGCCCGTCTGCTGGTGGCTTCGGACGACTGAGGCGCGGGGGCGGTGACCAACCGCCGCTCTGCTCGTTCTGCTGGACGTGCAGTCACAGGACGTCGCCCCGCGCCACCCCCGTTCCGCCTCCCGTCCCGCCGCCGGTGTCGAGCAGGCCGAGGCCGCGCTCGTCGAGCACTATCCGCGGCTGGTCCGGATCGCCTATCTGGTGCTGCCACCGGGGCTCGGCCGCAGCAGGCGCGTCCTGACCGCGCACTCGCTCACCCAGCGGGCGCTGCCCCGGGGCCGGTCGGCGGCGTCCGCGATCCCGGCGCAGTCGCGCGGCGACGACGGCGACCCGGGCTACGCCTATCTGCGCCGCCAGGTGCTCCGTACGGCGCTGGAGACGGGCCGGGCGGCCAAGCGCGGGCCGTGGCAGCGGCGGGCCGCGCTGCCGCCGCTGCTCCCGCAGGTGTGGGGGCTGCGGCTCTTCCCGCGCTCGGGCGGGGCCGACGAACTCGCCCTGGACCAGCGGCTGGCGTCCCTGCCCGCCCCGGCCCGCGCCGCCTATGTGCTGCGCGGTCTGGAGCGGCTGCCGGACGCGGTCGTGCGCCAGGTGCTGGCGTCCGCGGGCGTGGCCGACCCGGGCGCCGCGCTGCGCCAGGCCGACCGGCTGCCCGCCCGGCACGCGCTGCTGGAGTCCACCGAGTTCGACCCGTGCTCGCTCCAGGCACGGCCCACCGATCTGCTGCGGCGCAGGCAGCACACCCGGGCGGCGCTGGCCGCCGCGGCGGCGCTCGCGGTGTGCGGCGCGCTGGTGGCGCTGCCCGGCGGCGGCTGGGGCCCGGACGGCGCCGCAGCGCCCGCCTACGCGCAGAACCCGGCCGCCGAGGCGGCCCTCGACCCGGGCCGGCTCACCCGGGCCGCCCCGGCCGCCTGGCGGACCTCGGCGCGGCTGGACTTCTCGGTGTGGCCGGCCCGCGGCGACCTGACCGGGAACGCGTCCCTGCTGCGCCGGGCGCTGGCCGTGTGGGCGCGGCCCGGCGGCGCGGTCCGGGTCTCGGCGACGCCCGGCACCGCCTCGGGCGGCCCCGCCGGACCGCCGCAACTGCTCTACGCCGGGACCGTCGACGCCGCGCGCGTGGTGATCCTCTACGACGGGCTGCGCATCGTCCGCTACGCCGAACCGCAGGGCTCCACCGCCGGGGCCGCCCTCGACTTCGCCCGGGTGGACGGTGCGAGCGGCCCGGAGGCGTCGGCGGTGGTGCTGGACCGCTCCGACGGCAATGTGCGCTATCTGACGGCGCCCTGGGTCCGCGCGGCGGCCCAGCGCGATCTGCTGAAGCCGTCGTCCGCCGCGCTGGACCTGGGTCTGTCGGACGGGGTGACCGGGCCGCTGGCCGGTACCGCGCGGCAGACCGGGGCGTGCACCTCCTGGCGGGTGCTGCGGCTGACCGGCGACGGCGGCAGCCAACTGCTGAGCGATCTGGGCGAGCTGGTGCCCGCCCGGCTCACCACGGGGCGCCCGGCGGCCCCGCACGGCGCGGCGGGCGCGGCCGGGCTGCGCGCCTGGGCGCCGTTCGCCTGCTCGCTGGGCGCGGTGCGCGGGCAGGGTGTGCGGTCGGTCAACGCCTGGCGGTTCGCCGAGCAGCCGCTGCCCGGATCGGGCGGCACGGCCGCGTGGGTGTGCACCCGGACGGAGACCTGGCGAGGCGCCGGTCCGCGGGTGCTGGCCCAGGTCCGGGTGGACGGCGGGACGTACGGGGCGGTCGCGGCCAGGGCCGAGGACGTACCGGCGTGCGGCGCCCGCGATCCGCACGTGCTGGCCGGGGTGCTGTGGAAGTCGAAGACGGACACCTGGTATCTGCTCGCGGCCGGTGACGCGGACACGGCCTCGGTCACCGCGACCGGCGGGGTCTCGGCGACCGCGTCCGGTCCGCTGCTCGCGGCGCGGGCGAAGCAGGGCACGCAGGCGGAGCTGAAGGGCACCCTGGAGGGCGGCGGCGCGCTGGAGGCGCTGCACTGAGACCTCCCGGCGGGCGCCGAACGGTCACCCACCGGCGGCCCCCTTACTGACATCAACGTCAACAAGGTGGCGCCAAGGGGTTCCCGGACGCCCTACCCGTCAGTACATTGACGCCATGTCTCACACGCAGGACCGGGTGCCGCTCAAGGCACGGAAGGTGTCCTTCTCCTGGGAGGGCACGCCACTGCACTGGGTGCCCGGGGACCCGTTCACCTCGCACACCATCAATGTGCTGCATCTGCTGCTGCCCGCCGGGGAGCGCTGGTTCGTGCACGTCTACAAGCAGGTGCTCCCGTACATCCGCGACGAGCGGCTGCGCGAGGACGTCCTCGGGTTCATCGGGCAGGAGGCGATGCACTCGCAGGCGCACGACGAGGTGCTGCC
Source organism: Streptomyces sp. PsTaAH-124 (assembly GCF_000373685.1). Classification (NCBI taxonomy): domain Bacteria; kingdom Bacillati; phylum Actinomycetota; class Actinomycetes; order Kitasatosporales; family Streptomycetaceae; genus Streptomyces; species Streptomyces sp. PsTaAH-124. The sequence goes on along the minus strand of NZ_KB892169.1, from coordinate 23,368 downwards.
GCACCTGAGGGAGCTGGGGCTCGACCCGACCCCGTACACCGCGCAGGTGGACTGGCTGTTCGAGAAGCTGCTCGGCGACCGCACGCTGCCGCCCGGCGCGGCCCGGCGCTGGTGGCTGATGGAGCGGGTGGCGCTGATCGCGGCGATCGAGCACTACACCGCCTTCCTCGGGGACTGGGTCCTCAACGCGAGCGAACTCGACCGGCGCGGCGCCGATCCCACCATGCTGGACCTGCTGCGCTGGCACGGCGCCGAGGAGGTCGAGCACCGCTCGGTCGCCTTCGACCTGTTCCAGCACGTGGACGGCAACTACCGGCGCCGGGCCCGCACCTGGGCGACGGCCTTCACCGCGCTGGTCTTCCTGTGGCAGCGCGGGGCCCGGTTCTTCATGGAGAACGACCCGACGCTGCTCGACGGCAGGGCCCGGCTGCGCGACTTCCACCGCGCCGGCCGCCGCGGCACCCTGCCCGCCACCGGCGCCATGCTGCGCTCCATACCCACCTACCTCGCCCGCGGCTACCACCCCTCCCAGGAGGGCTCGACCGAGCAGGCCGTCGCCTACCTCGCCGCCTCCCCGGCGGCGCTCGCGGCCGAGCAGGCCCAGAAGGAGACCGCGTGAGCCCGAAGCCGCCGAGACTGCGGACGGTCCTGGCGGTCGCGGGCGGCGCCGTGCTGGCGCGCCGCGCCCTGCGCCGCCGTATCCAGGCGTCCCCGCTGTGGCCGCTGCCCGCCCTGGACGAGCCGGTCTCGGGCCGGCCGCGCTCGCGGGCCCTGCGGCTGCTGGTCACCGCGCGCGAGACGGTCGCCGAGGGCGTCGTACGGCTGCGCCTGGAGGGGCACGCCCTGCCCCGCTGGGAGCCCGGCGCCCACCTCGACCTGGTACTGCCCTCCGGACTCGTACGGCAGTACTCGCTGTGCGGCGACCCGGCGGACGACTCGTCGTACACCGTGGCCACCCGGTTGATCGAGGACGGCCGGGGCGGCTCGCGCGAGGTGCACGCACAGCTCGCCGAGGGCACCGCGGTGGAGGTGCGCGGCCCGCGCAACCGCTTCCCGCTCACCGCGGCGGACTCCTACGTCTTCGTCGCGGGCGGCATCGGCATCACCCCCCTGCTGCCCATGCTGCGGGCGCTCGGCGAGCACACCCCCTGGCGGCTGCTGTACGGCGGGCGCAGCCGGGCCTCGATGCCGTTCCTGGCGGAGCTGGCCGAACTGGACCCGGACGGCACCCGGGTGACCGTGGCCGCCGAGGACGAGCACGGCCGCCCGGACCTGGACGCGCTGCTCACCGGCCTCCCGGCGGGCACCGCCGTCTACTGCTGCGGGCCGGAGGGCCTGATGGCGGCGGTGGCGGAGCGGCTGCCCGAGGGCACCGCACTGCACCTGGAGCGGTTCGCGCCACGCGCCGCGGCGGGCGGCAACCACGCCTTCGAGGTGGAACTGCGGCGCAGCGGGCGCACGGTGACCGTCCCCGCGGACACCACCGTGCTGGCCGCCGTGCGCACCGCGCTGCCGGACACCGCGTACTCCTGCGAGCAGGGCTTCTGCGGAACCTGCCGCCAGCGGGTGCTGGAGGGCGAGGTCGACCACCGGGACGAACTGCTCACCGACGCCGAACGGGACGACTCCGTGCTGATCTGCGTCTCCCGGGCGCGCGGCGAGCACCTGGTGCTCGACATGTGAGGCACGGCGTGCGCCGACCCGGGCGGCGGACCCCGGGACGGACCGGACGAACACCGCGGCCGGTCCGGACCGTTCACGGCCGGATCCGGTCGGTAGGGTGGGCACATGACCACCGGGGTACGGCGCAGGATGGGAGTCGAGGAGCGACGCGAGCAGTTGATCGGCGTCGCCCTCGAACTGTTCAGCGGGCGCTCCCCCGACGATGTCTCCATCGACGAGATAGCGTCGGCGGCGGGCATATCGCGCCCGCTGGTCTACCACTACTTCCCCGGCAAGGTCAGCCTGTACGAGGCGGCGCTCCAGCGGGCGGCGGACGATCTGGCCGACCGGTTCACCGAGCCGCGCGAAGGCCCGCTGGGGCTGCGGCTGCTGCGGGTGATGCGCCGCTTCTTCGACTTCGTGGACGCGCACGGGCCCGGCTTCTCGGCCCTGATGCGGGGCGGCCCGGCGGTCGGCTCGACCACGACCAACGCCCTCATCGACTCCGTCCGGCAGGTGGCCTACGACCAGTTGCTGTCGCATCTCGGTGTGCAGGACCCGCCCGCGCGCCTGGACCTGGTGGTGCGCTCCTGGATCTCCCTGGCCGAGTCGACGGCGCTGCTCTGGCTGGACGGCCGCCGGGTGCCGCGCGCCGAGCTGGAGGTCCAGCTCGTGCACGACTTCGCCGCGCTGCTGGCCGTCGCCGCCGCCCAGGACGAGGAGCTGACCGCGCTGCTGCGCGGCGTGTTCACGGCGGAGCCGGCCGACGGCCCCTTCACGGACCTGCTCGGCCGGCTCCTCCGGCTCGCCTCCTAGGCAGGACGGGCCCCGGGTTCCGGGGCCGGTGCCGGAGGACGCCGGTCCTCAGCTCTCCGTGTCGTACTTGCGGTAGGACGCGTCGAGGTCGCGGATCTCCGCCGAGGCGTGCAGGACCAGGCCCTCGACGGGCTTCACATGGGTGCGCAGCGCCTCCAGGACCGCTTCCGCCAGCCGTGCCTTGGTCTCCTCGGTGCGCCCGGCCAGCAGACCGACGCTGACGTGCACGATCGCGTGCCCCTCGGCGTCCGGGCCGACGACGGTGTCCTCGGTCCTGCGGAACTGCGTCGTGCAGGCCGGGGGCCTGGCCGCCGCGATCTCGACGGTCCGCACGTGCACCTCGCGGGCGAACGCGGCCCGGTCGAAGGCGTCCGCGAGCGGCGCGGAGTAGTCGACGGTGATCTGCGGCATGAGCACTCCTTGTGGCTACGGCGACGGGGTCACCCTAGTGCGCGGGTGAACACCGCGACCGTACGGGCCGGGACGGTGAACGTGCCGGTGGCCGCCGCGCAGGACGCGGTCCGCACCACCGACGACGGCTCGGACGGGCCCGTGTCCACGCGCACTCCGGCTGCGCGGCCGGACGCCGGGCGAGACCGTATCCCCGGTGAATCGCTTGCAGCAAGAGTCATGAAAACCATGGAAAGAAATTTCAGGAACAGCTTTCCGACGCACGCTCACGCGACCCGGCGGGGCCGCTCCCCCCGCGCCCCCGCCGCACGGGCAGTACGGGTCCACCCGCGATCGGACCCGACACCCTGCGGTAACGAAAATGTCACGCTTGCCGGACCGTGCGGAAATTTTCTTGCAACATCTTTCGCAAGGGATTGCAGCCTTGCTACGTTCCTCCCGCGCCCGGCGGCCGTCGATCGGGACCGACGGCACCCACGGTCCTCCCAAGGGATGATCCGGGCCCATATCTAGGGAGTTCATATGCGACGTGGCATATCGATCGCCGCCGCGGTCACCGTGGTCGCGCTGGCCGCCTCGGCCTGCGGCGGGTCGGACAACGATTCGTCCGGCAAGCCGAAGGACCCCAAGGACGTCTCCGGGACGATCACGTACTGGGACACCTCGGACGCGGCGACCGAAGCCCCGACGTACAAGGCCCTGGTCAAGCAGTTCGAGGCCAAGTACCCGAAGATCAAGGTGAACTACCAGAGCGTCCCGTTCACCGACGTCGAGCAGAAGTTCAAGTCGGCCGCCAAGAGCGGCAAGGGCGCGCCCGACGTGGTCCGCACCGACGTGGGTCTGATGGCCGAGTACGCCTCGCTGGGCTACATCGCCCCGCTCGACGGCACCCCGGCCCTCAAGGACACCGCCGACTTCACCGCCACACCGCTGAACACCGCCAAGTACAACGGCAAGACCTACGGCGTCCCCTCGGTCACCGACACCCTCGGCCTGCTCTACAACAAGAAGCTCCTCCGGCAGGCCGGCATCGCCGAGCCCCCGGCCACCTGGGACGAGTTCATCGCCGACGCCAAGACCATCAAGCAGAAGACCGGGGCCTACGGCACCTACGTCAACCCGGACTCCTACTTCCTGCTCCCGCTGCTCTACAGCAACGGCGCGGACCTGGCCGACCCGTCCGCCAAGAAGATCACCATCAGCGACGCCGCCGCCGTCACCGCGCTCACCACCGCGAAGAAGATCAACGACGAGGCGTCGATGAAGGTCGACTTCGCGAACGCCTACCAGAACATGCAGACCGCCTTCAAGAACGGCAAGGTGGCCATGCTGATCCAGGGCCCCTGGTCGGTCGGCGACGACCTGACCGGCAGCGCGTTCAAGGGCGACGAGGCCAACCTCGGCTTCGCCTCCGTCCCGGCGGGCGCCGGCGGCAAGGCCCAGGCCCCGACCGGCGGCCACAACCTCACGGTCTACCAGGGTTCGGGCAACCTGGACGCCAGCTATCTGTTCACGCAGTTCATGACGTCCACCGAGAGCCAGATCGCCGTCGCCAAGGGCACCGGCACCCTGCCGACCCGCACCTCGGCGTACACCTCCGAAGTCACCGCCGATCCCAAGATCGCCGGCTTCAAGCCGCTCCTGGAGCGGACCGCCCGCCCGCGCGTGGCCCTGCCGCAGGTCGGCTCGCTGTTCACCCCGCTCCAGCAGAACTACGTGAAGGTCCTCCAGGGCGACCAGTCGGTCAAGGGCGGCCTCGACGCCACCGCGAAGGAGTTCCAGAAGCTCCTGCCCGGCTACTCCGTCGGCTGACCCCACCCGCCGCAGCCGCACCCGCCGTCGCCGCACGGCAGCCGAAGACACGCAGCCCCGGGGAAACGACTCCCCGCTGCCGCCCCGACCGGGGCTCCCCGGGGCCGCGGAACCACCCGACTTCGTCCGCGAGAGAGCCGATGACCATGACGACCGCAGCGAGCACCGGAGACGACCGCACCACGGCGGGCGGTGACCGGCCCCCGCGCCCCGCCCGCGCCTCGGCGCTGCGGCGGTCCTGGGACAAGCACTGGTACGCCTGGGCGATGGTGACCCCGGTCGCCCTCGTGATCACCGTGCTGGTGCTGTACCCCCTGGGCTACGGCTTCTACCAGTCGCTGACGAACGCCAACGAGTCCAACGTCGCCAGCACCATCGGCGCCTTCCACCGGCCCGCCACCTACGACTTCGTCGGCCTCGACAACTACTGGCACGTCCTGTCCGGCGCGGACGGCGACTTCTACCCGCGCCTGGTGTGGACGGTCGTGTGGACCGTGTCCTGCGTGGTGCTCCAGGTCGGCCTGGGCATGGCCCTCGCGGTGCTGCTCAACCGCGAGATGCGGCTGCGCGGCTTCTACCGCGCCATGCTGATCCTGCCGTGGGCCGTGCCCTCCTTCATCGGCGTCTTCGCCTGGCGGCTGATGCTCAACTCCCAGTACGGCGTCTTCAACGAGGTCATCACGGCCTTCGGCCTGCCCGCGCAGAACTGGCTGGGCACCCCGCTGGCCCAGAAGGCCGCCGTCATCATGGTCAACGTCTGGATCGGCATCCCGTTCAACATGGTCGCGCTGCTCGGCGGGCTCCAGTCCATACCCAAGGAGCTGTACGAGGCCGCCGAGATGGACGGCGCCTCCCCCTGGCAGCGCTTCGTGAACATCACCCTGCCCGGCCTCAAGCCGGTGTCGAACACCGTGATCCTGCTGGGCTGCATCTGGACGTTCAACATGTTCAACGTCATCTACCTGCTGCTGGGCAACAACACCACCGGCGACACCGACATCCTCGTCACCTTCGCCTTCCACAAGGCGTTCAACGGGATCTCGGACTACGCGGGATCGGCCACCTACGGGATCATCATCCTCGCTCTCCTGCTGGCCTTCTCGACCTTCTACCGCCGCAGCACCCTGAAGTCCGAGCAGGCGTAAGGAGCCCTCGCCATGACCGCAGCCACGCACGAGAGCGGCCCCGCCGCGCCCGCCGCCCCCGCCCGGCCCGCCGCCGCCCCGCGCCCGCGCAGGGTGCGCGGCCGCCAGGAGCGCGCCCCCTGGGTCTCCGTCGTCCTGCACGCCACTCTGGTCGGCGCCACCGTGATCGCCGCGTTCCCCGTGGTGTGGATCCTGTTCATCTCGCTGGGCCCCAAGAACGCCTGGCAGGAGCCGGGCCAGGTGCTCAGCCATCTGAGCCTGCACAACTACACCGACGTACTGGCCCATTCGGACCTGGCGAAGTGGTTCCTGAACACCGTCGTCGTGGCGGGCGGCACCACCCTGCTCGGCGTCTTCCTCGCCTCGACCGCAGGCTACGCCGTGTCCCGGATGCGGTTCCCGGGCAGCCGCCAGCTGATGTGGACCTTCCTGGTCACCCAGATGTTCCCCAGTATCGTATTGATCGTGCCGCTCTATCTGCTGATGTCCGAGTTGCACCTGCTGGACAACTACCTCGGGCTGATCCTGGCGTACGCGACCACGGCGGTGCCGTTCTGCGCCTGGATGATGAAGGGCTACTTCGACACCATCCCCAAGGAGATAGACGAGGCGGGCCGGGTGGACGGCCTCACCCCGATCGGCACCTTCTGGCGGCTGATCCTGCCGCTGGCCAGGCCGGGCCTCGCGGTGACCGCGTTCTACAGCTTCCTCACCGCCTGGGGCGAGGTCGCCTACGCGACGCAGTTCATGCAGTCCGACCACTACACGCTCGCCGTCGGCATCCGCACCTTCGCCCAGGACCAGCGCCCCGACTGGGCGTGGACCTCCGCCACCGCGATCATCATCACCATCCCGGCGGCCCTCGTGTTCATGCTGGTCCAGCGCAGCCTGGTGTCCGGTCTGACGGCCGGCGGCACCAAGTCCTGAGCGCGGCCCGGCCGGCGGCCCCTCCCGCCGCCGCGCGCACGCGCCCTGTCGTTCCCCTCGCACCCCTAAGGGAATCCATGACCCAGCACGTCACCGACACCGCCCCCGCCGAAGCCCCCGCCGCCGCCGCCGCGCGCCGGGAGTGGTGGCGCGACGCGGTCATCTACCAGGTCTACCCGCGCAGTTTCGCCGACGGCGACGGCGACGGGATGGGCGACCTGCCCGGCATCCGGGCCCGGCTGCCCTACCTGCGCGATCTCGGTGTCGACGCCGTCTGGCTGTCCCCGTTCTACGCCTCCCCGCAGGCCGACGCGGGCTACGACGTCGCCGACTACCGGGCCATCGACCCGATGTTCGGCACCCTCACCGACGCCGACGACCTGGTCCGCGACGCCCACGCGCTGGGGCTGCGCGTCATCGTCGACGTCGTCCCCAACCACTGCTCCGACCAGCACGAGTGGTTCAAGCAGGCGCTGCGCGAGGGCCCAGGATCCCCGCTGCGCGACCGCTTCCACTTCCGCCCCGGCAAGGGCACCGGCGGCGAACTGCCGCCCAACGACTGGGAGTCCATCTTCGGCGGCCCGGCCTGGACCCGGGTGACCGAACCGGACGGCACCCCGGGCCAGTGGTACCTGCACCTGTTCGCGCCCGAGCAGCCCGACTTCAACTGGGAGCACCCGGCCGTCCACGACGAGTTCCGCTCCATCCTGCGGTTCTGGCTCGACCTGGGCATCGACGGCTTCCGCATCGACGTCGCCCACGGCCTGGTCAAGGCCGCCGGACTGCCCGACATCGGCCACGACGAGCAGGTCAAGCTGCTGGGCACCCAGGCAGTGCCGTACTTCGACCAGGACGGCGTGCACGAGATCTACCGCAGCTGGCGGCGGATCCTGGAGGAGTACGCCGAAGACGGATCAGGGCCCGAAGGGCCTTCCTCGGAAGGGCGGTGGCGGGCGACGGGCGGGCGGATCGCGGTCGCCGAGGCGTGGACGCCGACCGTGGAGCGCAGCGCCCTGTACCTGCGCCCCGACGAGCTGCACCAGGCGTTCAACTTCTCGTACCTGACCACCGGTTGGGACGCCGACGGGCTGCGCGACGTCATCGACCGCTCGCTGCGCGCCATGAACGCCGTGCACGCGCCCGCCACCTGGGTGCTCTCCAACCACGACGTCGTACGCCACTCCACGCGGCTGGCGGCGGACGACGGCGCCGACGGGCTGCGCCGGGCCCGCGCGGCGACCCTGCTGATGCTGGCGCTGCCCGGCTCGGCCTACCTCTACCAGGGCGAGGAACTGGGCCTGCCCGAGGTCGTCGACCTGCCCGACGAGGTGCGCCAGGACCCGGCGTTCTTCCGCAGCTCCGGCCAGGACGGCACCCGCGACGGCTGCCGGGTGCCGCTGCCGTGGTCCGGGCAGGAGCCGCCGTTCGGCTTCGGTCCCGTCGAGGGCGGCCCGAGCTGGCTGCCGCAGCCCGCCGAGTGGCGGGAGCTGACGGTCGAGGCGCAGCAGGGCGACCCGGACTCGACGCTGGAGTTCTACCGCAGCGCGCTCGCCGTGCGCCGCGAGCACCCGGCGCTCGGCGCCGGGACCCGGATCACCTGGCTGGACAGCCCCGAGGGAGTGCTCGCCTTCCGCCGCGACACCGGCGGGGGATCCTTCGTCTGCACGGTCAATCTGACCGCCGCTCCGGTCGCCTTCCCCACCCCCGGCACCCTGCTGCTGGCCAGCTCAGACGTGGTCCCCGGCCCCGACTTGACGCAACTGCCCCGCGACTGCGCCGTCTGGTGGGCAGTCTGACATGCAACCGGTACAGTCCACTCCTGTGACCACACGGCTTGCCGACATCGCCGCGCAGGCGGGGGTGAGCGAAGCGACCGTCAGCCGCGTCCTGAACGGCAAGCCGGGCGTCGCCTCCACCACCCGCCAGTCCGTGCTGGCCGCGCTCGACGTCCTCGGCTACGAGCGTCCGGTGCGGCTGCGCCAGCGCAGCGAGGGTCTGGTGGGCCTGATCACCCCGGAGCTGGAGAACCCCATCTTCCCGGCGCTCGCCCAGGTGATCGGGCAGGCGCTGACCCGGCAGGGCTACACCCCGGTGCTCGCCACCCAGACCCCCGGCGGGTCCACCGAGGACGAGCTGACCGAGATGCTGGTGGACCGCGGGGTCGCGGGCATCATCTACGTCTCCGGACTGCACGCGGACACCACCGCCGACATGGAGCGCTACGAGCGGCTGCGCGCCCAGGGCGTGCCGTTCGTGCTGGTGGACGGCTTCTCCCCGAAGGTGCAGGCGCCGTTCATCTCCCCCGACGACCGCGCGGCCATGACGCTCGCGGTCACCCATCTCGTCTCGCTGGGCCATGTCCGCGTCGGGCTGGCCCTCGGGCCGAAGCGCTTCGTGCCGGTGCAGCGCAAGATAGAGGGCTTCGTCCGCGCCGTGCAGGACCAGCTCGGTCTGGCGCCCGACCTCATCGAGACGGAGCTGGTGCAGCACTCCCTGTACACGCTGGAGGGCGGCCAGGCCGCGGCGACGGCGCTGATCGCCCGCGGCTGCACCGCGGTGGTGTGCGCCAGCGACATGATGGCGCTCGGCGCCATCCGCGCGGGCCGCCAGAACGGCCTGGCCGTCCCCCGGGACCTCTCCGTGGTCGGCTTCGACGACTCCCCGCTGATCGCCTTCACCGACCCGCCGCTGACCACGATCCGCAAGCCGGTCCCGGCGATGGGGCAGGCGGCGGTGCGTACCCTGCTGGAGGAGGTCGGCGGGACGCCCGCGCCGCACAGCGAGTTCGTGTTCATGCCCGAACTGGTGGTCCGCGGCTCGACGGCGTCGGCGCCCAGGGCCCGCTTCTAGCCCCCGCCCGGCGCGACCCGGTCGAACACCGTACGGGCGGACAACATGCGGACAACATGCGGGCGGGACCGGGCCGCGGGATGAGGGCCGCGGGGCGGCTTTTCTGGCAGACTCTGCGGCTATGGGTGATACGACCGTGCGCCGACCGGAAGATCCCGAAGAGGCCCGTCCGCACCCCGTCACGGACCCCGGGCGCCCCTGGCTCGCGAGACCGGCGCGCGTCCCGCGCCGGCCGCGCATCTGGTTCGAGATCCTGCTGATCGCGGTCAGTTACTGGACGTACTCGCTGATCCGCAACGCCGTCCCGGAGCAGAAGGCCGCCGCCCTGCGCAACGCGGCCTGGGTCTGGCGCACCGAGCACCATCTCGGCATCGCCGCCGAACAGTGGGTCAACCACACCGTGAACGCGGTGACTTGGCTGGTCGTCGGGATGAACTACTACTACGCGACGCTGCACTTCGTGATCACGGTGGGTGTTCTGGTGTGGCTCTACCGCACCCACCCCGGCCGGTACGCGGCGGCCCGGCTCGCGCTGTTCGCGACCACGGGCGTGGCCCTGCTCGGCTACTACCTGTATCCGCTGGCGCCGCCCCGGCTGATGTCCGGCGGCCGCTTCGTCGACACCGTCCAGGTCCACCACACCTGGGGTTCGATGGCCTCCGGCGACCTCAAGCACATGTCCAACCAGTACGCCGCGATGCCCTCCATGCACATCGGCTGGTCCCTGTGGTGCGGGCTGACCCTGCTGGCCCTGGCCACGGTCCCGTGGGTGCGGGTGCTGGCCGCGCTCTATCCGGTGGCCACCCTGGTCGTCATCGTCGCCACCGCCAACCACTTCTGGCTGGACGCCGTCGGCGGAGTGCTCTGCCTCGCCTTCGGCTTCACCGTCGCCCGCCTCTGGTACGGCGCCCTGCCGCACGCCCTGCCCAGGACGGCGCCCCGGCGGCCGACGGGGACAGGGGCGGGGGCGGGGGCGGGATCAGGGGCGGGGTCGCAGTCGTACGGGACTTGATTCGTACGGGACTTGAGGTGCCGTAGCACGGCTCAGGTGCCGTAGAACAGGGTCTCCATCACGGTCCTGGCGCGGCGCGCGGTGCGGCGGTAGGCGTCGAGCATGTCGCCGACGTGACCGGGCCCGTACCCGAGGTAGCGCCCCACCGCGGCCAGCTCCCGCGGCTCGGTCGGGAAGGTGTCGCCCGCCCGGCCGCGCACCAGCATCACCGCGTTGCGCACCCGGGTGGCCAGCACCCACGCCTCGTCCAGGACGGCGGCGTCCTCCTCGGTGACCAGACCGGCCGTCCGCGCCGCCGCGAGGGCCTGCCGGGTGCGGGTGGTGCGCAGCCCGGCCACCTCGGCGCCGTGCCGCATCTGGAGGAGCTGCACGGTCCACTCCACGTCGGAGAGGCCGCCGGGCCCGAGCTTGGTGTGCAGCTTGGGGTCGGCGCCCCGGGGCAGCCGCTCGGACTCCATCCGGGCCTTGAGCCGCCGGATCTCGCGCACCGCGTCCTCGTCGAGGCCGGCCGCCGGGTAGCGCAGCGGGTCGGCCAGTTCCACGAACCGCCGCCCCAGCTCCTCGTCCCCGGCCACCGGCTCGGCCCGCAGCAGCGCCTGCGACTCCCACACCAGCGACCAGCGCCGGTAGTACGCCGCGTACGAGGTGAGGGTGCGCACCAGCGGGCCCGACTTGCCCTCCGGGCGCAGGCCGGCGTCGATGAGCAGCGGCGGGTCGGCGCTGGGGAGCTGGAGCAGCCGGCGCATCTCGGCGACGACCCGGTTGGCGGCGTCGGCGGCCTCCCGCTCGTCGGCGCCCTCGCGCGGCTCGTGCACGAACAGGACGTCGGCGTCGGAGCCGTAGCCCAGTTCGTGACCGCCGAAGCGGCCCATGCCGATGACCGCGAACCGGGTGGGCAGGGTGTCGCCCCAGCCGCCGCGCACGACCGCCCGCAGGGTGCCCGCGAGGGTCGCGGCCGTCAGGTCGGAGACCGCGCCGCCGACCTGGTCGACCAGGGGGCCCTGGTCGGTCTCGGCGGGCTGGGCCTCGGTGCCGTAGGAGCCGACGATGTCGGCGGCGGCGGTGCGGAACAGCTCCCGCCTGCGCACCCCGCGGGCGGCCGTGACGCCCTGCTCGGCGCTCTCGGCGCGGCCGACGGCGGCCAGGATCTCCTGCTCCAGCTGGGCCCGGCCGCGCGGTCCGAGTCCGCCGCCGCCGTCGCCGAGCAGCGCCACCGCCTCCGGTGCCCGCATCAGCAGGTCGGGGGCGAGCCGCCCGGCGGACAGGACCCGGGCGAGGTTCTCGGCGGCGGCGCCCTCGTCGCGCAGCAGCCGCAGGTACCAGGGGGTCTTGCCGAGCGCGTCGGAGACCTTGCGGAAGTTGAGCAGTCCGGCGTCCGGGTCGGCGGAGTCGGCGAACCAGCCCAGCAGCACCGGCAGCAGGGTGCGCTGGATGGCGGCCTTGCGGGTGACGCCGGAGGCCAGGGCCTCCAGGTGGCGCAGGGCGGCGGCCGGATCGGCGTACCCGAGCGCGACCAGCCGCTCGCGGGCCGCCTCGGTGCTCAGCCGGGCCTCGCCGGGGGCGAGCTGGGCGACCGCGTCGAGCAGCGGCCGGTAGAACAGCTTCTCGTGCAGCCGCCGTACGACGCCGGTGTGCCGCTTCCACTCGCGGGTCAGCTCGGCCACCGGGTCGGCGCGCAGCCCCAGGGAGCGGCCCAGGCGCCGCAGTCCGGCGTCGTCCTCGGGCAGCAGATGGGTGCGGCGCAGCCGGTAGAGCTGGATGCGGTGCTCCATGAAGCGCAGGAAGCGGTACGCCTCGTCGAGCCGTCCGGCGTCCGCACGGCCGACGTAGCCGCCCGCCGCGAGGGCCTGGAGGGCGTCGAGCGTGGTGCCGCTGCGCAGGGACGGGTCGGCGCGGCCGTGCACGAGCTGGAGCAGCTGCACGGCGAACTCGACGTCGCGCAGTCCGCCCGGCCCGAGCTTCAGTTCGCGCTCGACCTCGGCGACGGGGATGTTCGCCACCACGCGGCGGCGCATCTTCTGCACGTCGGCGACGAAGTTGTCCCGTTCGGCGGCCTGCCAGACCAGCGGGGAGAGCGCCTCGACGTAGGCGGCGCCCAGCTCGGCGTCCCCGGCGACCGGGCGGGCCTTCAGCAGCGCCTGGAACTCCCAGGTCTTGGCCCACCGCTGGTAGTAGGCGAGGTGGCTGCTCAGGGTCCGCACCAGCGGTCCGTTGCGCCCCTCGGGCCGCAGATTGGCGTCGACCGGCCAGATGCTGCCCTCCACGGTCGTCTCGGAGCAGATCCGCATCATCCGCGCGGCGAGGCGGGTGGCGGCGCGCAGCGCCTCGGTCTCGTCGCCGCCCTCCTCGGCGCTCTCGCCGACGAAGATGACGTCGACGTCGGAGACGTAGTTCAGCTCGTGGCCGCCGCACTTGCCCATGGCGATGACGGCGAGCCGGCACCGCGCGGCGTCCTCGGGGGCCTCTTCACCGGCGATGCGCAGCGCGGCGCGCAGGGTGGCGGTGGCGAGGTCGGCCAGTTCGGCGGCGGTCTCGGCGATCCCGGTGGTGCCGCAGACGTCGCGGGCGGCGATGGACAGCAGGCAGCGGCGGTAGGCGACGCGCAGCGCGACGGGGTCGTCCGCCTCGGCCAGCCCCCGTTCGAACTCCTCCACACCCGGGTGCAGGTCGCGCGGCTCGTAGGTGACGAGCGCCTGCCAGTCACCGGCGTGCCGCGCCAGGTGCTCGCCGAGCGCGGCGGACGCGCCGAGCACGCCGAGCAGCCGGTCGCGCAGCGGTTTGGCCGCTATCACCGTGTCCAGCAGTTCCCGCCGAGCGGCCGGGGCGGGCTGCGCCTCCAGCAGCCGGACCAGTCCGTCCAGCGCGAGATCGGGGTCGGCGGTGGCGCCCAGCGCCTCCAGCAGCACCGGGTCGTCGCGGACCAGGGCCAGCTCCGGGCTGTCCAGCCTCCGCTCGGCGGCCGAGGCATCGGTGAAGCCGTGCCGCAGCAGCCGTGTGAAGGTGCTGCTCCTGCGCCCCGGCGCCGTCATCCCGGTCTCCTGTCGGATCGAGGTGGTCCTGGCCAGAGCGTAGCGGCAGGCGGGGGTGTCGGCTGGGGGGCGGTCGACGGGGCGGGGCGGGCGGTCGCCGTGGCCGCGCCCTGCCCGGCGGTCAGAGGTCGTCGGGCAGGATCCGGAAGCAGGAGTACCTGCCGCCCACCGGACGTACGGTCCGGAAGTCCCGCAGGTCCCGGGTGAGCACGGCGTCCGTGTCGTACTCGGCGGCCAGGGCCACGTTCACCGCGTCCACCAGGTCGAGGTCGAGACCGGCGTACCGGGTCCGCACGGTCAGCGCGGCGTCGAGGATCTCCGGGGTCGTGGGGGCGAGCACCAGGCGCAGTTGCCGGACACGGGCGGTGAGGGTGCGCAGGATCCCGTCGGCGGCCCGCCGTCCGGCGCGGCTGGTGGCGACCTGGTGCACCTCGGTGAGCGCGAGCGGGGTGGTGACCAGGAATCCGCACTGGTCCGCCGCCTTTCGCGCCGCGTGGTGACCGGGGTCGGAGCGGTTGAAGAGGGTGAGCAGGCCGGAGGTATCGGCGACGGCGATCACGCGGCGCTGCCCCGCCGGTTGCGCCGCTCCCGCTCCACGTGTCCGCGCACGACCGCGTCGCCGGTCTCCTCCGGGGTCACGGGGCCGCCGAGGTCGAAGGTCTCCTCGTCGGAGACGAACGGCTCGTCCCACACCCGGTGGGCCAGCGCGATCCGATGGATGCCCTCGCGGATCATCTCCGCCTCGGAGACCCCCAGCCGGGCGGCGGCCTCCTTGATCAGGAGAAGGTCGTCGTCCTCGGCGTAGACATTGGTGCGCTTCAGGGCCATGACTCCATGGTACAGACCGTGTACCACTCCCGTCGGCCGTCGCTCAGAGGCCGTCCAGCCAGGCCGCCGTCTCGGCGGGGCGTCCGAAGCGGTGGACGGTGAGCGGGCCGAAGCGGGGGTCGCGGGTACGGCGTTCCACCTCGCGGCGGCGCGGCCCGTGCTGCGCGGCGGACCACCAGGCGGGGTGCTCGCGGCTCAGCCATCCCCGCCAGATCTCCCGGTTGCCGCCGAACAGCGCCTCGCGGGTGACCGTGCGGCGCAGGGAGCGGCGCAGCACGCGGGGCATGACGACGCGCCGGGGATAGTCCAGCCAGAGCACGGTGTCCGCCCGCTCCCACAGCAGGTCGCGGACCTCCGGGTAGCCGAGGGAGTCGATGATCCAGCGGGGCCCGTCGGCGATCCCGCCCACGTCCTCGGCCAGCCGCCCGTTCACGGCCCAGCCGGGACCGGCGAAGTACAGCGCGTCCATCTCGTGGTACGGCACCCCCAGGCGGGCGCCGACCGACCGGGCGAGCGTCGACTTGCCCGCACCGGTGACACCCACGACCAGGATCCGCTGCATGGCGGCACCTTATCCGCGCGGCGGCGGGGCCGGGAGGGCGACCTCCGGACGGGCGTCCGGACGCCCGTGGCCCAGGATGCGCGGCAGCACCTCCCGCATCCGCGCCACCTCCGCCTCCGGCGCCCGGAGCAGCACTTCGACCACCGGATCGGACAGCCCCAGGTCCGCCAGCGACGCGGGGTCGAGCGACACCCGCAGCACGTCCCCGGCCGGCACCACTTCCCGTACGCACCCGTAGGCGGTGCCCTGCCCCGGCGTGACCAGGCAGTACGTGTCCAGGCCCAGCGCCGCCTCCTGGGCGTCGGGCTCCTCGAAGTCGCACATGAACAGCAAGGAGAACGCCTCCGCGTCCTCCGACTCCGCCACCCCCGCCATCACGCAGTCGTCCGCCTCCGGATCATCGAGCCCGCAGGCGACCCGCGCCGTGAACCTGTATGCCATGGGAGTGTTCTAGGCGCCGCCCGCCCGATGATCAAATCCGCGCCGGTCCCGGCCTTGCCGTGCCGGTGGGGGCGGCCGATGCTGGACCGATGCCAGGGCAGCGCAGCAGAAGACGCCGGTCGCAGGACGAGGCGCGGCGGACGGCTGCCCGGTTCGCGCCCGACACGGGCCACTGGGAAGTGCTCTTCGAGACCCAAAACGAGTCGGAGTGGCACGCCGGCTTGCGCCGCCTGCGGGCGTCGGACCCGCGGATCGACTGGACGGCGGTGCGGATGGACAGGTTCTGCGGACGCCTGACCCGGCCGACCACCTTCCGGCTGAGCCTCTTCGTACCGAAGGGCACGCCTCCGGCTCGTCCGGTGAAGGCGTCACCGCGCCGATGACCGGCGGCTCGCGTCGACGTCGTACTCCAGGA
The DNA here is from genome assembly GCF_000373685.1 of Streptomyces sp. PsTaAH-124. Taxonomy (NCBI): domain Bacteria; kingdom Bacillati; phylum Actinomycetota; class Actinomycetes; order Kitasatosporales; family Streptomycetaceae; genus Streptomyces; species Streptomyces sp. PsTaAH-124. The sequence continues at coordinate 7,458 of NZ_KB892169.1, read as the reverse complement.
CGTACGAGGCCGCGTCGAGGGTCATCCCGTCGGCCTCGACGGCGTGCCCCTCGGCCGCGTGGGCGGTCCGGCAGACGAGGCGGTCGGTGCCGCGGCGGCGGACGGGGGCGGGAGCCCGGTGCGCGGGCCGGTGGCCGTCGTCGGTGGTGGCCATGCCGGTGTCCTCCCTTGCCGCCGGACCCCGGTGGGGCTCCCCCGGGTCCGGATGCCGTCGTGCTCGGCTGGTGCCCGTGCGGTCCGGAAGGCCGGTTCCGGATGGGCTCGGGCCCCGGGCGTCGTGCGACGGCCGGGGCCCTGGCGCCGTCGTGCGGGCTACTTGCCGGGGTTGATCGGGGTGTCGCTGTCGGAGTGGTGCCAGTCGAACTGCAAGGTGGGGTCGGGAGCGGGGCTCACGCCGTGGCCGAACAGGTGGTAGGAGTCATGCGGTCCGGGCACGCCCGTGTTCGCCAGGCACGCTCCGGCGCCGTTGCAGACGGTGCGGTCGGTGCCGAGGGTCCAGCGCTGGTGGGAGTCGTTGCCGTTGCAGTCCCGGGCGGAGGCGTCCGGCCCGTCGCTCGGGCCGCTCGCCCAGTGGGCCCACAGACAGCGGCCGTCGTTGGTGCTGTGGATCAGGCCGTTCTCGTCCCAGAACCAGAACTGGTTCCACGAACCGTCACAGGGCCGCAGCACGACCGGACGGCCGTTGCCGTTGACCTGCCGCAGTTCGTCCATGCAGTAGTACGTGCCGCCGCCTGTCGGTCTGGTGAGCGAGGCCAGGAAGCCGTAGGCGTAGGGCTGGGGGCTGGCCGGTGTGGCGTCGGCGGTGGCCGGCAGGCCCAGGCCCAGGCCGAGTGCCAGTGCCAGTGGGGCGACGATCCTCTTGATGAAGCGCTTCATCAGTTCCCCTTCCTTACCCGGGTGTCGGACTTTCGTGTCGATCCGAGTGCGGGCCGGTGCGTGGGCGTGCGGCTCCTCGCACACGGGCGGCACCGGCCGACGCGGGTCAGCCTCACGCGGGGCACCGACTCCGGGCGAGCATCCCGAACGAACCCGAACAGCGGCGGCCCCGCGCCCGGTGGTCTACGTCGGCTCCAGAGCGGCGCCGTGGCGCCGGGCCGGCTCCGCGTCCCTGACCGGGCACTCCGGGACGAGGGCGCGGCGGGACGGCCCCTCGGCCGGGCCGGTGGGCGTCCGCGGGGTCCGGGCGTGGCATTGCAGGGTCTCGGCCACATCACCGCGGTCGGTGTCCCTCAGATAGCGGCCGAGCGAGCGGGACAGCGCACACGCATGTTCCGTACGGCCGATCTCGGCCGCGCGGGCGGCGACGGCGACCGCGGAGGCCCACTCCCGCTCCAGCCAGCCGATGGCGGAATCCGCGTCCGGGAAGCGCGGGCCGACAGCGGGGTGGCGCCCGGCGCGCGCCGGGCCGGACAGGGCCGCGACGGCTGCCGCCGCGGTACCGCTGTAGTGCTCCAGCAGTCCCTCCAGGGCGGTGAGCTGGACCGAGTACGGGTCTTCCTCCACGGTCAGGTCGAAGGCGAACTCCCGTACCTGGCAGGGGAATTCATACATGTCGTCGCCGACAGGCCGGAGCAGGTGCTCGTGGCTGAGCCGCACCAGCGACTCGGCCGCCTGCGCGGCGGGCCGTCCGGCGAGCGCGCCCGCGCAGGCGGCGTCGGCCCGGCTTCCCGGGTGCAGGGCGAGAAGCCGGAACAGCCGCCGGTCGGCCGGGGCCAGCCGCCGGTAGGAGGCGGCGAGAGCCGGTCCGGCGGCCGCCCCGCGCGGCCGTGCGGCGAGCCTGCGGGCCTGGTCGGCCAGTGACCAGGCCGGGGTGGCGGCGATGCGCGCCGCGCTGACCGCGAGGTCCAGCGGCAGGTTGCCGCAGAGCCTGCCGAGTTCCGCGACCGCCTCGGGCTCCGCGCGGACCCGGTCGGCGCCGACCACCTGGCCGAACAGTTCGGCCACCTCCGCGCAGCTCAGCGGCTGTAGCTCGATGCGCCGCGCACCGGCGCCCCCGACCAGGGCGTTGCGGGCGGTGACCAGTGTCGCCCCGCGCGAGGTGCCGGGGAGCAGGTGCCGCAACTGGTCGTCGTCCGCGGCGTCGTCCAGGACGACGAGGACGTCACGTTCGGCGAGCAGTTCACGGTAGCGGGCCGCGCGGGCGCGGGCGGACATCCGGTGCACCCGCTCGGCGGGCTGCCCGAGGGCGACCAGCAGTCCCGCCAGGACGGCGGCGGGTTCGGCCGGCGGCAGACACGGGTGATAGCCGTGGAGGTCGACGAACAGCCGGCCGTGCGCACCGAGCCCGGCGGCGGCCAGCGACCGCGCGGCCCGGACCGCGAACTGGGTCTTGCCCACTCCCGGCATCCCGGTGATCACCAGGGGCCGGGGGTCCGGCCCGGCCACCGCGCGCAGTTCGGCGCTCCGCCCGGCGAACGGCTCGACCGGTACGGGCAGTTCCGTGCTGACCCGGCCTCCGCCGTCGCTGTCCGGCCGGCACAGCATCGCCCGCACCGCCCGACGCCACTGCTCCCGCGGCGAACCCTCGACGCCGAGCGCGGTGACGATGTCCAGAACCAGGTTCATGTCGATGCGGCGCCGACCGGTACGGAAGCAGTCGTAGACGGTGACCCGGCCCGGCATGCGTTCCGACGCCGGCACCCCACGGGCGGCGCGGACGGCGCCGATCCGCCGGACGAGTTCGGCGTACGACGGGTTCCCGGCCCAGCCGCGCAACGCCCGCAGGGATTGGGCGAGTTCATCGGGTGTGCGGAGACTGCCAGGGTCCGGTATCGGTAAGAGATCCATACGCTTCGTCTCGTCGGTCGGGCCGGGCCCGACCGCCGCTGCAACCCGGTGCGGCCGGTTCCGGCGTCACGGTGGCACTCCCGGACGGGAGAGCGAGACCGTCGCTCCCGGCACCCGGACATCGACGCAGAGTAGCAGCGATTGATCCAGACCAAAGGGTGATAAACAGACAGCACCGGCTGACACGAGCACGGCTCAAGCGGCCCCGGTTTCCTGCCGACCGGGGACGACACGGCACCCCAGTGGCCATACTGCCTGCCATGTCTCAAGCCTCGTCGCCCGCGAACCGCACCCCCGGCGCACCGCACCACCGCGCATCGCGCCGGGCGGCGGCCGCACTGGGCAGGACAAGGGGATTCGGCCGCGCGTTCCTGGAGGCTCTGAAAAACAATCACTTCAGGGCCATGACCCTCCTGATGGCGCGAGCGAACTATCGTCGGCTCTCGGACATGATCGCCGCCTTCGCGCAGGATCTGGCAAGCCCGGAGGAGGTGGAGAAGGTACGGCGAAGGGTCGGGCGGGGAGCAATGAGGTCCACCCTGAACCGCGCCAACAGACTTGCGTGGGCTGTCACGTGGATTTACTACCCTATGATTCTCCTCCTCCCGTGGATGATATCACTGGGCCTGTTTTCACCGCCGGACTCCGGATCCGCCCACGGGGACCAGGCGGCCGTGAAAGGCATTTCGTTCGACCAGCTGGTGACCCTCGGGGTCCCCTTTGGTCTTGGCTATGTACTGGTGCTCACGGCCGTAGCCTGCCGCATAAAGCCCAGGACGGAAGCAATCCATACACTGAAAATCATCAGAAAAGTGAGACACCGTGTTCTGCCCGTGATGGTGCTCGTGGACTCGTTCATCATATGGACGGTCACCGACACATCGTCGGGCTACCGTCCGGTGGTGCAGTGTCTTGCCTGGTTCGCGCTCGGCGGCGCGGCAGCGGCTCTCCATCTGCTCATGTCCCTGGCTTTCGCCGCCCTGCTGAAATATCTGTTCTATCCGCGCATCACCGAACACGACCATCCCTACGATGAATTGCTTGTCGCCATGACGATGGCATGTTCAAAGGTGCATTCGAGTATGGGGCAGCCCTTCAGGTCGACCAGGACACGCGCGGCTCTGGTAGCGCTCGAAGCGGCCGCAGGCACGGCCGAAGTACTGGCTCTGAAGTTCTCCCGGTCGGCTTCGATCTTCGATCGGGAGTCCCGGAGCACCGCCAGGAGAGAGGCGTTCGGCGTCGCCGACGTGATACGGAAGCACAAATATGTCCTGTCACGAGCCGGCGGACCGGGATCGCATGTCCGCGTAATGGCGTCCTTGTGGGCCGGAATCACCGCTCTCACGCAGGACGACTGGGAGTCCGTGGTCGCGCAGATCGACCAAGCCCCACGCCTCTCGAAGATTCACGCCGCATGGCAGCGCCTGCTGCCTCCGCTCGTCCTGCTGACAGCCGCGTTCGCTCTCCCTCTCATTCCCGACGTGGCGAGAATCCCCGCGGTCGCCGGCAGCCTGCGGATCACCCTGCTGATCACTGCGGCGCTGACGCTCGTGCTTCCCCGGGAGTCCTCCGCTCGGGCGCCGATCCTGGACGCTCTCGGCAAGGCGCTGCCCATCGGGTCCCAGAAGTAGCCGTCGTCCGGTCCTTCTGAGCAGCCCTCGCCCCGCACGGCGGCGAGAGCGCCCCTGCGCCCGGGGAGCCCCGTCCCGAGCCCGCCCCCTACAGCACCGGCAGATGCTTCCGCAGTTCGTACGCCGTGACCTCGCTTCTGTACTCCTCCCACTCCTGCTTCTTGTTGCGGAGGAAGTGGCGCGGGCGCGGAGCGACCTCACGCGATCGAGGCCGGCCCAGCGCAGAGCACTGGTCGAGCGGTCGTCGTTGGTCGCTGTGGGCCGCCCTTCGACGGCCCACAGACGGCCCCGCAGACACACAAAGCGATCGTGACCCGCCCCCCTATTCGGGGCCCGAGGGCCCGTCGCAGGTTCTCACCGCTCACTGCCGCTATTGTCATGCACTCACATGCCTGCGTGCCCATCGAGGATCACCTCGGTTGCCAGCAACCGAGCCAACATGATGTCCGGCCACAAAGCATCTGCTTCAGGCCCATCAGGGAGCAGCGGTGGGGCCTCACCAAATCTAGGGTCGTCTTTAGCATGAACAATCCTGTTACGGATCTTGTACACGCGGTCCGCTACTTGCGACGCCAGAGATGTTTGGCCATTCGAGGGGTTTACCGCTTCCACGCCGACTATGGGCCCCTTCTTGCCGAAGTGTCCCACGTAGTCGCCCGCGGTGAAGAAATTCGCCAAAGACTCAGGTCGCACACATTCATCGATAAGTGTCCGCAGCTGATCCACCTCAGACATATGTGTCGATCGCTCACTGATCATGAAAATTCGCAGCAGGTCATCTCTGCTGGACTTGTCAAATATAGGGTCAGACAGCTCCTTAGCCATCTTTCTGAGAGCCCTGCGCTTCACCGCAGAAGCGAGATTGTGTTCCAAGATTTGATAGTACGTAAGGAAGGCTAGCGGAGGGTTACCCGCGACAGAGGCAGCAAACCCGAAAAGGGTTGCCATCTCTGGTTTAATGGCAATCTCCGGGAACCTAACAACCGAAGTGGCCGCCGGGCGCCGCAAAGCATTTCTATCACCTCGCTCCGCAAACCATCTATCGGCATTCAGACGGATACCGTTCCTGACATCGAGCTCATACAGCAGGGAGGAAACTACTTTACTCGCAGCCTTCTCCAGACTCTCGGCCGTATCACCTTCAAGGTAGACCTTTACTGTCAGCCCGAAGCTCCAACGCCCTGCCTCTCTAGGGACAACCCTTTCGAGGGAAGTAAACATGTAACAGGCCGGGGAGGCTGGTGAAATCTCCAGGCAAGTACTGCCACTTCCTGCGATATGGAGATCCGTATAAACGTGATCGTCCCTCCTTAGGGTCACAATCCTTAGATCGTCATCAATGTGTCGGCATACTTCGGGCATGGTGGTGGCCCGGCGCAGTCTGAGTCCACTACCCACCCTAACAGAATCCTGCACAATAACTTCTACATAACCTGCGGCCGGTGCGATAATGCCACGCAGTGTCGGATGGGGCACAATCCCCGAGCGTAGCTGATCGCGAAGATCAGATAGAAAATTGCGTGGCAGCGAAACCCCATAACGAGCCGCGCGACGAGCCATTTTCTCATAACAGGAAAAGGTGACATATTCGTCACCGGATTCCAGGAAGGAGATCTTGAAATTTGCGAGAAGTTGAATAACCTCTTCTTCCGTCTCACCGATTTCACTATTCGACGAGCTGTTTTCCTTTTCGTTCACTAGCGCCTCCCATTTGAGTAGTTGACTCACGTCGCTTTCGCCACAAGAGTAGAGCGTTCCGCCCGCGAGTGTTCGGGACTTTTCAACGTTCCCTAGCGAGACCAGCAAGACCTGGGGAAGGATCTGGGGGGATCTGCAGGCTCGCCCCGCTACGCTGGTACGCACCACCTCAGAACGGAGAGTGCTCCGCAGATGGGACCGAAGACGACCAAGGTCTACGAGACGCTGCGCGAACGGCTCGCGGCCGGCGTGTATGCCCCCGACGACAGGCTGCCCTCTGAACGCACGCTGATCGAAGAACTCGGTATCGGTCGGACGGCACTGCGCCAAGTGCTCGCGCGCCTCGTTGCCGAGGGGGCGCTGGAAGTGCGCGGCCGCAGTTCGTACCGCGTCCCGGGCACCGTGAGCGTGACACGGCCGCAAGGTGTGGAAGCGTGGCAAATCCACGGCGAGCGTGACCTCTACGACAACCAATGAGCGTTTTCAGCCTTGCCTCTCCAGGGTGAGGACAGCTTTGGCTATGGCGGACATGCGGTTGGGGCTGATGCAGGATCTGCGGAAGATTTGCCAGCACTTGAGCCGTGCGATGCCTCGTTCGACGGGCGCCCGTGCTGCGGACAGGGCCCGGTTGAGGGTCCGTTCGGTGGGAGTGAGTTCGCCGTTGGGCGGGCGGCGCTTGGCGGTAGTGACGCAGTCGCCCGCACCGATGTAGGCCATGTCGGCGAGGATCGGGACGCCTTGGCGCGCGCAGATCCGGAGGATCTTGTGGGTGCGGGCGGCCGTCAGGTCGTGGGTCCGGCCCGGAAGGGCCGGCGACAGCCACATGATCTGGCCGACCGGATCGGTGACAACCTGTGCGTTCACCCCGTGCCGCTTGTGTTTCGCAGAGTAGTCAGCCTTCCCGTCGCCGACGCGGTCACATTCGGCGAGCGTGCCGTCCAGGAGGACGAAGTCCGGGTCGTGCACGCGCAGTGTCTTCAGCAGGCCCGGCGACTGCTCAGCGAGCAGGGCGGTGACCGCGGTGACGTAGGCGTGTGCGGTGCCGACGGATATCCCGAACGCTGCGGCGATACGGGCGAGGGTGTCGTGGCGGCGCAGGTACACGAGTGCGACCAGCGCACGCCAGTGCGGCGGCAGTTTGCACCGCCGGTCACCTTCACGGGTGACGATGAGCATCGTGACCCATTCGATCAGCGCGTGAGGCAGGTCGAGTGCGGCAGGATACGGAACCAACAGGACCCCCGTGCTGCTGAGTCGGGACGTCCAATACCTCCCTCAACGGCCCGGCAGCCCTGCCCGTTGCGCACCTTGACCACACACCGCCCCGCCCCCGGATCAGCGG